>NZ_JBICXM010000017.1:0-181716 GCF_043200235.1 Streptomyces sp. NPDC048441
CCCGCCATCAGCAGAATCGCGAACGGATACCCCGCCGCCCACTTCAGCTCCGGCATCGTCTCGAAGTTCATCCCGTAGATCGTCCCCACCAGCGTCGGCGCGAACAGGATCGCCGCCCAAGACGAGATCTTCTTGAAGTTGTCGCGTGCGTAGGGCTGACCTACGCAGACTTGTCGCTAGCCGAGAGCGTGATCTATGTCCGAATACAGATTACGTGACGTAGCGGAATCAAGTTGGGGAGGCGGTCAGTGTGACGGTAGCCCTCCAGGGAACGTTTCAGTGGGACACGCAACGTGACTTGGGTCTAGCGGCTCAGGCGAGCGTCTCCGCAAGAACGAGACCAGTTTCACGCGCGGTCAGGTATGGGCGGACATCGTGGGCATGGGCGCCGTTGTTGACAGTCAGATCTTGGATGCGGCTTCCGAACGAGGGCGCTAGCTCTTTGACCAGCGCCACGACATCTCCGTGGTCAGCGATGTTGATCCAGCGCTTCAGGGGGACCGGCCAACGGGCCGTTTCGCCCTGCGGAGGGGGATGGAGCCGGTCGAACACGAGGCCGCGTACGGCGAGGGGAGCGCCGAGTGTGATCAGCGTCAGGTCGTGCCACTGCGGGTGTGCGCACAGTGTTTCGTAGGCGACCACGCTACCCAGGGAATGGGCGACGATCGTTGTTGTCTCGCTGGTCACCGCGCGCGAGAGACGTTCTCCGGCCGCCCGTCGGACTTCTGGTTCGGTGAAGTAGCGCCGGACCTGGCGCGCACTGCCAATCATCACGCTCTCGGCGAGGCCGGTGAAGAAGGCCGAGTGGCTGAGCGCGTTGAGCGCCCGCTGGACGATGCGTGGTGTCCGCAGTCGGGCAGGGGCTTCCGGGCCAGGAACCTGGGCTTCCGCGTCTGCGGCTGCCTGCCACCATGAGAGGAGCAGCTCGTATTCGAGCCCGAGTTCGACATCGGAGGCGTCGAGTGGAGGCTCGCCGACGCCGCGGTGTCCGGGTCGGCGAAACAGGTCACCGTAGAAGGCGACCGAGACGTCGTGGCGTGGCAGCGTGCTGGCGCCGGAAACGGTGAGGCCGTCATTAAGGGCCGGGAACCAAGTCTCCGTAATAGTTTGGGGACCTTTCAGATGTTGCCCGATGCCATGGATCAGGACGACACGGGTCATGGGGAATGCCCCTGTTCTGTATGAGCTGAGGGAGCTAGGCGGAGGACTACCAATCCCATGTCGGTCGCTGCGCAGATCCGGCCGACTGCGTCGATGGAGACTCCATTAATTCCGCTGCCGACGTTGATCTCCGCCTGGAGGCAGGCTGCTTCGAGGTCCCAGACGCGCACCAAGCCGTACTCGTCGGCGGCAACGAGTGTCGGAGTGCTGCCTACGTTCGCCAAGCGCACGCACCGTACTGCCGCAGGGAATCGGTCCAGTTCGGTTTCGGAGGGCGGGTGGCCGTCCAATGGCATCAGGTGGATCCGGCCAGCACCCGACCCGGTTGCTAGATGATCGCGCCCGCCGATGACCGCCAGGTCCAGTGCGGTCGCCCCCATCTCGTAGCCGCTTCGGACCTCCCCGTTTGGCAGGCCGGTCCGAAGGTCCCACAGGCGCACGGTTCCGTCGTACGACGCGCTGGCCGCGATCGGCACACCGGCAACCTGTCCGGCCCGCAGTGTGTTGACCATGGCTGTGTGGCCTGACATCGGCGGACATACGGGAGTCTCTGTGGCGAGATCCCAGGCATGGATGGTGTAGTCCGCGGCAACAGAGACGAGAACGGGGCGCCCTTCGATCACGTTGACATGCGCAAGCCGCGAGTAGCCGGCCCGTCTTGCCAGCCTGTGGCGTGTGTCAATGCCCCAGACCTCGACATCGGTCCAGCTGCTGCGGACCACGATTACTTCGCTGTCGAGGGTCTCCGTGGCAGCGTGGTAGATCGTGTAGGCCCCTGAGGTCAGGTGGGCGGAGACCTGACGGCCAGTGTCCAGTTCGTGGACGCGCACAGTACCGTCGAGACTGCCTGTCACGACGACGGCGCAGCCGTCTGCGGTGCTGGTGATTTCGGCCGAGAGTAGGTGTTGTTCGAGGCCGTAGAGCGGTTCGCCCAGCGGTTGCATGGCGGTCAAGTCCCACAGGCGGACGTGGTGCGAGCCGACCCCGATCAATACCGGCACGTTTCCAACACGCCCAACGACAGGTGGAATCTGTGCGCCTGGCGCCATGTTGTTGCAACTCGAAAGGGCTGGGCCTTCCTCGACACCGGACTCCAGGTCCCACACGCGAAACGTGTTGTCGTAGGAGGTCGTGGCCAGGACTGTCCTGCTGCCGATCGGGCCTAGCGCTGCTGCCGCGACGAATCCGGTGTGACCGACGTAGGGTCCCCCGATGATGGCGGAGGTCTCCATGTCCCGGGCGTGGACATCGTTTCCGTCCATGATGACAAGCACGACGGGGCGGCCCTGGTGGAATCCGACTCCTACGGTCCGTGCGCCGGGCGTGAGGGTAGTTGCATCGAAATGGGTATGGGTCGTTGCTGTCAGGTGAGTTGAGCCGGGGTTGATGTGCCACAGGTATCCGTGGTGCAGAGAGGTGCAAAGAGCGACCTCGAGAGTTCGTCCGCTACTTCGGACCGAGAGGTGTCGGATGTCCCCTATGTGTCCTGCCATCGGTGAGCAGAGTTGTGCGCCGTCACTCGTGTCCCAGACACGCACCGTGCCGTCGTCGCTTCCGGTGAGCAGAACCGATCGCCCGTCAAATTCGCCGAAGATGGCGCAGCGAACGGCATTGGTGTGGCCCAGTAAGGGACCGCCCAGGGGGCCGGTGCGGAAGGGCTCCCACAACCGAACGGTGTTGTCGGACCCGCCGGTGGCCACGACAAGTGAACCACCTACCTCTCCAACCGCGACGGCCAATACCTGACCGGTGTGACCCTCCAAGGGGGCAGCGCACTCCTGGCTGGTGGCCATGTCCCACAGACGGGCTGATCCGTCTTCGCTCCCGGTGACAGCCAGGTCCCGACCCTGATACGGGTGGTAGGCCGTCGCCAACACCGGTCGGGCATGGCCTTCTGCGGGCTGGTCCGCGGTGAGGTCCCAGATCCGAGCCGTCCGGTCCTCGCTCACCGTCACGGTGAGGGCGATGTCTCCCTGGTCGAAAAGCGCCGCTGCGGTGATGTCGCCGACGTGGCCGCGCAGAGGCGGCCCGAGTTGCTGCAGGGTGTTGACGTCCCACACCCGTGCTTCCATGCGCCCGCACGTTACCGCCACTGGGCGCCCTCCGAAGTGGCCGGCTGAGGCCGAGGCTACGCCGCTGCGGCTGTAGTAGACGTGCGCACTGACCGGTTCTCCAATCTGACGGCGATCGTGAAGATCCCATCGGCTGAGCATGCCTGCCTTGTCGCCGACGAGAGCAATAGTTCGGCCGTCCACTTCCGTTACGCAGACTGCGGAAACGCCCATAGAGGGGCCAATAAGCGGGCTGCCGTCCACTCGGGCGTTCCCACCCTCGACCGCCTCGGACAGGTCCCAGACGTACACGGCCTTGTCGTCCCCGCCGGTGACGGCGATCGGCCGCCCATCGAGTTCGCCGAGGCAGGCTGCGAGTACTGAACGGCGGTGCTCGGTCAGCTCGCCTCCCAGCTGACACCGGTTTTGGAGATCCCATAGTCGTGCTGTGCCGTCCGCGCTGGCGGTAAGTACGACCGGACGACGGTGGAGGGCTCCGACCGCGATGCTCGCCACCCGGTTGGTGTGCCCGCGCAGCGGCGCTCCGTACTCCTGGCCGGCTGACAAGTCCCAGACTCTGACCGTGCCGTCCTCACCGCCTGTGAGGGCTACGGTGTAGTCGCCCAGTTCGCCGATGGCCACGGAGCTCACGGCGATGTCGACGACCATGGGGCTGCCTATCTGCTGCTGAGCCGTCAGGTCCCAGACCCGTGCCGTACCATCGACGCTGCCGGTCACTGAAATGGGACGACTGTCCAGTGCGCCGACAGCGACACAACTCACGGTACGGGAATGGCCGGCGAGGAGCCGGTGGACGCCGCTAGTGGACCACCAGGCCCAGTTCGCGGACCAGGGGCGTGTCAGCGAGAGGTCCTCGACGCGGTTGGCCAGGAGATCGGCCTCGCACCGGCGGGCCGAGAGCTGCAGGTCCGCAGCGCGGTCTCCGAGTGGACGGTCGGGGCTTAGCCGGTGAGCCACTTGTTCGTAGGCGCTGCGTATTCGTCGTGCAGTGGCACCCTCGATGGAGGCAAAAGCTGTGAGGAGGGAGCGTGGATCGCTGGCCAGGAGGAAGCCCGGATCCTCGATCAGTTCGGTCAACGCGCCACCTGCTGCTGCGTGGGTGGCGAGATGCCGCCGGACGTACCCGACGGCGCCGAACCAGTCCGGCGGGCCGTCGGTCGGCTCGGAGACGAGTGATCGCAAGGCTCGTACGATCGACCGTTGGACCTGCTCGGCTGACCGGTCCGCAGTGGCACGCAGATGCTCGGCGAGCGCCTTGTGGTACAGGCGGTATGCGGACCGTTGGTCATCGTCGATGACTTCGGCCACGTATGCCTCCGCCACGTCCAGCGTCCAAGTTACGTCCGCTTCGGTGCACGCAACTCCCGCGATCACTGTGCTGAGCGTGGTCCATACGCGACCCCGCGGCAATCCTTTGCCCTCTGAGAAGGCCAGCGCGAGCAGCATCCTTCGCACCCGTGCTTCGTCCGGACCGAAGCGAGCCAGATAATCGTCGAAGGCTTCGCCCACCTCGCTGGGCAGGTCCTCGGCCCAGCCTGGGCAGCTGGTGTTTACGGGGGATCCGTCGGAACGCAGTGTGCGCGCCGTCGTCCTTGCGTAGAGGTAGACGCCGGCCGCTTTTGCCGCGACCGCTCCGGCGACTGTCCGTGCACGGGAAGGCTGGCCTCGGTAGGGCGTCGGGATCTCGGGTTCGTCGCTGGCGAGCAGTACCCGTGTGACATAGCCCGACACGTCCTCTTGGGTCGCCCGGTAACTGCTCTGATCCAGGTCCATGACAGTGAATGTGTGGCCCAGCGGGCCCACGAGTTCGTGGCGGGCGCCCACCAGCAGTCTCACGCCGGGAATTTCGGACATCGGGCGCAGCAGTTCGCGAGTGATCCTGCGGGGTTCCCCGTGGCCGCCAGCGTCCGCTGCGGTGTCAGACCCTGCCTCGTCCACGGCGTCCACCACGACGACGATGGGCGTCCCTTGACGCCCGCGCCGGGTCAGCTCTTGCAGCAGGGCGGCGGGACCGTCGGTACAGGTGTCCAGTGCGGTGGCTATGCGTTCGACCACCTCCTCCAGCCGTTTATGGCGGGCGTGGACTGCGGCTGACACGCACCTTGCAGGAAGCACGGTTGAGGCGTCGATATCGGAGAGGTCCAGACGCGACCGGTACTCGGAGTCCGATAAGGCGACGATCCGTCCGAGCACTGCGGACTTTCCGCATCCAGGGCTGCCGGTGACCACCCTGCCGCGACCGTCGCCGCGGGGTGCGGTGAGCCACTCCACGAGTTCAGACAGCACCTGGATTCGGCCGCTGAAGTACAGGCCCTGTTCGGACTCGAACTCCACGCCCCGAGACCGGGGGCCGAAGTGCTCGTCCAAGTCGCGATCGGCCACGCGTCGTTGGACCTGCAGATCAGTGCCCAGGGGAGGAAGCTCCTCCCGATAGTTCGAGTTGGCGAGGAACGGTGCGAGACCGGTCACCAGTCCACACGCCAACCCGGCACGCTGGCTGCAGCCTTCGGCGTCGAACTGCTCGTTGATCGCTTTGACGAGTTCGGTGAGATCCAGATACTGCTGGCGTTGCCCTGTTCTTTTGGCCGTCGTTTCGACGGCCGCGACCAGGGCAGCGACGAATCGGCCGTCTTCTGCGATGTCCTTGGGCCGGGCTGAGCTCAGGAACCACAGACCAGTGGAGGCGCGGCCGGAGGTGCTCCGGTGAGCGATCGTCTGCAGCGTGACCGTAGCGGCATCGGCACTTCCCACTCCGGCTGAGCAAGTGTCGAGAATCAGCAGCAGGTGACGTAATTCGCCACGACACAGGATGCGCACCAGGTCCTCGGTGGCCAAGGCGGTTGAGACGAGGTCGTCCTCCTGCGAGTCCCAGCAGAGTAAGTAGTGACGGTCCCGTTCCTCCACGGATCCGTGGCCCGCGAAGTACACGACGACGACGTCATCGGAGGCCAGGTCCGTGTCGGACGACCAATGGGTCAGTTTGCGGCGTATTTGGTCAGCACTGTCGTAGTCTCCTAGTCCTGGTAACACGGCCTCGTAGGTGAACGCACGGAACAGTTCGGTGGTCACCTGCATGTCCGCCGGTACGGAAGCCAGTTGTTCTTCCTTCGGAAGGTGGCAGTACTTGCCGCTCCCTAAGGCGATGAAGAATTTCCTTCCCACCCCACCACCCGACGTCGTGGACCACTGGACTCGAACTCTACCCAGCCCGGGGGCTGTTCCGACGGTGGTTGGGGTGACTAGCGGTGCTTGCCCGCTCGGGGGCGACGGCATCCTGTGCGGCAGAGTTGTGGTGCTTACCCCCCGTCTCACAGTGGTTTTCGAATTGGGGCACCTCCGTTGCGACTCAAACCTGCAGTCAGGTTCTTAGAAGGCGCTGGGCCGTTGCCGCCTCACCAGGGGTGTGATCGATCCGCCGAGTGGACCCGGTCCTTGATCTGGTTACTGAGATATGTCGGTCATCGATCGGCGCTGGGCGAGCGAATACCTTGGGTGCAATTCTGCCGGACGTGCCGCAGCCGGGTACCTCGGGCGATTGGAGTCTCAAGGTCCTCGTTGCGGTCGGTACCAGCAGTGACGACTCGTCACGACAGAAGGAAGGGGGGAAAGCCGCGCAGGAGACGTCGAGCGACGTGTGACGGGGTGACGATGCTCCCCAGCGCCGCGCATTCTCCCCAGATTCTCCCCAGTAGGTCGAAGTGGCAACTTCGCAGCATTCACGTCAGCGAAGTTGATCTATGGCTGCGTGGCCGCCACTACAGCCAATCCCGCCGCTTGAAAATGAAGTACAGACTCACGCACACCCCCGCCATCAGCAGGATCGCGAAGGGGTACCCGAACGCCCACCCCAACTCCGGCATCGTGTCGAAGTTCATCCCATAGATCGTCCCCACCAACGTGGGAGCAAACAGAATCGCCGCCCACGAAGAGATCTTCTTGATCTCCTCGGCCCCGAGCAACCGCCGGAAGAAGCCGACGATCGCGAGGTTGCGGCACAACGTGGCGAAGTAGTGGCGGCGAAACCGCAGGACGACCGCCGGGTCGAGGAACCCGGGCAGGAAGAGGTACCCGTCCCGGTCGAAGCGCTCCAGCAGCGCAGGGCGGGAGGCCACCAGCCACTACCGGAGACCACCGGAAGAGGTTCGTGCGCTCGCGCTGGGCGTGACCGGCGTCGGCCATGTCCTGGAGAAGACCGTCGAAGTGACTGCGCGGACGCTGCCCGGATAAGCCGCTTCACCTAAAGAAGCCGCTTCACGTTGTCGCCGAACGTCCACCCCTTCGACCCGTCCCAGTTGATGGACCAGGTCATCAGGCCCTTGAGCGCGCCGTTGTAGTGGTTCCACGCCTGGGTCACCAGGCTCGGGGCCATGTAGCCGCCGCCGGCGCCGGGTTGAGCCGGCAGGCCAGGGACCTGTTTGTCGTAGGGCACCTTGATCGTGGTGCCCTGGACGACAAGACCCTTGTTCAGGCAGTCCGTCTGCGCGACGAAGCCCTGGACGGTACCGGCGGAGTAGGAGTCGCCGGAGCATCCGTACATGCTCCCGTTGTAGTACTGCATGTTCAGCCACCACAGGCGGCCGTTGTCCGCGTACTTCTTCACGATCGGGAGGTACGCGCCCCAGATCGAGCCGTAGGTCACGCTCCCTCCCGTGACGTATGCGGTCTCGGGAGCCATCGTCAGACCGAAGTTGGCAGGCATCCGGGCGAGTACGCCGTCGATGATGCGGACGAGGTTGGCCTGCGAGGCGGAGAGCTGGTTGATGTTGCCGCTGCCGACGAGGCCGGTCTCGATGTCGATGTCGATGCCGTCGAAGTTGTACTTCTTCAGGATCGGCACCACGGTCTCCACGAAGCGGTCGGCGACCGTGCTCGAGCTGAGGTCTATACCCGCCGTCGCACCGCCGATCGACATCAGGATCGTGGCGCCGTTCGCCTTGGCCTGGCACATCTCGGCGGGTGTGGCGACCTTCACCGTCGAGTCCATTCCGTCCTCCCACAGGACGGTGCCGTCGGAACGGATGACGGGGAACGCCGCGTTGATCACGTTGTAGCCGTGGTCGCGCATTCGGGTGTCGGTGATCGGGGTCCAACCGAACGGCGGATGCACGCCGTTGGCTGCTCCGTCCCAGTTCTCCCAGTAGCCCTGGAGCACCTTTTCGGTGGGCCGTGACTTGACCGCGCATGTTTCGTCCTGGGCGGTGGCCCGGCCGTCCTGACGGTTCTGTGACGCGCCACTTGGTGCGGCGCCGACCAGCAGCGAAACGGCGAAGGCCGTTGCCGTACCGACCGCCAGAAGGCGGAAACGTGTGCGGCGCGGGGCCGGAGTGAGGGGAGAAGTCTGGGGTGACACGCTTACCTCCTGGACTGTGGTGCCTGGAGACGTAAGTGGTGCGACGCGCCACACCGTAAAGTGGTCCAGACCTGCCGTCAATAGGTCTGGACCAGACCGACCCAGCAGGAGGCCGCCCCGCCATGGAAATCGTCGACTCCCAAGACCCGCTGGCCATCACGGCGACTGAGGCGATCCGGAACGGTGACGTGCTCGTACTGCGCAAACTTCTGGACAGCTACCCCGAGTTGGCCACCGCCGGTATCAGTCAGGACGGTCCCGCGGCCGGCCGACGGAGCCTGCTGCACATCGCCACCGACTGGCCCGGCCACCGCCCGCACGCCGCGGCGGCCATCGCCATCCTCGTCGCGGCAGGCGCCGACCCCGACGTGCGTTTCGTCGGGGCCCACACGGAGACCCCCCTGCACTGGGCCGCCAGCAACGACGACATCATCGCCCTGGACGCCCTCATCGACGCCGGCGCCGACATCGAGGCACCCGGAGCCGTCATCGGCGGCGGCACCCCGCTCGCCGACGCGCGCGGCTTCGGCCAGTGGCGGGCAGCCCACCGGCTCCTGGAGCGAGGGGCCCGCGCGGACCTCCAGGATGCCGCCACACTCGGCCTCCTCAGCCAGGTCGAGGCCTTCCTCGCCGCCCCGGACCCCCCTGCGGAGTCCGACGTCACCAGCGCCTTCTGGGGCGCCTGCCACGGTGGCCAACTCCCCATCGCGCAATGCCTGTTGCAGCAGGGAGCCGACCTCAACTGGGTCGGCTACGACGACATGACCCCACTCGACATCGCGCACATCCAAGACGCCGACGGCGTCGTCATCCAGTGGCTCCTCGCCCGAGGCGCGAAGACGAGGACAGAACTCGGGTGAGGCAGTGAGGCACGGGCGGCGCAAACCCGATCCCGATCCCGATCCCGGACACTGCCGCCCGCACCCCGCGCCGCCCCGCGTCAGCTTGTCTTGACCATGCCTCCGTCGATCACGTAGTCCGCGCCAGTGACATTGCCCGCCACATCCGACAGCAGGAACGCGATCAGCGCCGCCACTTCTCTTGGCTCGGTGATGCGTCCGCTGGCAATGTTGAACGCGCTCGGGATCTGCTCGATGAACGCCGCGTGCTCGACACCGGCGCTGGCCGCGACCTTGCCGCCGAAGCCTTCGGGGTCCGACCAGATCGAGGTGCGCACCACACCGGGCGAGACCGTGTTGACCCGTACGCCCTGCGGCCCGAACTCCTCGGACAGCGACTTGCTGAGCGAGGTGAGTGCCGACTTGGCCGCGCTGTAGGCGACCGGACCCGCTGCGGGGAGGCGGGTGTTGATGGACGAGACATTGACGATGGCGCCACGGCGCTCGATCAGGCTGGGCAGTGCGGCGCGGGTGACGCGCACCGCGCTGAGCAGGTTGAGATCGAAGATGCCCTGCCACTGTGCGTCATCGGTGTCGAGAAAGCCGGCCAGCTGCACGGCGTCACCGGCGCCGACGTTGTTCACCAGCAGGTCGATACCGCCCAGTTCGGCGAAGGCGCCTTCCATGAGGGTGGCCACTCCCTCCGCGGTACTGAGGTCGGCCGACACGGAGAAGGCTCCGGACTCCTTGAGCTCGGGGGTGATGGTGCGGGCCGCGCCGACGACACGCACACCCTCGTCGATCAGCGTCCTGACGGTGGCCAGGCCGATGCCACGGCTGGCACCGGTGACCACGGCGGTCTTGGCGTTGAGGTCGAGCTTCATGCTTCTCCAGCTCCTTCACGCAAATAGCAGATATCAGATAGCGGATGACGGATAGCGGATAACAGGTACGCAGGCCGCTCTTGCGCTGCCGCGCAGGCAGTTTTTGAACTATTTTTGAACTACAGGTACATAACATGGGTAGACGTCGAGACCGCCGAAGACGTCAGCGATCAGAGATTCAGAGCGAGTCGACCGTCGCGTCGATCACCCTGGAAAGGCGCTCCGGCCCTTCGGCGACCCGCGCCATAAGACGCAGACCGACGACCGTGGTCAGCAGCAGGCTCCCGACAGCGCGCGCGTCACGACCGGCAGCGATCTCTCCCGCACGCTGCCCCTCCCCCACCAGCACACAGAAGGCTTCCTCGGTGCGGTCGAACATGCCCCGGACGAGATCGGTCGCCACCTCGTCCGTCCCGGCCAGCTCCGCCGCCGCATTCACCGCCATGCAGCCGCGCCGGTCCGGGTCGGCGAGGTCCATTTCGACGAGCAGCCACAGCGCGGCGCGCAACCGCTCCTTCACGGGCCCCTGCTCCTCTAGCATCTCGATGAGAGCCAGGGCCTGACTGTCGCGGTAGCGGCGCAGCGCCCGCTCGAACAAGGCGTGCTTACTGCCGAAGGTGTTGTAGAGACTGCCCTTGCCGATGCCGAGCGCATCGACGAGGTCCTGGGGCGTGGTGGCGGCATATCCCTTGCGCCAGAACACGTCCATGGCCTGCTCGACGGCGGCGTCCGGATCGAACTGCTTCGGCCTTCCCATGACGAAGAGCCTAGCCCCTTCTTGACCTACAGGTCAAGAAGTTGGCTCAGCCGCACGGGAGGCCGCCCGGGATCCCGGTCAGGATCCCGCTCAGGCGGCGCGACGCACCCGCGCGGCCTTACGGGCCTCGATCATCTCGCGGGAATCGCCGGACCGGCGGGAACCGGCACCCGAGCGGGCGGGCTGCCCCGGACGCGTACCCATCCCACGGAAGGGGGCGCCACCGCGCTTGGGGCGCTCCGTGCTGGGTGCGGCCCCGGCGATGGGCACACCGGAAGGCGCCTTCGCGCCCGTGATGCGGCTCAACTCGGCCTCGCCGGAACGGACTTGAGTGATCTGCGGCCGGATCCCGGCGGCGGACATCAGACGGCTCATGTCACGGCGCTGGTTCGGCGTGACCAGGGTGACGACACTGCCGGACTCACCGGCACGGGCCGTACGGCCGCCTCGGTGGAGGTAGTCCTTGTGGTCGCTGGGCGGGTCCACATTGACCACCAGGTCGAGGTTGTCGACGTGGATGCCGCGGGCCGCGACGTTCGTGGCCACCAGAACCGTGACAGCGCCGGTCTTGAACTGGGCGAGGGTGCGGGTGCGCTGCGGCTGGGACTTGCCGCCGTGCAGCGCGGAGGCGCGTACGCCGCTGCCCATCAGGTGCTTGGTGAACTGGTCGACGGCGTGCTTGGTGTCCAGGAACATGAGCACCCGGCCGTCACGCGCCGCGATCTCCGTGGCGGTCGCCATCTTGTCGGCGCCGTGCACATGCAGCTCGTGGTGCTCCATCGTGGTGACCGCGCCCTTGGAGGGGTCGACCGAGTGGACGACCGGGTCATGGAGGTAGCTGCGCACCAGGAGGTCCACATTGCGGTCGAGCGTGGCGGAGAACAGCATCCGCTGACCGTCGGGGCGCACCTGATCGAGCAGCTCGGTGACCTGGGGCATGAAGCCCATATCGGCCATCTGGTCGGCCTCGTCGAGGACGGTGATGCTCACCCGGTCGAGGCGGCAGTCCTTGCGCTCGATGAGGTCCTTGAGGCGGCCCGGCGTCGCGACGAGCACCTCGGCCCCGGATCGCAGCGCACCGGCCTGCCTGCCGATCGACATGCCGCCGACCACCGTGGCGAGCTTCAGCTTCAGGGCGCGGGCATACGGCGTGAGTGCCTCGGTGACCTGCTGGGCGAGCTCCCGGGTGGGAACGAGGACCAGCGCCAGGGGCCGCTTCGACTCGGCGCGCTGACCTGCGGTGCGCACGAGGAGCGGAAGGCCGAAGGCGAGGGTCTTGCCCGAACCGGTGCGGCCACGGCCGAGTACGTCGCGGCCCGCGAGGGCGTTCGGCAGCGTGGCGGCCTGGATCGGGAACGGCTCGGTCACGCCGAGGCCGGTGAGCGTCTTCAGGAGCGTGGCCGGCATGTCCAGTTCACCGAAGGTCTCCACCGCGGGAAGGCCAGGGGTGATGGTGACCGGCAGGGCGAACTCGCCCTGCGGTGCGGCGGGACGGCGCCCCTGACCGCCGGAGCGGTTGCCGCCGGGGCGGGCTCCGCCGCCCTTACGGGCATGGACGCTGCGGGGATTGGAATAGCGGTCGTTCGTGCGAGCTGAACGGTTCATGGAGAACCTTCCTCGATATGGCACGCATCGAGGAATTCTCGGCGAATATCAACCGAACGAATTGCAAGCACGAGCCGAAAAAAAGACAAACTTCTTTAAACAGCAACGAGCTGGTGCCCGCACCGTGAGGTGCGGGCACCAGCGTCGTCTTACGCTTCAGCGTCAGGCAGGAACGATGTTCTCGGCCTGCGGGCCTTTCTGGCCCTGAGTGACATCGAAGTTCACCTTCTGGCCTTCCTGAAGCTCACGGAAGCCCTGGGTGGCGATGTTCGAGTAGTGGGCGAAGACGTCCGGGCCGCCACCCTCCTGCTCGATGAAGCCGAAGCCCTTTTCCGAGTTGAACCACTTCACGGTGCCAGTAGCCATACTAAATATCTCCTTCGGGGCAAGCTCCGGGACCCGCACTGTGCGAACCCCGGCGTCGCCACGTTGATTGCCCCGTCCGGAAAACTTCTCCGGAAATACAAAAGTGCCCGGCGGATATTGATCCACCAAAGCACTTGAAGTCTTATGGGAACCACAACTGCAACTAAGAACAACAGTAGCACGAGATGGGCTTCACGGCACGGGCAACCGGCTCAAATTTCGCCCGGCCGGCCTAGAGCCCGCACCACATTGCGGAAATTTCTGGACCTCTGGTCTCACGCGGGGCGAGCGCGGGCCGAGTCATACGTGCCTGCGCGGGTCATACGTGCCTGTGCGGGCGAAGGCGATCCAGTCGGCGCGCAGGGCCGAGCCCAGTGCGTCGATGTCCTCCCAGGGAGTGTCCCCGAGCATCGGCGAGGCCCGCCATGCCTCCCGCGAGCCGAAGAGCAGCGGCAGCTCGACGCAGTGAGTGGCCCCGAAGGGTGATCCGGCCGGGCGCCAGTCGAGGCGGTACGTGTACACGTGGGCGCCCGCTCGCGCCAGGCGCTTCCCGAAGAGGGCGAGCGGCTCTTCATAGACGCGGCGAGTGAGGCTCGCCGTGTCGTCGCCCTCACCGGGGAACGCGGTCATGTCGTCGAGGTTCCAGCCGTACAGGACGTCCAGGCCGCGCACGTTCGCGTCGAAGGAATCGAACGAGGAATTGGCGGAGGGGTCGGAGGAAGGGTCCAGCCCATGGAGATGGAGGGGGTCCGCGCCCCGGACCGGCGTGAACGCGGGTTCCATCGAGCTTCCGGACAGGCGCAGGTTCGCCAGCGCGGTCTCGCGCTGCGCCGCCAGGATCTCGGATACGTCGGCGGTGTGCGGGTCCGTGCCGAGGGCCTCGGCGAAGAGGCGGCCGAGGACCAGGGCGGCCTCGCGGGGGCGCGTCGCGACTTCGAGCGGGGCGCTCTGCAGGATCGCCCGGCGCAGCAGCCCCTTGGCCTCCGGCATGTCGAGGAGCAGACGGATGGACAGGCCGCCGGCCGACTGCCCCAGCACCGTGACGTTGCCGGGGTCTCCCCCGTACGCGGCGATGTGCGCGCTCACCCAGCGCAGCGCTTCCAGCTGGTCGTACAGGCCGAGATTGCCCTCGCTGACACCGTCGAGGCAGAGGTAACCCAGCGCGCCCAGGCGGTAGTTGACGCTGACGACCACCACATCGCCTTCGGCGGCGAGCGCACCGCCGTCGTACCAGTCCATCAGCCCGGCGCCGCTGCTGAACCCGCCGCCGTGGAACCACACGAGCACCGGCCGGGCCCCGGTGTCGCGGGCCGGTGTCGTGATCGACAGGTTCAGACAGTCCTCGCCCTGCGGGTGGGTGTCGAGGGGCGGGCCCATCACCGCGTCGAGCCTGGAGGGCAGCTGCGGGCAGATCTCGCCGCTCGACGGGCGGGGGTCCTCATCCTTTACCGGGCGCGGGCGGGCGAAACGCTCGGCCGTGGCGTACCGGATCGGTCCTGTGCGGATCAGTCCTGTGCCGATCGTCGTCGAATCCGTCATGCTTCTGCGCCCTCCGTGGTGAGTACGACTGAACCGGGCGCAGTCTCCGGCACCGCACGGAACAGCGCCACCGCCCCGGCGAGGCTGATCCCGCACATCGCCACCAGGTACCACGTCACGCCCGCCGAAGAGGAACCGTCTCCGGAGTTCAGCAGTGCGGTGGAAATCATGGGCGCCAGGCCGCCGCCGAGGATGGCGCCGGTCTGGAGGATGAGCGAGGACCCGGAATAGCGGACGTGGACGGGGAAGGTGTCGGCGATGATGCCGCCCTGCACGCAGTGGGTGACCGGGATGACGAGCCCCATTCCCGTGAGCGCCACGACGGCCAGGACGGAATTCCCCGTGTCGAGCAGCGGGAAGAAGGCGGCGCACCACACCAGGATCGCGGCTGAGCCACCGATGAACATCGTTCTCCGGCCGTACCGGTCCGCGATTCTCGTCCATACGGGAATGGTCGCGAACCACAGTACGGCGGCCGCTGTCACGCTCAGGATGAGGAATTGCTTGTCGTAGCCGAGATTCTTGGTGCCGTACGACAGGGTGAACACCATGAACACATAGGCGACCGCGGAGTTCGCGACCACGGCGAGCAAGGTGAGGGCCAGTCGCGGGAATCCGACCTTGAGTGCTTCCGCCAGTGGGAACTTGACGACGTCGTCCTGCTCGAGAACGCGGTTGAAGGAAGGGGACTCCGTGACCCGGAGCCGGATCACCAGACCGATCGCGACGAGAACGAAGCTCAGGAGGAACGGAATCCGCCAGCCCCATGAGGTGAACGCGCTGTCCCCCATGAGGGAGTTGGTGGCGAGGAAGATGAGGTTGGCGAGGACCAGGCCGGCCGGTGTCCCCATCTGAGGGAAGCCCGCGTACAGATTCCGCTTGCCCCGCGGCGCGTGCTCCATGGACATCAGCGTCGCCCCGGCGCCTTCGCCGCCGAGCCCGATGCCCTGGATGACGCGCAGCACGACCAGCAGGACCGGCGCCCAGAATCCGATGGCGTCGTAATTCGGAATGGCGCCGATGAGCGTGGATCCGACTCCCATCAGGACCAGGGAGACCACCAGGGTCGCCTTCCGTCCGATGCGGTCGCCGAAATGTCCGAAGACCAGGCCGCCGAGGGGCCGGGCGATGAAGCCGACGGCGAGCGTGCTGAATGCCGCGAGGGTTCCCGCCGCGGGACTCAGCGAGGGGAAGAACTGTTTGTCGAAGATGAGGGCGGCTGCCGTGCCGTAGAGGAAGAAGTCGTACCACTCGAGCGTGGTACCGGCCAGCGTCGCGAGAGCCGTTCTTGCGGGGGCCGTTCTTGCGGGGGCCATTCTTGCCGGAGTCGTTCTTCCGGAAGCGGCCCTTTCCCCGCCCGTGCCTTCTTCCTGAGGTGCATCACTGAGGCTCATGGGTGACCTATCCATCGGGGTCTGTTAGCCGTGGATCCTCACCCCGTGAGACATGACGCACAAATGCCAATCCGGAAGCTCCGTATATCCATTTGGGTATACCGAACTCTGACCGCGGCGACATCAACGAGATATACCAGCACGGGCATAGCTGCGTACGAGAACATCATTTGTCCGGCATGGCCACACCTCCCAGAGTGGTGGTCATGACGGCAGATACACGGCGGTGGATCCGCAATTTCGTCGACGGCCATTACGTCGAACCCGACGAGAACCGCAGCTTCGACAAGATCGACCCGGCCACCGGCCTGGTCCACGCCCGTGTCCACGAGGCGGACGAGTCCCTCGTGGACCGCGCCGTAGCGGCGGCCCGACGGGCCCTCGACGGCGGCTGGGCGGGCACGGCGGTACGTGAGCGGACCGCGCTCCTGCGCCGCGCCGCGGACCGGATCGAGGAACGCTTCGACGAGTTCGTCGCCGCCGAGATCGCCGACACCGGCAAGCCGGTGACCCAGGCACGGGAACTCGATGTGGCGCGGGCCGTCGCCAACTTCCGCGCCTTCGCCGACGTGGTCGCCGCCGCAGGTCAGGAATCCTTCCTCACCGACCTCGCGGGCGGCAGGCAGGCGCTCAACTACGCGGTCCGCAAGCCGCTCGGGGTCGTCGCGGTCATCGTGCCGTGGAACCTCCCCCTGCTCCTGCTCACCTGGAAGGTCGCCCCGGCCCTCGCCTGCGGAAACGCCGTGGTCGTCAAACCCAGCGAGGAGACACCCGCCACGGCCACGCTCCTCGCGGAGGTACTGGACGAGGTCGGCCTCCCGGCCGGGGCGTACAACGTCGTCCACGGTTTCGGCGGCGGCTCGGCAGGGGCCTACGTCACCTCTCACCCCGGCATCGACGGAGTGACGTTCACCGGGTCGTCGGCGACCGGCTCGCACGTCATGAAGACGGTCGCGCCCCGCGTCCGCCCGGTCTCCTTCGAGCTCGGCGGGAAGAACGCCGCCATCGTCTTCGACGATGTAGACCTCGACGAGGCGCTGACCGGCCTGACCAAGTCGGTGTTCACCAACACCGGGCAGGTGTGCCTGTGCACCGAGCGGGTGTACGTCCAGCGGTCCGTGTTCCAGGACATCGCGGACGGACTCGTGGAGCGGGCCCAACGCCTGCGCCTGGGGCGCCCGTTGGACGAGACGACCACCACAGGACCGCTCATCTCGCAGGCGCACCGGAACAAGGTGCTCGGCTACTTCGAGCTCGCCGAGCAGGCCGGTGCCAAGGTGCTCACCGGCGGCGGGGTGCCCCGGCTCGGCGCGGACCTGGACGGCGGTTCCTGGATCGAGCCGACGCTGTGGACCGGACTCACCAACACGGACCGTGCCGTACGCGAGGAGATCTTCGGCCCCGTCGCCGCGCTCATCCCCTTCGACACCGAGGCCGAGGCGATCGCCCTGGCCAACGACACCGATTACGGCCTCGCCGCCTCGGTGTGGACCAACGACCTGCGGCGCGGACACCGCGTGGCGCAGGCGATGAACGTGGGCATGGCCTGGGTCAACACCTGGTTTCTGCGCGACCTGCGCTCCCCCTTCGGCGGAGTCGGACTCTCCGGCATCGGCCGCGAGGGCGGCGCTTCCTCCCTGCACTTCTACACCGAGCCGACGAATGTGTGCGTACAGCTGTGACCGAACTCCTCACCCCCGACGCTGACTTGACGGCGCGCATCGACGCCGCCACCGAACTGCTCACCGGCGCCGCGGCCACCCGCACTCCCTGTCCGCCGGTCCGGCACCATCTGGGTACGAGCGACATCGACGCCGCCTATGAGGTGCAGCGCCGGGTCGCCGACGCCCGCCGTCCGGCCGGAGCTCGCCGGGTCGGCGCCAAGATCGGGCTCACCGCACCCGTCGTACAACAGCAGTTCGGGGTCTTCCAGCCGGACTTCGGTGTGCTCTTCGACGACATGATGTACGCCCACACCGAGCCGCTGCCCCTCGACCGGTTCCTCCAGCCGCGCGCGGAGGGCGAGGTCGCCTTCGTCATCGGCCGCGATCTGGACCTGCCCGGTGCGACCGTCGCCGATGTGCTGCGGGCCACCGAGTTCGTACTCCCGGCCATCGAGATCGTCGACTCCCGGATCGCGGGCTGGGATCTGACCATCACGGACACCGTCGCGGACAACGCCTCCAGCGGCGCGGTGGTCCTCGGCACCACCCCGTACACGCTCTACGGGCGCGACCTCTCCCGGATCGGCATGACGCTCCACCGGGACGGCGACCCCGTCTCCTTCGGCGCGGGCCACGCCTGCCTCGGTTCGCCGGTCGTCGCCGTGGCGTGGCTGGCGCGCGAACTGGCGCGGCGTGCACAGCCGTTGCGGGCCGGGGACGTGGTGATGTCCGGTGCGCTCGGGCCGATGGTGCCGATCGACGGCCCTGGCCGGTTCCGCCTCGCGCTCGACGAGCTCGGCGAGGTCGAGGCGGTTGTCGAGGCAGCCGTAAAGGAGGAGGGCAAGTGAGCGACACACCCACCGTTCCGGTCGCCGTCATCGGCTCCGGGAACATCGGAACCGACCTCATGATCAAGGTGATGCGTCTGTCGAAGACCCTCCGCATGGGCGCGCTGGTCGGCATCGACGCGGAATCCGACGGCCTGGCCCGCGCCCGGCGCCTGAAGGTCGCCACCACCTATCGCGGCATCGACGGCCTCATGGCCATGCCCGAGTTCACCGACATCCAGGTGATCTTCGACGCGACCTCCGCCAAGGCCCACGTACGCAACGCGGACATCGCCCGTCGGCACGGCAAGGCGATGATCGATCTGACCCCGGCGGCGCTCGGCCCGTTCGTCGTGCCGTCGGTCAATCTCGACGAGCATCTGGACGCGCCGGACGTGAACATGGTGACGTGCGGCGGCCAGGCCACGATCCCGGTCGTCGCCGCGGTCTCCCGGGTCGCCCCGGTGGCGTACGGCGAGATCGTCGCGTCCATCTCGTCGAAGTCGGCGGGCCCCGGCACCCGGGCCAACATCGACGAGTTCACCGAGACCACCAGCGAGGCCATCCGCGTCGTCGGCGGCGCCGAGGTGGGCAAGGCCATCATCGTGCTCAACCCGGCCGAGCCGCCGCTCGTCATGCGCGACACCGTGTACTGCCTGGTCGAGGGTGCCCTTGACGCGGCGGTACGGGAGCGGATCGACGCCTCGGTGCGGCGGATGGTTGCGGCCGTCCAGGAGTACGTCCCCGGCTACCGGCTCAAGCAGGACGTGCAGTTCGACCCCGTCGAGGACGCCATGGTCCCGGCCCTGGGGCGACGCTTCTCCGGATTCAGGGTCTCTGTCTTCCTGGAGGTGCTCGGCGCAGGTCACTACCTCCCCGACTACGCGGGAAACCTCGACATCATGACCTCCGCCGCGCTCAGGACCGCGGAGCGGATCGCCGCACTCCGAGCAGTCCGAGCAGTCCCAGCAGTCCCAGCAGGGGGCACCGCATGAAGCTCTACATACAGGACGTGACCCTGCGGGACGGTATGCACGCCATGGGGCACAGGTACACCGTCGATCAGGTGCGCCGGATCGTCTCCGCGCTCGACCGGGCCGGGGTCGCGGCCATCGAGGTCGCGCACGGCGACGGCCTGGGCGGGTCGAGCGCCAACTACGGTTTCGGGGCGCACAGCGACGAGGAGTGGATCGAGGCCGCCGCCGATGTCCTGGAACACGCGAAGCTGACGACCCTGCTCCTCCCCGGCATCGGCACCATCGAGCAGCTACGCCGGGCCTACGACCTCGGCGTACGCAGTGTCCGCGTCGCCACCCACTGCACCGAGGCCGATGTCAGCGCGCAGCACATCGCCTGGGCGCGTGAACACGGGATGGACGTCTCGGGCTTCTTGATGATGAGCCATCTCAACTCCCCCGACGGTCTTGCACGGCAGGCCGCCCTGATGGAGTCGTACGGCGCCCATTGCGTGTACGTCACCGACTCCGGCGGACGGCTGACCATGCGGGACGTGGCGGAGCGGATCGACGCCTACCGCCACGTCCTCGACGACCGGACCGAGGTCGGCATCCACGCCCACGAGAATCTGTCCCTGTCGGTCGCCAACAGTGTGACCGCCGTCGAGCACGGCGCCCACCGCGTCGATGTGGCCCTC
Organism: Streptomyces sp. NPDC048441; assembly: GCF_043200235.1. Classification (NCBI taxonomy): domain Bacteria; kingdom Bacillati; phylum Actinomycetota; class Actinomycetes; order Kitasatosporales; family Streptomycetaceae; genus Streptomyces; species Streptomyces sp. NPDC048441. Next base: position 20,113 of record NZ_JBICXM010000017.1, read on the forward strand.
GCCGGACAGGGGGCTGGGGCGGGCAACTGCCCTGCGGAGCCCTTCATCGCGGTCGCCGACCTGCTCGGCTGGGAGCACGGCTGCGACTTGTTCGCGCTTCAGGACGCCGCCGACGACGTCGTACGACCGCTGCGCGACCGCCCCGTACAGGTGGACCGCGAGACGCTGACCCTGGGGTACGCGGGTGTCTACTCCAGCTTCCTGCTGCACGCCGAACGGGCAGCCGGGCGCTATGGGATCGACACCCGGGAGATTCTGCTCGAGGTCGGCCGCCGTCAACTGGTGGGCGGCCAGGAGGACATGATCGTGGACATCGCACTCGACCTGGCCGCGCGGCGCGCGGCCGGTACGGAAGGGGGCGTCAAGTGAGCGGCTCGATTCTGACCGGCCCGGTCGACGCGGACACCGTCGAAGCGCTCGCCGCACGGCTCGACACCGCGCAGACCTCACGCACCGACACCCCGTCCCTCGCCGATACGCATGACTTCGGCGTCGACGAGGCGTATGCGATCCAGGCGGCGCTCCTCGCCCGGCGTGAGGCGCGCGGCGAGCGGATCGTGGGAGTGAAACTCGGCTTCACCAGCAAGGCCAAGATGGCCCAGATGGGGGTCTCCGACGTGATCGTCGGGCGGCTCACCGACGCCATGCGCGTCACGGACGGCGATGACGTCGACCTCTCCCGTTTCATCCACCCGAAGGTGGAGCCCGAGGTCGCCTACCGGCTCTGCCGTGATGTGGACCTTGCCGACCCCACGACGGACATCGAGTCGTGTGTCGACGCGGTGGCCCCGGCGCTTGAGATCATCGATTCACGGTACCGGGACTTCCGTTTCACCTACAGCGACGTCGTCGCGGACAACACTTCGGCGGCGGCGTTCGCGATCGGCCCCTGGCGACCGGTGCGGGACGTGTCCAACCGGGCGGTGCGGATGGTCGGTTCGGGGGCGGCGGAGGTGGTCGGTTCGACAGCCGCCGTCCTCGGTGATCCGGTGCGTGCGCTGCACGCGCTTGTGGACATGTGCCGACGCCGGGGCATTCCGCTGCGGGCCGGGCAGGTGGTGCTCGCCGGTGCGGCGACGGCGGCGGTGCCGCTGACCGGCGGGGTCACCTGCTGCGATGTCGCTGGGCTCGGAACCGTCTCGGTGCGGGGCGTGCGCGACGTGCGGGGGGTTCGATGAGCGGGGCACGGGTTCTCGCGGGGCGGGCCACACCGCGAGGCCGCTTCCCGCATGTGAAGGTGGTCGGCGACCTCGTCTTCGTCTCCGGCACCAGCTCACGTCGGCCGGACAACACCTTCGTGGGCGTCGAGGTCGACGCGATGGGCACGACCGACCTCGACATCCGGGCGCAGACGCGTGCGGTGATCGAGAACATCCGGGACATGCTCGCCGAGGTCGGAGCGGAGCTGTCCGACGTCGCCCAGGTCACCACCTACCTGGTGTCCATGAACGACTTCGGCGGATACAACGAGGTGTACGGCGAGTTCTTCGACGAGCGGGGCCCGACCCGGACGACCGTCGCGGTGCACCAGCTGCCGCACCCGCATCTGCTGATCGAGATCCAGGCCATCGCCTGCCTACCGCGCACCGACCCCGACAAGACACTCACGAACCGCACCACGGAGGTGGCCCCATGACCGGCATCCCGCACAGCGCGGACATCCCGCAGGTCATCGATTTCCAGGGCTGGATCAGCGAGCACGAGCATCTGCTCAAGCCGCCGGTGAACAACAGGACCATGTCCCTCGGCAAGGACTTCATCGTCCAGATCGTCGGCGGTCCCAACCAGCGCACGGACTACCACCTCGACCCGTACGAGGAGTGGTTCTACCAGGTCAGGGGCGACATGCACGTCAATGTGATGACCGCGGAAGGCCCGCACACCGTACACATCAGGGAAGGCCAGGCGTGGCTGCTCCCCGGCAACGTCCCGCACTCTCCGCAGCGGCCCGACACCGGGTCGATCGGTCTGGTCATCGAGCGGGTCCGCGATGAGGGCACCCTGGAGAGGTTCCAGTGGTACTGCGCCGACTGCTCCGCCCTCGTCCACGAGATCGAGCTCCAGGTACGCGACATCGTCGAGGATCTGCCACCGGTCTTCAGCGAGTTCTACGCGGACGACAAGGCCCGCGTCTGCCCGAACTGCGGTGCGCCGCACCCGGGAAAGGGCTGAGTCGTGACGGACCAAATGATCGACCGAGCAATCGACCGGGTGATCGATATCCATACCCATTACGTTCCCCGGGGCTGGCCGGATCTGTCCGCGGAGGCGGGCCCTGACGCGCCGTGGCTGCGGATCGAGTCCGAGTCCGACGCGATGATCATGATGGGTGCGAACGAGTTCCGGCGGATCAAGGCGGACTGCTGGGATGCTCAGACGCGTCTGCGGGACATGGACGCGGACGGTGTGCAACGCCAGGTGGTCTCCCCCACCCCGGCCTTCTTCACGTACGGCCGCGGCGGTCCGGAGGCGGCGAAGGTCTCCCGCATCTTCAATGACCTGGCCCTGGAGATCGTCGCCCCCGCGCCCGACCGGCTCATCCCGTTCTGCCAGGTGCCGCTGCAGGACCCGGACGCCGCCTGCCGGGAGCTGGAGCGCAGTGTCGCCAACGGACACCGTGGCGTCGAGATCGGCAACCACGTCGGCGACCTCGACCTCGACAGCGAAGGCGTCGTCACCTTCCTCCAGCACTGCGCTTCACTGGACGTGCCGGTGTTCGTGCACCCCTGGGACATGGCCACGTCCCCCCGGCTCGACCGGTGGATGGCCCAATGGCTGACCGCGATGCCCGCGGAGACGCATCTGTCGATCCTCGCGATGATTCTCGGTGGCGCCTTCGACCGCATCGACGAGCGTCTGAAGATCTGTTTCGCGCACGGCGGCGGATCGTTCGCCTTCTGGCTGGGCCGGATGGAGAACGCCTGGCACGGGCGCAACGACATCATCGGCACGTCGGAGTTCCCGCCCTCGCACTACCTGGACCGCTTCTACGTCGACTCCGTCGTCTTCGACGACCGCGCACTGCGTCTCCTTGTCGACACGGTGGGCGCGGACCGGGTGATGGTGGGCAGCGACTACCCGTATCCGCTGGGAGAGCGGCCGGTGGGTGAGGTGGTCCGCAAGAGTCACTTCCTCGACGAGGCGGACCGACGGCTGATCACCCACGGCAATGCCGAGCGCTTCCTCGGTCTCTCCGGGCCGGTCCAGGGCGTCTGATCCGAAGAGGCGCGCCCGCCGCCTACTGGCCCTGGGCCGCCATCCCGGCAGCGATGTCCTCCAGGCTGCGGATAAGGACCTCGGCGGACGGGCTCAGCGTACGGGCGGCCGACAGGGTGAGGCCGACGCTGTGTCCGATCGGGTCGAGCGAGACCGGGAGGCGCACGATCCGGGGGTCGTCCCGGACGATCAGACTGGGGAGGACCGCGATGACGTCTGTTTCCAGGAGGAGTTGACGGACGGTCAGGAATGAGGTGGTTTCGACGCGGTTCATCGGTAGCGCGCATCCGTGCCGGGTGAAGAACTCCTCGACTTCCCGGCGCAGCGCGGTCTCCGCGCCCGGCAGAATCCATGGATAGTCCATGAGTTCCGCGAGTTCGACGTCCGGTTTCCCGGTGAGTTCGTGCGCGGCCCGTACGACAAGGTCGACCGACTCGTCGTACAGCTTGCGCCGCACCATTCCTTCTCCCGAAGGGACGGTGAGCCGTCCGACAATGAAGTCGATACGCCCTGCCTCCAGTTCGAGGAGCAGCGCCTCGGGCGACGCCTCTCGCACGGTCACCGTCAGATAAGGGCGCTCCTTCTTGATGCCGGCGATGGCTCGCGGAAGGAGCACATTCGATCCGGCGAGATGCGTGCCGACGATCACCGTTCCGCGGTCGGCGTCGGCGAGTTCCACGACGTGGCGGCCCGCCTGCGTCAATTGCGCGAGCACGGCCCGTGCGTGCTGGGTGAACGCCTCGCCGAAGACGGTGGCCGTGATGCCCCGTGGCCCGCGCTCGAAGAGCGTGACACCGAGGATGTCCTCCAACTCATGCAGGCTTCGTGTGGCCGCCGGCTGGGTCACATGCAGTTCCGCGGCGGCCCCGACGACACTGCCCTGGCGTGAGAGGGCGTCGACGAGGATCAGGTGCCGGAACTTGAGCCGGCCGTCGAGCAGGCGGGGAATCTCCACCCGGTGACCCTATCCGGAGAGCCGCTCGCCGCATCCGGGGGACTCCGCCGTTGTCACGTGTAAGCAGAGAAACGTTCAATTCTAAAACACACATTCCATTGCAATCTCGTTATGCATTGACTCCTTGACGCCGGGAAGACTCCGGGGTTGGCTTTCAGCCACCTCGGATCACAACGAAGCGGTCCGATCGAGGAAGTGGGCGAATGAAATCCCGTATGCGTGAAGCCACCGCCGCCGTAACTGTGAGCGCCCTGGCACTCTCGCTCGCCTCATGCGGCAGCCTGCTCGACTCCGACGACGGAAAGTCCAAGAGCCACCGGAAGGGCGACGCGGTCACCATCGGACTGCTCCTGCCCGAGGGCGAGACGGCTCGCTATGAGAAGTTCGACCACCCGATCATCGAGAAGCAGGTCAAGAAGCTGACCAACGGCAAGGGCAAGCTCGTCTACGCCAACGCCGACGAGGACGCCGCCAAGCAGAGCGGTCAGCTCGACAAGATGGTGGCCGACAAGGTCGACGCGATTCTCGTGAGCGCGGTGGACGCGAAGAAGATCGCGCCCTCCGTCCAGAAGGCGAAGGAAGCGGACGTTCCCGTCATCGCCTACGACCGGCTCGCCGAGGGGCCCGTATCCGGCTATGTGGCCTTCGACAACGAACTGGTCGGCCAGGTCCAGGGCCAGGCGCTCCTGAAGGCGCTCGGCGGCGGGGCCCGCCAGAGCAGCAAGATCGTCATGATCAACGGTTCGCCGACCGACCCGAACACCTCCGTCTTCAAGGAAGGTGCGCTCTCCCAGCTCCAGAACCAGGTGGACATCGCCAAGTCGTACGACACCCAGGGCTGGAAGCCGAAGACGGCCGGCGCGCATATGAAGGACGCGATCACCGCCATCGGCAAGGACAACATCGCGGGTGTCTACTCCGCCAACGACGGCATGGCGGGCGGCGTCATCACGGCCCTGAAGGCCGCGGGCCTCACCGATCTCCCGCCGGTCACAGGACAGGACGCGGAGCTGCCCGCCGTGCAGCGCATCGTCACGGGCGAGCAGTACATGAGCGTCTACAAGCCCTATCCCGAAGAAGCCGTCGGCGCCGCGGAGATGGCGGTCAGGATCTCCCAGGGCCGGATGGTCGAGTACGACGCCCTCGCCGGGGACAGGTCCGACAACGCCACGACGAAGAACATCCCCTCCCTCCTCGTCTCGGTCCGCCCGATGACCCGGAGCACCATCAAGTCCACGGTCGTCAAGGACCGCATCTACACCACCGACGAGATCTGCACGGCCGAGTTCAAGGCGGCTTGCGCGGCGGCCGGCCTCAAGGGATAAGGCGCGGGGGCGACACGAGGGGCGACGCCCGCTGGCCCAGAGTGCGGGTGTGCCGTCGTGCAGCATTGGACAGGCAGCGGAGCTGCTTGGCGTGAGTTCGGAGACGACCTGCGGGAGGGCTGGCAGCAGCACGAGGCGGCCGTGGTCTACGACTGCGCCACCAACGGGCCACAGCACCACACCTTCAGCGGGCCCCTGCTCCGGGACGTCGTCGATGATGCCGGGCCGTCGTTCGATTCCAGGCGGCGCAAGGACCGTTCACGCTTCCTGCTGGCCGTCAGCGGCGGGGACGGCCACCACACGGTCCTGTCCTGGGCGGAGATCGACGCCGACTTCGGCGGTACGCCCATCCTGCTTGCCACCCGCCTCGACGGGCAGGAGCTCGACGAGGTGGGCAGCCAGCTCGTGGTGCCTTCGGACCGGTGCGGGGCGCGCTGCATCAGCGCGATCAGGAGCATCTGGATCGGCGCGTGCCGCGTGCCCTCCACTTGAACAGTGGTGGCTGACCGTCTCGGCGAAGGCCCTCGCCAAGGGGGACAGCGCGTCCCAGCTGCGTACGGCCCAGCCGGTCCACAGGGTGGGCAGCTCCGGGATGGGGATCAGCCGCAGGTCCGGGTGGCCGGGCCCGTGCCAGCCGGGCAGGTCGGGGACGATCGCGTGGCCCAGGCCCAGTTCGGCGAGCAGGAGGGCGGTGTCCCAGTCGGCGACGCTGGTGTCGGAGTCCGGGCTGATGCCGCGTTCGGCGAACCAGGCGTCAAGACGGGCGCGGGAGTTCGTGCTCTCCGGGAGCCCGATGAGCCGGATGTCTCCCAGGTCGGCGGTGGTGATCGACTCCCTCGTGGCGAGAGGGTCGTCGCTGTGGACGGCGAGCACCCAGGGAAGTTCGATGACGGGGCGTTGCTCGATGCCCTTCACCGGTTCGCCGAGGGTGATCCAGGCCAGGTCGAGGCCGCCCGCGATGAGGGCTTCGAAGCAGCTGCGGCTGGAGTGCGCGGTCTGGAATTCGAGGCTGACCTGGGGATGACGGTGGCGGAAGGCGACGATCGCGTCGGACAGGAAGTGGCGCACGGTGGTGGCACCCGTGGTGATCCGCACGGATCCGGCCTCGCCGTGCACCAGGTCGTTCAACCGGCGCAGGGCGTGGTCGATGTCGCCGAGGCCACCGGCGGCGGCGTTCTGCAGGAGTTGTCCGGCCGGGGTGGGTACGACGCCGCGCGGGTGGCGTTCGAGCAGGCTGAGTCCCAGCTCCCGCTCAAGCCGCTTGATGTGCTGGCTCACGGCAGGCTGCGTACAGGAAAGATCGCGGGCGACGGCGCTGAGGCTGCCCGCCCGGCAGACGGCGACGAAGACGCGTAGATCATCCAGGGTCATGAAGGATTAAGCTACAGCTTGGGGGTCTGCAAGGAAATCCGAGTATTGACTTGGGTGTTGGGCGGGCGAGACGATCTTTGCCGGGCCGGACCGACCCCAGGGCGGCAACCTGGACCGGTCCGCGTGTCATCCGGAGGATGTGCGGACCGGTCCAGGTGCCGACCCGTCCGACCGGTCCCCCCGTACAACTCGCACAGCACCGCACTCCGCTCCTCCGTCCCGGGCTGCCCCCACTCCGGTACGCCGACCGTCCCGGGAAGGGCGACCCATGCATGCACTCGAGACAGTGGCCATCGCGGCCGCGGCCGTCGCGGCAGGCGGCATCAACGCGGTGGTGGGCTCCGGCACCCTGATCACCTTCCCCACGCTGCTCGCCTTCGGGTACCCGCCCGTCCTCGCCAATGTCTCCAACACCATCGGACTCGTACCGGGCGTCATGAGCGCCGCCTACGGATATCGCGCCGAACTCAAAGGGCAGTTGCCGCGCCTCCTGAAGCTCGGCCTCGCCTCGCTCCTCGGCGGGGTGGCGGGAGCGGTGCTGCTCCTGAAGCTGCCCGCCGACACGTTCCGGTCCGCGGTGCCGGTGCTGATCCTGGTTGCCTGCGTCCTGGTGCTGCTCCAGCCCCGCATCCAGAAATGGCTCACGCGGCGCGACGACCGCGGCCGCGAGGACGGCGGCGTCTCCCTCTGGGCCGGCGTACTGGGCACCGCCGTCTACGGCGGCTACTTCGGGGCGGCCCAAGGAGTCCTGCTCATGGGCCTGTTCGGGACGTTCCTCCGTGATGATCTGCAACGCCTGAACGCCGTCAAGAACGTCCTCGCGTCCATCGTGAACGGCGTCGCCGCGGCCATCTTCATCGCGGTGACGACCGTCGACTGGACCGTGGCCGGGGTGATCGCCGTCGGCTCCACCGTGGGCGGCCTGCTCGGCGCCCGCGTGGGCCGCAGGCTGTCACCCGCCGTGCTGCGCGGGCTCATTGTCACCGTGGGTGTGATCGCGGCTGTCGGCGTGATGTTGTGACGGTGTGAGCGGCGGCGCGAGGTGTCCCAGGTCACGTCACGAGTGGCGCCCCTCGGTCACATTCCCGCCCTTCGGCCCGTCAGAGCAGTAACGAACTCAAGACGCCCGGCCGGAGCACGCAAGCCCCGCCTCGGTATCCGCCCGATGGGAGCATTCCTGATGTCCACAGCCCACGTCGTCGTCACCGTCCTTGCCGCTGTCATGGTGGGCTTCTCCGCCGCCTCCGTCTTCCTCCGCTCCCAGTGGGTCATGCAGCCCATGGCCGACTACGGCGTCCCCCTCTCGTGGCTGCCCTGGCTCGGCGCGGCCAAGGCCGCCGGAGCGGCAGGACTGCTGGTCGGCGTGTTCGTGCCGTTCGTCGGAGTCGCGGCCGGTATCGGTCTGGTCCTGTACTTCACCGGCGCCGTCGTCACCGTGATCCGGGCCCGCTGGTACGCGCACATTCCCTTCCCGCTGGTGTACGCGGCACCGGTGGTCGGCGCCCTGGTCCTGGGGCTCGCCGCCTAGCGCCAGGCGCAACTTCCGCCCCACGAGGAGTACTTGAAGGGTTGACTGAGCCCTGACAACCAGTATGGTCTAGGCCAATGAGTCGACCGAGGCGCCCGGTTGTCTCTCGCCCCTCATCCCCCCACCCAGAGGGAACAGAGATGAACAAGAAGCAGAAGCTGGCAGCCGCCCTGGGCGCGGGATTCGCGCCCGTACTCGTTCTGGCATCCGTCACACCGGCCAGCGCGCACGGCTACGTCTCATCGCCCCCGAGCCGTCAGGCACAGTGCGCGGCAGGCACCGTGTCCTGCGGCGAGATCACCAACGAACCGCAGAGCGTCGAGGGCCCGAAGGGCCAGACGACGTGCAGCGGCGGCAACTCCCGGTTCTCCGACCTGGACGACGACGGCAAGGGCTGGAAGGTCACCGACGTCGGCTCCTCACAGGAGTTCAGCTGGAAGCTGACGGCACGTCACAGCACCAGCACCTGGCAGTACTTCGTCGGCGGCAACAAGATCGCCGAGGTCGACGACGGAGGCGCCCAACCGGGCGAGACCGTCACGCACAAGGTCGACTTCGGCGGACTCAGCGGCAAGCAGAAGGTGCTCGCGGTGTGGAACATCGCCGACACCGCCAACGCCTTCTACGCGTGCATCGATGTGAACATCGGAGGCTGATGCATCCGGGCTGATGCCCCCTGCGGGTGGCTCCCCCACACCACCCCACCCGGTCTGCGGGTCGTGGCGCGATGGCGCCGCGACCCGCGGACCGGGTTTTTAACGCTCACGGCCAGGTCACTGCTGAGAGGGTGTACGCATGGCCGATCTGCGCAAAACTCTGGAGACGCACGTCAGCAACAGTTCCGTGGCGGGAGCGGTGGGCCTGGTGGCCCGTGGTGACCGGAGCGAGGAGGTCGCGGCGGTCGGGTCCGTCGACGTCGAGGGCACTGCCCCGATGGCCAGGGATTCGATCTTCCGTATCGCGTCGCTGACCAAACCCATCGTCGCCGCCGCCGTCATGATGCTCGTAGAGGAGGGCCGGATCTCGCTCGACGACCCGGTCGGGCAGTGGCTCCCGGAGCTGGCGTCGCCTAGTGTCGTCCGCACTCCGGGCTCGCCGGTGGACGACGTGGTCCCGGCGGTCCGGCCGATCACCGTCTTCCATCTGCTCGCCTCCCGCGCCGGGCACGGGTTCCCCTCCGACTTCTCGCTGCCCGCGCTCGCGCCGCTGTTCAGCGAGTTGAAGCAGGGGCCTCCGCAGCCGCAGGCCGTCCCGGCTCCGGACGCCTGGATGGCCGCGCTGTCCCGTATCCCACTCCTGCACCAGCCGGGCGACGGCTGGCTGTACAACCTCAGCTCCGACCTCCAGGGCGTGCTGATCTCACGGGTCACGGGAGTACCACTGCCCGATTTCCTGGCCGAGCGGATCTTCGAGCCGCTCGGGATGACCGACGCCGCCTTCTCGGTGCCCCCCGGCAAACTCGACCGCTTCACCAGCTACTACGCGGCGGGTCCGGAAGCAGGCCCCGAGCGCGATCCGGCGAGCGGACTCGAGCTGCTCGACGCCCCCGACGGACAGTGGAGCACCCTGCCGCCGTTCCCGTCCGGCGCCGGAGGCCTGGTCGGGACCCTCGACGACTGGCTCGCCTTCGGGCGGATGCTGCTCGCCGAGGGGACGGCGGCGGACGGGCGGCGGCTGCTCGCGCGCGATTCGGTGCGGCAGATGACCACCAATCAGCTCACCACGTCCGAGCGGGAGTCCACCGGTCTCTTCCTCGAAGGGATGGGCTGGGGTTTCGGCGGCGCGGTGGACGTCGAGACCATCGAACCGTGGAGCGTCCCGGGGCGCTACGGCTGGGTCGGCGGCACCGGCACGACAGCGCACATCATCCCGTCCACCGGCACGGTCACCCTGATGTTCAGCCAGTTGCAGATGGGCGGTCCCAGCTTCCCGGATCTGATGCGGGACTTCTGGCGGTACGCGGCCGGGGCCGGCGCCTGAGGCAGCAGACGGTTCACCCAGGTTGTACGCGCCCCGGGATCACTGCATCTGCCGCCGCACCAGCTCATGCAGTCGCCCGCCCGTATCCGCCAACAGCTGTGCGGGCGGCCCCTGCTGGACTACCCGGCCCTCCGCCATGACGATGACGCGGTCCGCGTCCATCACCGTCGAGAGGCGGTGGGCGATGACGATGCGGGTGGCGTTCAGGGCGCGGGTGCTGTCGATCACCGTGCGTTGCGTCTCGTTGTCCAGGGCGCTCGTCGCCTCGTCGAAGAAGAGGACGCGAGGGCGGCGGATCAGGGCCTGGGCGATCATCAGGCGCTGGCGCTGGCCGCCCGAGACCGCTCCACCGCCGGAGATCATCGTGTGCAGGCCCATCGGCATACGCTTGATGTCCTCGGCGAGGCCCGCCATCGCCGCTGCCTCCCACGCCTCCTCCTGCGTGAACGTCTCGGCGCCGCAGATGCAGTCCAGGATGGAGCCGGTGAGCGGCTGGGCGTTCTGCAGGACGACACCGCACTGGCGGCGCACGGCCGCCTGGTCGAGGGCCGAGAGGTCCTGGCCGTCGTACAGGACACTGCCCGCGACCGGTTTGTCGAAGCCGATCAGGAGGCGAAGGAGCGTCGACTTGCCGCAGCCGCTCGGGCCGACGACCGCAACGAACTCGCCCGGCCTGATGGCAAGGGATACGTCGTCGAGGACCAAGGGGCCGTCGTCCGTGTAGCGGAAGGACAGGGCGCGGGCCTCGATCTCGCCCAGGAGTTCGCCCGGCTGGGTGCTCGCGCCCCGTACCTCCGGTGCCTCGTCCAGTACTGGCTTGATCTGTTCAAACATCGGGAGCACCGCGGCCGCCGAGATCAAGGCCCCGGTGAGTTGCGTGACGGACGTCAGGAGCATCGTCACGGCCGTGCTGAAGGTCAAGAACTCGCCCGCGGTGAGGCTGCCGCGGGCCGGGCCCGCGAGGAGGATGAACATGATGAGGGTGCAGAGCGGGAGGTAGACGGCGTTGAGTACCGTCGTCACGTTCTTGATGCGGCCTGCCCGCTGCTGCAACTCCCGGCTGCGCGCGAACTCCCCCGCCCATGCCGCGTACGCGAAGCTCTCCGCCGCTGCGACCCGGAGCTTGGGCAGGCCGCGCAGGGTCTGGAACGCCTGGTTGTTGAGCTTGTTGCCGAGTTCGACAAGGCGGCGCTGCCAGCGCAGTTCCCACAGGCCGAGGGTGAGGAACACCGCGGCGATGACGGCCAGCATCCCGAGGGCGGCCAGCGCGAGCGGGACGCTGTAGCAGAGCAGCAGGACGAGGTTCATCGCGCCGACCGTGCCCGACTGGAGTGCGACGGGACCGATGCCGGACAGGACCCTGCGGATGGCGCTCACGCCCATCGCGGCGCTCGCCAGTTCACCTGTCGACCGAGAAGCGAAGAAGCGCGTGGGCAGGCGCAACAGGCGGTCCCAGACCGCTGGTTGGAGCGCGCTCTCCATCCGGCCCTCCATCCGCAGGATGGTGAGGTTCTGGAGCAGCATGAAGGCCGCGGAGACGATGCTGGTGATCATCACCGCCAGGGACACCTGGACGATGAGGCTCTTCTCCGCGTTCGGGACGAACACGCCGAGCACCTGTCCCGTCGCGATCGGGACCACCGCCCCGATCGCGACGGTCACCAGAATGCCGATCACGAGGTTGCGTACGTCGCCGCCAGTGCCCCGCAGGCTGAAGCGGAAAAGGTGCCAGGGCGTCAACGTCCGTTCAGGCAGCGGACGGTAGAACATGACGCCCTGCGGCTCGAACTCCTCCGCGTTGCTCTCGTCGACGCGCGCGCGGCGCCCGGAGATGGGGTGCACCGACTCGTAGCCGCCGCGCCGCCAGAGGAGCGCGACCGGCTGCCCGCTCGCGGCACGGCGCCCCACCAGGGGCCCCGCGTTCTCGCGCCACCAGCGGCCGTCGAGCCGTACGGCGCGGGTCCGGATGCGCGAGGCCACCGCGACCTGCTCCACCGGGTCGATCCGGTCGCTCACCGCGCCGCCGTCCGCCGCGCCGGACAGCCTGATGCCCGCCGCTTCGGCGACAAGACGGCACGCCGCGTACGTCGTGTCGTCGCCGCCCCGGGGATCCGTGGGGCGTGAACTGCCCCTGCCCGAGCGGCCGATGGATGCGATCAGCGTCCGGTCGGCCTGCTCACGGACCGTCTCGCCCGCCTTGATGCCCGCCGCCGTACGGTCCTCGTGGGCCCGCTCGAGGCGTTCGATCCAGCGGTCCAGGGTCGAGAGCAGTCGGTACTGCTGATTGACCATGCGCTGCCACATGTCCGAGGCGACGAGCAGATCGCCTGCCGCCTCCGCGCTGTAGGCAGCGCCGTACTGCACGCTGCCCGGCGCGACCGGCATCCACAGGATGTCGTCGTCGGTCACCATGTCGTCGCCCATGACGCGGCCGTCGAGCGGCGCCTCGAACAGCACCCGGTGGCTGCGTCCGATGCCGAGCGCGAAGGCGTGCTCCAGGAGGCTCAGGGCCTGGTCCTGGGTGTCGTACTGGCTGGGGTACTGCTGCTCGTACGCCCAGGTGTCGCCGTAGTCCGGGCGGTACAGCTCGCGCAGCGGGATCCGGCGCAGCTCGCAGCCCTGGAGGGGGCGTCCGACGAGGGTGTGCTGGGGGCCTTCGACGGGGCCGAGGAGCAGGGTGCCCGGTTCGAGGCGGCCGAGGAAGTGCCAGTGGCCCTGCTGTACGGCGTCGACCGCGAACAGGTCGAGGGCGCCCGCCACGACGAGCCAGAGGACTTGCGGGCCTTCGAGGTGCACGCTGCGCAGGTCCGTGCAGTCGGCCGGTGTGCCGAGCGCGCCGAAGGCGGCGGCGACCGCGTCGTCCGTGTACGGGGTGTGCGTGTACCCGGCGTGCTGTTCCGGTACCGAGGTCACCTCAGTGCTCCTTGACCAGGTCGGCGTAGGGCCCGCCCGCGGCGACCAGGTACTCGTGGCGTCCGCGCTCCACGACCGAGCCGTGGTCGAGGACGACGATCTCGTCGCTGTCCCGCACCGTGCTCAGCCGGTGCGCGATGACGACGCAGGCGCAGCCGCGGCGGCGCAGGTTGTCGATGATGACCCGCTCGGTCTCCGCGTCCAGGGCGCTCGTCACCTCATCGAGGACGAGGATGCTGGGGCGGCGGACCAGAGCGCGGGCGATCTCCAGGCGCTGGCGCTGCCCGCCGGAGAAGTTCCGGCCGTCCTGCTCGACGCGGCCGTGGATGCCGCCGGGCCTGCGGGCCACGACCTCGTACAGGCAGGCGTCCTTGAGGGCGGCGACGACGGCGTCGTCCGGGATGGACGGGTCCCACAGCGCGACGTTGTCGCGGATGGTGCCCTCGAAGAGGAAGACGTCCTGGTCGACGAAGGAGACGGAGGCGGCGAGCGCGCCGCGCGGGATGTCCTCCAGGCGCTGTCCGTCGATGCGGATCGTGCCCTCCCAGGGGCTGTAGAGCCCTGATATCAGCCGGGAGACGGTCGACTTGCCGCTGCCCGAGCCGCCGACGAGGGCGACCTGCTGGCCGGGGCCGACCGACAGGGAGAAGCCGGTCAGGAGCGGCTTGTCGAGCGGGCTGTAGCCGAAGGTGATCTCTTCGAGCGTGACGTGGCCCTTGAGGCGGCGGGTGCTCGCGGCCGGTTCGGGGCGCGAGTAGAGGGTGTCGACGGGGAAGTTCTCGACGTCCTTGAGGCGGGCGACGTCGGCGGCGAAGTCCTGGATGCGGCCCGCGACACCATTGAGCCGGGTGATCGGCGCGGTGAAGCGGGTGACCAGGGCCTGGAAGGCGACGAGCAGACCGATCGACAGATGCCCCTCCACCGCGCGCAGGCCGCCGATCCACAGGATCAGCGCGCTGTTGAGCGTCGCGAGCGTCGGCGCGACGACGCCGAGCCAGGCACTGGGCACACCGAGGCGCTGCTGCTCCTCCAGGGTGGTGGCGTGCTGGCCCGCCCACCGCCGGAAGTAGCCGTTCTCGCCACCGGTGGCCTTCATGGTCTCGATCAACTGCAGGCCGGTGTACGAGGTGTTGGTGAGCTTGGCGCTGTCGGCGCGCAGCTTCTGGGTGCCGGTGGCGCGCAGCCGGATGACGATGCGCATCGCGACGATGTTCAGGAGCGCGATGCCGACGCCGACGAGCGTGAGCTGCGGGTCGTACGTCCACAGCAGGGCCGCGTAGAGGAGTACGACGATGCCGTCGACCCCGGCGGCCGTGAGGTCGCGGGCCAGGGTCTCGGCGACCGCGTCGTTGGACGCGAGGCGCTGCACGAGGTCGGCGGGACTTCGCTGGGCGTAGAACGTGACGGGCAGGCGCAGCAGATGGCGCAGGAAGCGGGCGCTGCTCAGGGTGGAGGAGATGATGCGGCCGCGCAGCAGATTCGCCTGTTGCAGCCAGGTCAGGACCACCGTGAGCGCCACCATCGCGCCCATCGAAGCGAACAGCGCGCCCAGGAGGGAGGTCTGATCGCCGATCAGGAACAGATCGATGTACGTCCGGCTGAGCGCGGGCAGTGCCGCGCCGACCGCCACGAGCAGCAGGCTGGCGAAGAGCGCGGCGAGCATCGTGCCTGTGGTGCCGCGCAACCGCGCGGGGAGCGCCCTCATGATGCCGGGCTTGCGGCCTCCCGGACGGAAGTCGTCGCCCGGCTCCAGGACCAGGACGACCCCGGTGAAGCTGGTGTCGAAGTCCTCCGACGGGACGAACCGGCGGCCCTTGTCCGGGTCGTTGATGTACACGCCGCGGCGGCCGAGGCGGCGCCCCATGCCGTCGTACACGACGTAGTGGTTGAACTCCCAGAAGAGGATCGCGGGCGCCTTGACGTCGGCGAGCGCGGCCGGTTCCATCTGCATACCCTTGGCCGTGAGGCCGTAACCGCGCGCCGCCTTCAGGAGGTTGCTGGCCCGCGAGCCGTCACGGGAGACACCGCACGCGATGCGCAGCTCCTCCAGCGGGACGTGCAGTCCGTGGTGGGCAAGGACCATGGCGAGGGCGGCGGCGCCGCACTCCACGGCTTCCATCTGCAGGACGGTGGGCGTACGAACGGTCTTCTGCCGCTTGCCCTTCGACGTGGGGCGCGGCGCGGTACGGCGGCGGCCGCGCTGGGGCTCGGGGCGGTGCCTGCGGCGGCCACCGGGGGGCGGCAGCTGCTGCTGGTGTGCCGGGGAGGGGTGCGGTGCGGTCACGGAAGCAGCCAATCGATCGGGCGCTGCTCGGCGAGGTGGAAGGCGCCGCTGGCCAGGGCCATGGAGTCGAGCGCGAAGGGCGGTCCGCCGGCGGACGACCACTTGTAGCCGGACTTGGCGGACGACGAGTGTTCGAGCTGTACGAGGACGGCCACGGGGGGCCCGTCCTTGGTGAACTGTCCGGCCAGTTCCTTGTCTCCGAGGAAGCCGGTGATCTTCTGCTCGCTCTGGGCGGCTCGTCCGACCGCCTTCACACGTCCGCGCAGCGTGCCGTACTGGTCGGTGGGCACGGACTGGACGGTCAGGTCCACCGAAGCGCCGACGGGGACGGTGGCCGCGCTGTCCGCGGGTACGTAGACCGTCGCGAGAAGCGGGTCGTCGGCGCCCGCCACACGCTCCAGGGTGGCCACGTCGGCGCCGGTGGTGACGACCGTGCCAATCCTGGCGACCAGAGCGGTCACCCGGCCTGCCGCGATGGCACGTACGACCTTGTCGCCCTGGTCCGTACGGACTTTGAGCACGGGAGCGCCGGCGGCGAGCCGTTGGCCGTCCTCCGCGAGCACGCGGGTCACCTGCCCGGTGACGGGGCTCTGGAGGACATAACTGCCCTGGCCGTGCGTGAGGATGCCGGGTGCGCGGAGCGTGGAGGCCACCGATCCGGTCACGGCCCAGACGCTCGCGGCGACCATGACGACGACGGTGACGGCGAGCACGAGCAGGCCCTGAGGACGGGCGTAGCGCACCGGAAGGTCGAGTTCCTCGGGCGACTGCAGCTTGGACAGAGCCTGTTGACGGAACTGCACGGAACGCTTCCCTTACCTTGCCTTGGCGTCCGTGAGCCCCGGAACCAGAGGTTCCGGGGCTCACGAATCATGGCGCGTCAGTGAGCTGAAGCTCAGAGACCAGCGGTCAGGCCGGAGGCCAGGCCCGTGACGGCGCCGGTGTTCAGACCGGTGGCACCCTCGACCGTGCCGACGAGGCCGCCGACGACGCCCGAGACCGGGGCGATGGAGTCAGCGGTGCTGGTGAGGTTGCCCGCGACACCGGCGACGAGGCCACCGGAGACGTTGTCGAGGTCCGCGTCGGAAATCTCGAGGGTCTCGACCTGGGGGGTGTAGTTCATGGTGTGAGCTGCCCTTCTCATGAATGTTGCAAAGGTGTTTCCAACACCGCGGAACCAGAAGTGCGAATTCCGCGGTGGCCAGGATCAAAGCACGTTCGCAGGTCGTACATCCAATCGACGAGACGACGCTCGACCGAGGTTGAGGCATCGAATCACCGCTGCGTGCACGCATGTTCACCGCACGGGAGCAGCTCCTTCACAAGATTCACAGACGGGAATCCCATGAGCAGTTGGACTCCTTCCAACAAAGCGGACACTCGCGCACCAAAGAGCAAGTTCTGTGGTCAATGCACAGGACTTTGCGTGGGGCGATCGATGAATAGCGTGCCTGGACTGCGTATTCGATGTGCAGGTTTATTGAAGGAGTACCGAATCATGGCCGAAGGGGACACCGCCTCCAGGGCTTCGGTGGCTCAGGCCACCGCGGCCTCGGCGACCGCGCCGTCGGTCGAGGCGCCCGACGCGATTCCATGGACGGGCTCCGGCACCGACTTCGGAACCAGCAGCACGGAGCGGCGGCCGTCGACACCGACCGGCACATCCCCGTCGATGGTGACGCGGCGCAGGGTGCGCTCGTGGTCGTCGGAGTCGTCCACCCCGTAGTGCTGTGTCGCGCGGTTGTCCCAGATGGCGACGTCACCCGCGCGCCACTGCCAGCGGACCGTGTTCTCCGGACGCTCCACGTGTGACTGGAGCACGCCGATCAGGGCGCGCGAGTCGGCGGCACGGAAACCGCTGAGCTTCTGCAGGAAGTTGCCCAGGATCAAGGTGCGTTCACCCGTCTCCGGGTGCACGCGCACCACGGGGTGCTCGGTCTGGAACGTGACGGCGGTGAACACCTTGCGGTGCTGTTCGAGTGCCGCGGAGGGGGCTTCGGGGCGGGCGGCAGCGTAGTCGTAGTCGTTGGTGTGCACGCCACGCACGCTGTCGGCGAGGACCCGGAGCGGCTCGGGCAGGTCCTTGTACGCGGCGGCGGTGTTGGACCACAGCGTGTTGCCGCCGTACGGCGGGATGACCTCGGCGCGGAGGATGGAGAACGCCGGGTAGGCGGGCACGAACGTGACGTCGGTGTGCCACTGGTTGGCCCGGCCGCCACGCTCGTTGTCGATGCCGAGGGCGTAACGGCCGTCCACGGACGGCACGGTGGGATGCGCGACGAGGGTGCCGAGGAGACGGGCGAAGGCTTCGTGGCTCTCCCCGTCGAGGTGCTCCTGGTCACGGAAGAAGACGACCTTGTGCTCGAGGAGCGTGGCACGCACGGCGGCCACGGTGGCCTCGTCCAGGTCGCCGCCGAGGCGGACACCGGATATCACGGCGCCGATGCGGCCGCCCACCTTCTGGACGGTGACGGTGGGAGCCTCGGGGGGCGCGACTGCGGGTGCGGACGACGTCATGGGGTGAAATCCCTTCGGTGGGGCGGGCGTTGAATGCCCGCGGATGCTCGGATACTCGGATGCTTTTCGGAGCGGACAGACGTCGGCGCACGTCAGAGAACGCCATGGCCACCGGCCGAGTTGAGACACGCGGACGCGAGGCAGGAAGGATCGGCCGGCTGAGCGGCGGCGCGGGAAGACGCGGGCGGCGGTCAGGCCATGTGCGGGCGACACGCCGAGCAGGCGAGGCGGCCCAGGTCCACATCCACGTGGAGCCGCGGGACGAGGGGAGTCATCGCGGTCATGTCCAGGAGCATGACCGTCTGCCGGAAGCACGGTCAAGGTCTCCCCCGCCCGCTTCACGACTCTGCAACGAGCCGCGCGGCGGGGAGATCCGCACGGCCGCACGTTCTCCGCGACGCTGCCCCGTGACCAGGGGCGATGCGTTCCGTTCGGGGCGGTGCAGCATAATGCGGCCATGCGGATCTCAGCCAGGGCGGACTACGCGGTACGTGCCGCGCTGCAACTCGCCGCGTGCCAGGACGACGGGCCGCTGAAGGCCGAGGCCATCGCGGACGCCCAGGAGATCCCGCACAAGTTCCTCGAAGGCATCCTCAACGACATGCGGCGCGGCGGTCTCGTCCTCAGCCAGCGCGGCGGCAACGGCGGCTACCGCCTGGCCAGGGCCGCCGAGTCCATCAGCATCGCGGACGTCATCCGCGTCGTGGAGGGCCCCCTGGTGTCGGTGCGCGGAGTGCGCCCCCCGGAGCTGGCCTACAGCGGGCCCGCGGAGTCCCTGCTTCCGCTGTGGATCGCGCTGCGGGCGAATGTCCGCCAGATCCTCGAGGGCGTGTCCCTGGCCGATGTCGCTGGCGCCGAGCTGCCCACCCCGGTCACGGCGCTCGCCGCGGATCCCGCGGCCTGGACGAACCCTTGAGCACGAACCCTTAGGGGCCGAATCCCACACTTCGAGACCAAGCGCTCCACCCCTTGAACACCCCCTTGCCGCGACAGGAGTTCGAGCACACTATTCCTATCAATCAGGTAGGGAAACTAGGAATCTGTGAGGCGTCCCCGTGACAACGCTGACCCCCTCCGCCTCGCCGCGTATCGTCCGGGAACTCGCCGACGACCTCGCCGTCGACGCGGACCTGCGCGACCGGGCGGGCAAGCCTCCGTTCGACGAGGTCTCGCGGCTGCGCGAGGCAGGGCTGCCCGCTCTCCTGACGCCGTCCGGCCAGGACAGTCAGGGCGGCCGGGGCAGCGACTGGCGCACGGTGTGTACGGCGGTCAGGGACATCGCGGCGGCGGACAGCTCCATCGCCGAACTCCTCGCACATCACCACGCCCTGTCGTGGAGTCCACGCCTCTTCGCCACGCCGGACGACGCCGCCGCGCTCGAACTGCGCGCCGTGCACGAGCAGTGGCTCTGGGGCGGCGACATCGATCTGCCGGACGCCCAGACGGACGCGGACCTCGCCCTCACCCCGGCCGCCGACGGGTACGTCCTGCACGGGCGGCGGCCCCTGACTTCGGGCGTGGCCGTCGCGGACCGGCTCGTCCACACGGCACGGCGTACGGACAACGGCGATTGGGTGGTCGTCCATGTGAGCCCGGCCCACCCCGGCGTATCGGCCGAACCGGCGCACGATCTGCTCGGCCAGCGGCTGAGCGGCGCGGGCGGCGTCAGCTACGACGACGTACCGCTGGCCGCGCATCAGGTGCTCGGCACGGTTCCCGTCGACGAGCACGAGATCGCACCGTTCACCTCGCTCGCGCCGCTGACCCGCCGTCTCCTGCTCGTCCAGGTCGGTCTCGGCAACGCGGAGGGCGCCCTGGGCGAGGCGCGTGACATCAGCCGCGCACTGCCGCGCCCGGCTCTGACGGCAGCACTCAGCACCGGCGGTGACTGCGGGCCGCCGCCCACAGACCCCTACCTACTGCTCGCCTACGGGGAGTTGGCGACGGCCGCGCACACCGCCGCCGCGGTGGCGGATCGCGCGGCGGAGGCGTTGGCCCAGGGGCTCAGGACGGGGCCCGCGCTCGGCGCCGACGAGCGTGCCGACATCGCGTTCCTCGTCGGAGCGGCCGAGGCGGTCACCG
Source organism: Streptomyces sp. NPDC048441 (assembly GCF_043200235.1). Lineage (NCBI taxonomy): Bacteria > Bacillati > Actinomycetota > Actinomycetes > Kitasatosporales > Streptomycetaceae > Streptomyces > Streptomyces sp. NPDC048441. Next base: position 40,284 of record NZ_JBICXM010000017.1, read on the forward strand.
CCAAGGCCGCCCTGCACATCACCACCCGCGTCCTCGAACTCACCGCCGACGCGCCCTCCCCTTCGACCGACCCGGGCCTCGACAGGTTCTGGCGCAACGCCCGCGCCCTGACAGCCCACAGCTCCGCTGCACACCGCCTCCGGGACATCGGGGAGCACTACCTCAACGGGCTTCAGTAGCGGTCCGCCCCTCTCTTTCTTCCGGTCCGTACGATCTTCGGATGAACACCGGCAGCTACTACGAGCCCATCGACGAGCACCGCTACAAGCCCACCTCCCATGCCGGTGGCGCATGGGACACCGACGAACAGCACTTCAGCCCGCTCGGCGGCCTCATCGTCCACGCCATCGACCGCTACCGTGCCGCCCGGCCGGACCGCGGCCTCGTCCTGGCCCGGATCAGCTTCGACATCCTCGGGCGCCTCGCCCTCGACGAGTGCGAGATCCGGGTGGAGACCATCCGGCCGGGACGCACCATCGAACTGATCGAAGCCGTCGTACTCATGGCCGACCGTCCGGTGGTGCGAGCCCGTGCCTGGCTCCTCGCTTCCGCCGACACCAGCGCGGTCGCCGGCGGCGGCGCGGACAAGCTCACCCCACCCGAGGCGCTCGAACCCTGGCACATGGCATCCGTGTGGCCCGGCGGGTACATCGCGTCGGTGGACGTCCGCCCGCTCGCACCCCCGCAGCCGGGCCGTACGACGGCGTGGATCTCCACCCCGCTCGACCTCGTCGCCGGGCAGCCGTCGAGCCCGCTCGCGTCCTACATCGCGCTCGTCGACACCGCCAACGGCATCGCCGTACGCCAATCGCCCACCGCCTGGATGTTCCCCAACGTCGACCTCACCGTGCACCTCCACCGTCAGCCCGAAGGGAGTTGGACGGGACTCGACACCACGGTGACGTTCGGACCCACCGGCCAGGGCATCACGAGCACCGTCCTGCACGACATCTCCGGCCCCGTGGGACAGGCACAGCAGATCCTCACCGTCCGCCCCATGTAGGCCAACTCGGCCGATCGCCCCATTCACCCCGCATGTCGTGTCCACGACATCGTCACACGGTCGACCCACAACGTTCATACAGTGAAGCGCCCACCCGTGCCACTCTCCCGTTGACCCACTTGTCAACTCGCGTAGATAGCAGGTCCTGTTGGCGGGATCCGCGGCGCGCGAGCCTCCGGGAGAGGACACCCCCACATGCCCGTCCCTCACATACGTCGCTGGAAACCGCTGGCTATGACGGCCGCCGCGGTCCTCGTCGGGATCACCGTCCCGGCCGCCGCCGACGCCGCGACCACGGCCCCCACGCCTGCCGTCGCTTCCGTCGGCGCCTATGACGACACGTACTACAAGGACGCCCTCGGCAAGACCGGTCCGGAGCTCAAGAGCGCCCTGCACACGATCATCAGCGACCAGACCAAGCTGTCGTACGACCAGGTCTGGGACGCGCTCAAGGCCACCGACCAGGACCCGGCCAACAGCAGCAACGTGATCCTCCTCTACACCGGCCGCTCGCAGAGCAAGGACAGCAACGGCGGCGACCCCGACCAGTGGAACCGCGAGCACGTCTGGGCCAAGTCCCACGGCGACTTCGGCACCGCGACGGGTCCGGGCACCGACATCCACCACCTGCGCCCGGAGGATGTCTCGGTCAACAGCATCCGCGGCAACAAGGACTTCGACAACGGCGGCAGTGCCGTCGGCGAGGCGCCGGGCAACAACACCGACTCCGACTCCTTCGAGCCCCGTGACGCCGTCAAGGGGGACGTGGCCCGCATGATCCTCTACATGGCCGTGCGCTACGACGGAGAGGACAGCTTCCCCGACCTCGAGCCCAACGACAAGGTCGACAACGGCAGCGCCCCCGCCATCGGGCGTCTTTCCGTACTGAAGCAGTGGAGCGACGAGGACCCGCCGGACGCGTTCGAGAAGAACCGCAACCAGGTCATCTTCGACAAGTTCCAGCACAACCGGAACCCGTTCATCGACCACCCCGAGTGGGTCGCGTCGATCTGGTAGATCACGGTCGCCGTTGTGGCAGCGACCTTGGGCCGCTGCCACAACCGGCAACCTGGCAGAACGTCAGGACACCACGTCCCCCAGCGGCTTGCCCTCCAGATGACCGACGACGTTCTGGATCGCGGCGAGGCCGATACGGACGAGCGTCTCGCGCGTGACGCCCGCGACATGCGGGGACAGCACGACGTTCGGCGCCTTCAGCAGACGCAGGGCCGCGGTGGGCGGTTCCGGGTCGAAGACGTCGATGCCCGCCCCGGCCAGCGTGCCGGCCACCAGGGCGTCGGCGAGCGCGTCCTGGTCGATGAGCGCGCCACGCGACGTGTTGATGACGAAGGCCGTCGGCTTCAGGAGGGCGAGGCGTTCGGCGTCCAGCAGGTGGCGGGTGTCGTCCGTGAGCGGGGCGTGCAGGCTGACGTAGTCGGACGTACGGAGCAGTTCGTCGAGCTCGACGTGGCGCGCGCCGCCCAGGCGGGCTTCCGTCTCCGACGCCACCGGCCTCGGCCCCGCGTAGACGATGCTCATGTCGAACACGACCGCGCGGCGGGCGACTTCCTCGCCGATGTGACCGAGCCCGACGATGCCCAGCGTCTTGCCGGAGAGTTCGGTGATGGACTGCTGGAGGCGGGGCAGCGCCCAGTCGGCCTCGGTGAGGGCGGTGTGCGCCGGGATCAGCTGCTTGGCGAGGGCGAGCATGAGGGCGAAGGTCTGCTCGGCGACGTTCTGCTTCTCCGCGCCGCTGGAGCCGATCGAGCAGACGGAGACGGAGCGTTCGCGGGCCGCGTTCACGTCGACGTAGTCGAAGCCGTGGCTCGCGCACTGGACGACTTCCAGGTCCGGGGCCGCGGCGATGTGTTCGGCGGTGACGGGCGCGAGGCCGGTGATGATGATGTGCGCCTCGCGCAGGGCTGCCGGATCCTCGTCGGCCGACTCCACGACGGTGACGTGTGCGGACGTCGGCAGCAGCCCGGCGAGTGCGCCTCCCGCCGCCCGGCCGCCGACGTGGGGCGAGACGATGGCGAGAACCTTCTTCACGGCGGTCATGCGGTCTCCTCGATCAGGTCGTCGGGGGTGAGAGTGGCGGGTCCGGCGTGTCCGGACAGAGCAAGGGTGAGGTCGAGTTCGGCGAGCAGACAGCGGATCACGTGGTCGACGCCCGCCTGGCCGTCGAGGCCGAGCCCATAGGCGTACGGCCGTCCCACGAGCACGGCATCGGCGCCGAGTGCGAGCGCCTTGAAGATGTCGTCACCGGTACGGATGCCGCTGTCGAACAGGACGGTGAGCCGGTCGCCGACCGCCTCCACGACGCGGGGCAGGGCGTCGGCCGCCGCGACGGATCCGGCGACCTGACGGCCGCCGTGGTTGGAGACCACCACGCCGTCCATGCCCGCGTCGGCGGCGCGGCGCGCGTCATCGGGGTGCAGGATGCCCTTGAGGACGATCGGTCCTTCCCAGTTCTCGCGCAGGAACTCCAGGTCGGGCCAGGTCTTCGCGGGGTCGGCGAACATGCCGACGAAGTGCATCACGGCCGCGTTCGGGTCCTCGTGCACCGGCTTGGCCAGACCTGCCTGGAACGCGGGGTCGCTGAAGTAGTTGGCGGTGCCCACGCCGTGCAGGAAGGGCAGATACGCCTGGTCGAGGTCGCGGGGCCGCCAGGCGAGGAGCGGCGTGTCGAGCGTGACGACCAGCGCGGTGTAGCCGGAGGCCTTCGCCCGGTCCAGGAAACTCTTGGTGACGTCACGGTCCTTGGCCCAGTACAGCTGGAACCACCGCTGCGCGTCGCCCATCTCCTTGGCGACCTGCTCCATGGGGGTGCTGGAGGCCGAGGACAGGATGTACGGGACACCGCGGGCGGCGGCAGCGCGGGCGGCAGCGGACTCGCCGTCCGGGTGCATGATCGACAGGACGCCGACGGGTGCCAGGGCCAGCGGCGCGGGCAGCCGGTGGCCGAGCACCTCGACGGACAGGTCGCGTTCGTGTACGTCGCGCAACATGCGCGGCACGATCCTGCGCCGCTCGAGTGCCTCGCGGTTGGCGCGGGCGGTGCTGCCGTTGCCCGCGCTTCCCGAGACATAGCCGACAGGGCCGGGGCCGAGCCGCTGCTCGGTCAGCTCCTCGAGACGGGTCAGGTCGGTGGGCAGGCGGGGTACGGCGCCAGTCATGCCGTTGAGATAGATCTCGTACTGGAAGTCCGCCCAGTTCGGCGTCGTCGTCATGTGGTGGGTCCCGTCCGGTGGCCGTGAGGGTGCGTGGGACTGCGGGAGGCAGCGTGAAACAGCGTGAAACAGCACTGTCTACCCGACGATCCTTGCCACAGTGACAAGCCCCGTCCATGGTCGTACGCACCCTTTTCCGATGGGACTATCACCCTGTGACAAACAAGCGTGAACGCGTCCGGCAGGAACTCCTGGCCGACGACCGCCTCGTCGAGGCGGTCGTCGACGCGGTGCACGCGCGGGTTCCGGCCTACACGGCGCTCGACGGCAGCAGGTTTCCGGAGGTGCGGGCCATCGCGGCCTGGGCGAACGACCGGCTGCTCGACCACTGGGTGACGGACGGCGCGATCGACGCGGCCGACCTGCGGCGCTTCCGGGGGATCGCGGCGGCGCGGGCGGCGGACGGACGCCCCTTGCAGGCCGTCCTGCGTGCCTACCGGGTCGCGGCGGCGGTGCTCGCAGACGAAGTCGCGGCCCGTGCCCCGCAGCTGTCCGCGAAGGACGCCTTCGCCCTCGCCCAGCTGTTGCTCACCGCCATGGACACCCTGTCCGAGGAGATGACGGCGGCGTACGCGGCCACCAGTGAACGCCTCACGGGTGACCGCGACAGGTCGCTGCAACTGCTGCTCGACGACCTGATCGCGGGGCGGCACGCGTCGTTGGGCGCGCTCAGCGCGAGGGCGTCACGCCTCGGTGTCCAACTCCCGGAGCGTTACTGCCTGCTTGTGGCGGAACCGGTGGGCGGCAGAGCGCTTGACGGCGGCTCGACCGACATCTCCCTCACCACGTCGACCTCGCTGCTCGCGGCCCTCGACGGCGGCGGGACCCGCGGCACGTCCCTCGCTACGACACACGGTTCGCGTGCCGTCCTGCTCCTCCCGGCCGCGTACGCCGACGCCGTACCGGACGTCCTGCGGCGGCACGCCTGGCGGGGCTGCGTGATCTCGGGCGAGACCCTGGACCGCGTGGCCGTCGCCCACCGCCTCGCCGCGGGCGCCCTGGACACCGCTCCCCCGCACGCCCACCACGTCGACCGGGTCCTCACCGACGCCGACGCACACGTCCTCGCCCTGCTCGCGGGCCACCCCGTGGTGAGCCCCGACCAGATCGGCCGCATCGTCCTCGGCCCGCTCGTCGACCGCGCCCAACGCCACCTCCTGGAAGCCCTCACCGCGTACATCGACACCGGCTCCGCCAACGCGGCGGCCCGCGAACTCCACCTCCACCCCCAGTCCGTGCGCTACCGCCTGCGCCGCGTCCGCGACATCACGTCCCGCGATCCCCAGGACCCGTGGCAGCGTCTGACACTGGACATCGCCCGGACGATCGTGCTCGGGGGCCGGGGCGGGTGACCGTCCGCGGCCACCCGCACCGTCACCCGCACCTCACCTGCGCCGCCACTCCTCGGCGAGCAGTTCGTAGGAGCGCACCCGGTCGGCGTGGCCGTGGGTGATGGTGGTGATGAGCAGCTCGTCGGCGCCGGTGGCTTCCTGGAGCTGCTCCAGAAGGTCCGCGACGCGCCCCGGGGAGCCGGTGAACTGGGTTTCGACGCGGTCATCGACCAGCGCCCGGTCGGCGTCGGTCCAGCGGTGCCCGCGCGCCTCTTCCGGCGTGGGGAACTGGATGGCGCCCTCGGCCGTGCGGATGCTGCGGACCCACGGTCCGTAGCCCGCGGCGAGTTCGCGGGCGGTCTCGTCGTCCTCGGCGACCACGACGTCCGCGGAGACGCTGACGTAGGGCTTGTCGAGTACGTCGGACGGCTTGAACGCGGCGCGGTATCCGTCGGCGGCCTCGAGGACCGTGCCGGGACTGACGTGGTAGTTCGCCGCGAACGGCAGGCCGTTCCGCCCGGCCACGTCCGCGCTCTGGCCGCCGCTGCTGCCCAGGATCCACACCTGGATGTCGGCGCCCTCGCCGGGGACGACATGCGCTTCGATGCCGTCCCCCGATCGGTACGTACCCGCGAGGAGTGCCAGGATGTCGTCGATCTGCTCCCCGTAGTCCTGCGATGCGGCGTTCGGCTGCTGGAGCAGCTTGCGCTGGAGTGCGACGCGGGGTGAGCCGAGCAGATGCTCGTAGGAGAACCGTGCCGGGATGCGCAGTCCGTTGGGGGCACGGCCGTCGACGACGGGGGTAGCGGTGGGGGGCGGAGCGGCGGGAGTTCCGGGTGGTTTGCCGCCGGAGCGGCCAAGCCCCAGGTCGAGGCGTCCGGGGTGCAGCGCGTCGATCAGGCCGAACTCCTCGACCGTGGAGAGCGCGGTGCGGTGTCCTAGCTGTACGGCTCCTGCCCCGAGCCGGATCGTCGAGGTCGCGGCCGCGGTCAGGGCGAGGACGACCGCGGGCGAGGTGCCCGCCACGCCGGGGTTGAGGTGGTGTTCGGCGAACCAGTAGCGGGCGTACCCGAATCGCTCGGTCTGCCGGGCCAGGTCGATGGAGTTGCGCAGCGCCACGGCCGCGGTGGAGCCGGACGAGATCGGGACCAGGTCGAGGACCCCGAGAGGGATGGCTGGCATGTGTGTGATCCTCCTCAGTGGTCGGCCGACGCGGGCACGGGTGTGGGTATCGACACGGGCTCGGGGAAGGGCACCCCGGCGTCGGGGTGGGCCAGGCCGAGGTGGTCGCGCAGGGTGGTGCCCTCGTACTCCGTGCGGAACACGCCGCGCTCCTGGAGCAGCGGGACGACTCCGTCGGCGAAGGCGTCGAGGCCGCCGGGGGTGATGTGCGGGACGAGGACGAAGCCGTCGGAGACGTCGGCCTGGACGAACGAGTTGATCGTCTCGGCGACGGTGGCCGGGGAGCCCACGAAGGACTGGCGGTTGCCCGTCGCGATGACGAGGTCGCGGATGGACCACTTGTTCGCGGCCGCGAGCTCGCGCCACTCCCGCGCGGTGGTCAGCGGGTCGCCGTACATCCGGACCTGGGCACGACCGCGGGCGATGGTGTGCTCGCCGGGGTCCGGGTCGATGTCGGGCAGCGGGCCATCCGGGTCGTACCCGGAGAGGTCGCGGTTCCAGACGAACTCCAGGTGCTTGATCGCTGTGGCACCGCTGACCTGCTTGCGCCGCACCTCACGGGAGAGTTCCTCCGCCTCGGCGTCCGTGTCCCCGAGGACGAAGGTCGCGGCGGGCAGGATCAGGAGCTGGTCGTGGGTGCGGCCGTGGCGCGCCAGGCGGCCCTTGACGTCCGTGTAGAACTCCCGCCCTTCCTTGAGCGTGCTGTACCGGCCGAAGATCGCGTCCGCACCGGCGGCCGCGAACTCGCGCCCCTCCTCCGAGTCACCGGCCTGGAAGATGACAGGTCGCCCCTGAGGGCTGCGCGGAACGTTGAACTGCCCCTGGATATCGAAGTGTTGACCCTTGTGGACGAAGGCTCCGGCCTTGGCGTCCCGCAGGAAGGTGCCGGTCTCCTGGTCGGCGACGATCTCGTCCCCGCGCCAGGAGTCGAACAGTTCACCCGCCGTGCTGAGGAATTCCTTCGCCCTGGAGTACCGCTCCTCCTGCGGGAGGAATCCGCCGCGGCGGAAGTTCTCGCCGGTGAAGGCGTCCCAGGAGGTCACGACGTTCCACGCGGCGCGCCCGGCCGAGAGGTGGTCGAGGCTGGCGAACTGTCGGGCCACCTCGTAAGGCTCGTTGAAAGTCGAGTTGATGGTGCCGGTCAGGCCGATGCGCTCGGTGACGGCGGCGAGCGCGGTGAGGACGGCGAAGGTGTCGGGGCGCCCTACAACGTCCAAGTCGTAGATTTCTCCGCCCTGTTCGCGCAGGCGCAACCCTTCAGCGAGGAACAGGAAGTCGAACTTGGCGCGCTCGGCGGTCCGCGCGAAATGCGCGAAAGAGCTGAACTCGATGTGGCTTCCGGCCTCCGGGTCGCTCCATACGGTGGTGTTGTTGACGCCGGGGAAGTGCGCCGCGAGGTGAATCTGCTTGAGCGGCTTGTCCGGTGACTTGCTCATGTCGGGGTTCCCTCCGGCTCAGGCGGTGGCTGTGGTGGCGGCAGTTGCGGCATAGCGGCTGGCAGGGCGGGCGAGGCCGAGCAGACCGCGCAGGGTGTCGGCTTCGTACACATGCCGGAAGGCGCCACGGCGCTGGAGTTCGGGCACCAGGCCCCGGGTGATCGCCGGCAGGTCGTGGCCGATGACGGCGGGCCGCAGCCGGAATCCGGTGAGACCGGACTCCTGCAACTCGAGGAGCAGGTCCGCCAGTTGGGCGGGCGTGCCGGTGAAGACCTGCGCGTCGCTGGTGTACGGGTGCCCGGCGATGGCGTCCAGACGTTCGCGGCGGGCGATGGCATCGGCCGGGTCGTCGTCGAGGAACACCACCAGGTCGCCGAAGAGGTGCAGGGGTTCGTCGGTCCGCCCGGCGGCGTCCTGTTCGGCGCGGACCGCTGTGACGACGGTGCGTGCGTGCCCCGCGTCGCGCGGAGTGACATATCCGATGTCGGCGGAGCGGCCCAGGAGCCTGAACGGTGCGCCGCTCGCATTCTCGTGAGCGAGCGCGCTGACGACGGGCCTGCCCTGTGGCGGCCGGGGTGTGATCGAAGGGCCCTTGACGCTGAAGTGCTCGCCCTCGAAGTCGATGTAGTGCAGCTTCTCGCGGTCGATGAAGCGGCCGGTGGCGACGTCCCGGATCTCCGCGTCGTCCTCCCAGCTGTCCCAGAGCCGGCGCACGGCTTCGACGTGGTCGGCCGCCTCGTCGAAGAGGTCGATGGTCAACTCCCGTACGGCCGGTGTGTCCAGGTCCTCGAAGCGGAAGGCCGGAATGGTGCGGCGCCCGAAGTGCGCGGCCTCGTTCCGGCGTGCCGAAACCTGCACCCGTACACCGGCACGGCCCGTGCTCACGTAGTCGAGCGTGGCGATCGCCTTGGATATGTGGAAGGGCTCGGTGTGCGTGGCCACCACGGTCGGCACGAGGCCGATGTGGCTGGTCAGCGGGGCGACGCGGGCGGCGATGAGGACGGCGTCGAGCCGCCCTCGTACCTGATCCGTGCGTTCGTCGGGTTCGGTGAAGTGCGAGGACTGGAGCCCGAGCGCGTCCTCGATCGTCACGAAGTCGAGCAGGCCGCGTTCGGCCTCGGCCACCAGGTCGGCCCAGTACCGGGCGGTGAGCAACTCACCGGGACGGGCCACCGGTTCGCGCCAGGCAGCCGGGTGCCAGCCCGCGCCGTCGAGCGCGACGGCGAGGTGCAACGGGGCGGGTGAAGACGCGGAGGAAGCGGAGGAACCAGAGGAAGCGGAGAAATGGGGCAGCGAAGGTGATGACGACACGAAAGGAGTGCCTTCCTGATCGACCGTACGAGAACACCGGCCCCTCGGCTCCGAGGGTGCGGCGGCAGGGTGACGGGTCAGGAACGACAGAGCGCGCCGGCGACACGCTGCAGGTCTATGTGCGGCCGGGAGTACAGGTGCACCTGATGGCTCGGGGCGATCACCATGACGCGCGGGGCAGACACGGGCGGCATAGGCAGGAAGGGCGTCACGACTGACACGGGGAGGGACGGCACAACCGACACAGGTGGCACGTCCGTCACCTCCGACCTTCCTGCCCGGTGGGCCCTGAGCCTCGCCGGTCTCGCGCTTGCGAGGCCCTGGGCACACTCGTAACGCCTGCTCGGGACGTTACGTGAGGTCGTAGCGGTGCGCAATGCCCGTGGATCATGGGCGTCATCACATCGCCGTATGCGTCTCGCCGTCCGTCTCCGATGGGAACAACCGCGGGGCTACCCGTTCTGTTCCGCTTCCTCGGCGCCTTCTACCCCAGCTTCGACAGATCGACGGTGTCGGCCATCTCTCTCATGCCGTCCGCGTTGGGATGCACGCCGTCCCCGCTGTTGTAGGCGGGCAACAGGCGGTGCGGGTCGGCGGGATCGCGCAGTGCCTCGTCGAAGTCGATGACGCTGTCGAAGGCTCCGCCGGTGCGGATCCATTCGTTGGCCTGCTCACGGATCGCCTCGGCCGACGGCTTCAGCTTGCCGTTGGGGGTGATGGTGCCGCCGTGGACAGCGATGCCCATCGCGTGCGCCCGCTGGGCCAACGCCGCGAGCCCGGCGATGAGTTGGTCGGCGGTCAGCTTCGATCCGGGGCGGACGCCCGCATCGGCGCCGAGGTCGTTGGTGCCGAGCAGCACGATCATGTCGCTCGCGGCGGGCTGCGTCAGGACGTCGCGGGTGAAGCGGTTCTCCGCGTTGAGGCCGAGGTTGACCCTGCCGTTCGATGCCGTTCCGGCGTCGGTGAGCAGGCGATTGCCGCCGATACCGTCGTTGACGACGGAGAACCGCTTGCCGTGCGCGTCCCCTGCGAGGCGGCGGCCGAGGATGTCGGGCCAGCGCAGATTGGCGTCGTCCGGGGTGGCGCCGCCCTCGGTGATGGAGTCGCCGAAGGCCACGACGGTGCGCCGGGCGGTGGCACTGGAGACGTCCACGCCTTGGAGGTAGTACGAGGACGTGGTGCGGTCCGGGTACGCGGCGCCGTCCTCGTCGGCGGTCCAGTCGCCGGGAGTGGAGAGGTAGCTGGTCTGCTTCGCCCAGCCGTGCCAGGTCGCCGGGCCCGTGGCCGTGGGCAGGTAGAGGTCGACCATGAGGTCGCTGTCAGCGGGCACCGGCAGCGACACCGGGTCACTGATCAGGTCGGCGCCGGGCGGCAGAGTGGCCGACTCCACCCCGGAGAAGCGGACTTGATGCCGGGTTCCGGGGACGGTGGCCGCGCCCTGGGCCCGCCGCGCCACGCTCATCGCTCCGATGTCCAGGGGTCGGGTGCCGTACGCGTTGGACACCCGCAGCCGGACCCGGTCACCGCCCGCCGACACCCGGACGACCTGACGGAGGGTCCGGTCGCTGAACCCCTCCGCCGACGGCCCCGTGGTGCCGGCAGGCGTGAGCGCGGTGGCCCAGCCGCCCACCCAGTGGTGCGGGCTGGAGGGTTGCGCCGCTGGTGAGGCGGTTGCCGGGTGGCCTTGGAGGCCGGTGAGGGCGGGAGCGGCGAACAGTGCGGCGAGCAGTACGGCGAAGGCAGGGCGCGATCTCCCACGCACGGAAGATCTCCAACACACGGAAGCCATAGAAGACATAGAAGACATAGAGCCTCCAGTCATGTATGTGCATGAAATTCTGGTACGCGAATCGATGTCACCTCCGGCATAGTGCAGCCATCCGGACGGATTCGATAGACCCGCGACGCACATACATCCGATGAACTGCCGTCACGCACCGCATGGTTGAGAGCCGCCGCGAGCGGCCGCGGGGCAACAGCACCGCGGCCGCCCGGAGTTCACCAGATCCTGACGCGCTCCGCGGGGGCGAGCCAGAGGCCGTCGCCGTCCGCCGTCGCGAACGCCTCGTGGAACTCGTCGAGGTTGCGGACGATGTTCGCCCGGAACTCGGGCGGCGAGTGCGGGTCGATGGTGAGGTACTGCTGCTCCTGCTCCTTGCGGCGCTTGGTGCGCCAGCAGTAGGCCCAGTTCATGAAGAGCCGCTGGGAGCCGGTCTCGCCATCGCTCGCGGGCACCGGACCGCTCGCGGGCACCGGCTCGCCCGCGAGTGCGATGCGGTACGCCGTGTGCCCGATCGTCAGGCCGCCGAGGTCGCCGATGTTCTCGCCGACGGTCAGCGAGCCGTTGACGGACTCACCGGGGAGGTTGCGGGGCGAGAAGCCGTCGTACTGCTTGACCAGCGCCTTCGACTTCGCCTCGAACGCGGTCTTGTCGGCCGCCGTCCACCAGTCGTTGAGGTTGCCCGCGCCGTCGTACTGCGCGCCCTGGTCGTCGAAGCCGTGGCCGATCTCGTGGCCGATGACCGAACCGATGCCGCCGTAGTTCTCGGCGGGGTCGGCGTCGGGCGAGAAGAACGGCTTCTGCAGGATGCCCGCGGGGAAGCAGATCTCGTTGGTGCCCGGGTTGTAGTACGCGTTGACCGTCTGCGGCGTCATGAACCACTCGTCGCGGTCGACCGGGGCCCCGATCTTGGCGAGCTGCCGGTCGGACTCGAAGGCCGCCGCCGCGTGCGCGTTGCCGAGCAGATCATCGGTCGAGACCTGGAGGGCCGAGTAGTCGCGGAAGGTGTCCGGGTAGGCGATCTTCGGACGGAACGTGGCGAGCTTCTCGTACGCGCGCTCCTTCGTCTCGTCCGTCATCCAGTCGAGGCGGGCGATCGACTGCCGGTAGGCCTCGAGGAGGTTGGCGACGAGGTCGTCCATCATCGCCTTGGAGCTCGGCGGGAAGTGCCGTGCGACGTACTCCTTGCCGACGGCCTCGCCCATGGCCCCCTCCACGTGCGCGACGGCACGCTTCCAGCGGGCGCGGAGCTCCGGGGTGCCGTTGAGGGTGCGGCCGTAGAACTCGAAGTTGTTCTGGACGAACGCGTCGGTGAGGTAGGGCGCGCACGAGCGGAGCACCCGGGTCAGCGTCCAGTCCCGCCACTGCTCGATCGGGACCTCGGCGAGGGTCTCGGACAGGTGGGTGAGGTAGGACGGCTGGCGTACGCAGGTCTCCGCGATGGTGGCGTCCGAGCCGCCGAGCCCCTCGGCGTAGCCACGCCAGTCGAACTCCGGGGCGAGCGCGGTCAGTTCGTCCAGGGTCTTGAGGTTGTAGGTCTTCTGTACGTCGCGTGTCTCGGCCCGCTCCCAGTGGCCGGCGGCCAGCCTGGTCTCCAGCGCGAGGACGGCCTGCGCGGCGGTCTCCGGGGAAGCGTGCTGCCCGAGCCTGAGCAGCTCGGTGAGGTGGGCGACGTACTTCTCGCGGATCTCGGCGAACTTCTCGTCGCGGTAGTACGACTCGTCGGGCAGGCCGAGCCCGCCCTGGAGGATGTTGAAGAGGTAGCGGTCGGAGTCGCGGTCGTCCGAGTCGATGTAGGAACCGAAGAGGCCGGAGCCGCCGATCCGCTCGAAGCGGCCGAGGAACGCGGCGAGGTCCTTGCGGTCGCGCAGCCCCGTGACGGCGTCGATCAAGGGCTGTGCGGGAGCGAGGCCGTGGGCGGCGATCGCCTCCTCGTCCATGAAGGCGGCGTACAGCGTGGCGATCTTGTGCGCGTCATCCGGTTCGGCGCCGGACGACGCGGCCGAGGCGGCCGACGCAAGGTCCTGGATGATCACCTTCACTTGTTCCTCGGCAGTGTCGACCAACTGCACAAAGGGGCCCCAACTGGAGCGATCCTCGGGGATCGCCTCGGTCTCCAGCCAGTGACCGTTGACGTGGCCGAACAGGTCGTCCTGCGGCCGGATCTCAGGGTTCATGCCCGCGCGGGCGTCATCCAGCATGCTCATTCACGCACCCTACGCGGACACCGGGCCCGAGCACGATCGGCTTCCGAACGCCGGCCCGACCGCGCCCCCGCGACGTATCCCCGCCCCGCAGTTGCCCAGCCCACCGTCCGTCCCCAATTGCCGCCACGGAACGGCCAGTTGGTATGGACATGACCGCCGAGCCACTTCTATGCTCCGCCTGAACTCGTCGTGAGAGCGCTCTCATCACTGAGCGCCCTGTTCCTCCCCACCCCGTAGGAACGACAGAAAGGGCACCACCATGAGACGCAGAACCGGAGTCCGAGTAGCCCTCTCCTCCTTGCTCCTGGCCGGCACCTGGGCGAGCGCCGCGCTCGTCCCCACCGCGAGCGCCGCCCCAGCTCCCACCGCACCCACCGCTCCTCCTGCCTCCGCGGCCATGCTCACCGCACTCCAGGACGACCTCGGGCTCACGGAGAGCCAGGCGCGCGCCCGCCTCGCCTCCGAGAAGACCGCGACCCACGTCGACCGCGCCGCACAGCGCACCGCCGGGTCGACGTACGGCGGCTCCTGGTACGACACCGCCACCGGCAAGCTGACCGTCGCGACCACCAGCGCACGCAAGACCGACGCCCTGCGCGAGACCGGCGCCGCCGTGCGCGTGGTCCGCCACAGCGCGAAAGAACTCGAAGCCACGAAGAAGCAGATCGACGCCCTGTCCGCGCCATCCGGTGTCAGCAGCTGGCACGTGGCGCCGCGGAGCAACCGGGTCGTGCTGAACGTCGTCGCCGCTCAGCAGGACGACAACGATGTCCAACGGTTCGTGGACCGCGCACGGCGGGCGGGCCCCGTCCAGGTCGAGACGGTGGCCGGTGCGCCGAGCACCTTCGCCGCGGGGACCGTGGGCGGCGACCCCTTCTACACCGGCAACGTCCGCTGCTCCATCGGCTTCTCGGTGCACGGAGGGTTCGTCACCGCGGGCCACTGCGGGCAGGCGGGGGCCGGGGTACGAGGGTGGGACAACTCGAACATCGGCAGCTTCCAGGGCTCTTCGTTCCCCGACAACGACTACGCGTACGTCAGCGTGGGCAACGGCTGGTGGACCGTCCCGGTGGTCCTCGGCTGGGGCACCGTCTCCGACCAGCTGGTCCGCGGTTCGGCGGAGGCCCCCGTCGGAGCCTCGATCTGCCGCTCCGGCTCCACCACGCACTGGCACTGCGGCACCGTCCTGGCCAAGAACGAGACCGTGAACTACAGCCAGGGCGCCGTCCACCAGATGACCAAGACCAGCGTCTGCGCCGAGCCCGGCGACTCCGGCGGCTCATTCATCAGCGGCGATCAGGCCCAGGGCGTCACATCGGGCGGCTGGGGCAACTGCGGCAGCGGCGGCGAGACCTGGCACCAGCCGATCAACGAGATCCTTTCGCGCTACGGGCTGACCCTGCACACCGCCTGACGGCAACCGCGCCGGGCCCGCGGGAGGGTCCGGCGCGTACGCCCGTGCGGTGAGTCCTGGCGGCTGGATGGCCCTAACAGGGTTCGCGGGCAGCTCCCGTGAGGAAGGACTGCGGCTGCCACTGCCAGGAACGACTGCTCCCGGAACCGCGCGTTCGGGGACGAACGGAGAACCGCGATGACAACAAGGTTGGCCGGGGCCCGACGCCGCACCCGCATCGGCACGACACTCCTGGCCACGGTCGCCGTGGGCGCGCTCACCATGGGCGCCGCACACGGCGGCGCCCCGGCGGACGACAGCGCGGCACCACGCGGCCGGTCACCGTTCACCGGCCTGGCGGCGGACCGGAACCCGGTACTCGCGGTGAAGTTCGACAACGCGCGCATGGCACGCCCGCACACCGGTCTCAACCAGGCCGACATCGTGTACGTGGAGAAGGTCGAGGGCGGGATGAGCAGGCTGATGGGGGTGTACTCCAGCCGCCTGCCCCGGTACGTCGGGCCGGTGCGCAGCGCCCGGGAGTCCGACATCGAACTGCTGCGGCAGTTCGGCCGCCCGGCACTGGCCTACTCGGGGGTGCGCAGCTCGCTGAACAAGGTGCTCAAGAGGTCGCCGCTGTACGCCCGCCCGCACGGCAGCCTCCCCGGCGCCTACTTCCGCAGCGGCGGCCGCCCCGCCCCGCACAACCTCTTCGTACGCCCCAGGTCCGTGCTGCGCTCTGCCCCGAAAGCCGACCGCCCCACCGACATCGGCTTCCGCTTCGGCCCGGCTCCAGCCGGCGGCTCCCCCACCAAGATGCGGACCGTCCGCTACGCCTCGGCCAGCCACACCTTCAGCTGGTCGCCCCGGGAGCACCGCTGGCTCGCGTCCTTCGACGGGGCACCGGCCCGCAGCACTTCGGGAGCGCGCCTCGGCGCCAGGACGATCGTCATCCAGTACGTGGACATGCCCCCGTCGCGCTTCAAGGACGTCAACGGCGCGGCGACACCGTACATCAAGACGGTCGGCAGCGGCAGGGCGACCGTCCTGCGCAACGGAAAGGCGTACAAGACCCGCTGGAAGCGCCCGAGCGCGGGCAGCGGCACGTCCTTCACACGCCCCAACGGCACACGGATGCCCTTCGCTCGCGGCCAGGTCTGGATGGTCTACGCGGACCGCTGAGCCGCCCCCTCAACAGGCGTCAGCCCGGTGACCGTGATCGGTCACCGGGCTGACGGGGGTACTCCTCACGGAGCGTCAGGGACTCAGCCGCGTACGGACTCGAGCTCCCGGTCCTTGTCCTCGTCGTCCTGGTCGTCTCGGCGTGCCGTCGGGAAGTCGCCGAGCTGCTTGTGCAGCTTCTCGCCCTCCACATCGACGTTCGGGAGCAGCCAGTTGAGCCACTTCGGCAGCCACCACGCCGACTTGCCCAGGAGGGCGAGCACGGCGGGAACGATCGCCATACGGACGACGAACGCGTCGAACAGGACGGCGATGGCCAGGCCGAAGCCCATCATCTTGATCATGTCGTCGTTCTCCATGATGAAGCCGGAGAAGACGCTGATCATGATGACCGCCGCCGCGGCGACGACCCGTCCGCCGTGTGTGAAGCCGGTGACGACGGCCTCGCCGGCGCGTGCCCCGTGGACGTACGCCTCACGCATCCGCGTCACGAGGAAGACCTCGTAGTCCATCGCGAGACCGAAGACCACGCCGATCATGAAGATCGGCATCATGCTCATGATCGGGCCCGGCTGGTCCACTCCGACGATGTCGGCGAGCCAGCCCCACTGGAAGACCGCGACGACGGCGCCGAGCGCGGCGGCCACCGAGAGCAGGAAGCCGAGCGCCGCCTTGAGCGGCACGAGGACCGAGCGGAAGACCAGCATCAGGAGCAGGAAGGCCAGGCCGACGACGAGTCCCAGGTAGGGCAGGAGCGCGTCGTCCAGGGTCTGCGAGAAGTCGATGGTCATGGCGGTCGCGCCGGTGACCAGGACCTCCGAGCCCGTCTTGTCGCCGAGACCGTCGACCGTGGAGCGGATCTCCTTGACGACGCCCTCGGTCTTGTGGTCGCTCGGCCCGGTCTTCGGTACGACGTTGAAGATCGCGGTGTCGTCGGACTTGTTGCCGTTGGCCGGTGTGACGGCGGCGACGCCGTCGATCTTGGCGATCTCCTTGCCGACCGTGCCGGCCGCGGCAGCCGCGCCCTTGTCCTTGTCCGTGTCGACCGTGACCATCAGCGGGCCGTTGAAGCCCGCGCCGAAGGACTCGGACAGCATGTCGTACGCCTTGCGCTGCGTGGTGTCCGGCGCCGATGTGCCCTCGTCGGGGAGGCCGAGCTCCAGGCTGGTGGCCGGTACGGCGACCGCGCCGAGGCCGACCACGGCGAACAGCAGGACCGGCAGCGGGCGGCGCAGCACGAAGCGTGCCCAGCGCGTACCCAGCTTCGGCTTGGCGTTCGGGTCCTGGAGTGCGCCCGCGGGCTTCTTGCGGTCCTTGCGGCGCAGCACCTTCTTGCCCGCGAAGCCGAGCAGCGCGGGGATCATGGTCAGCGCGATCAGTACGGCGATCGCGACGGTGCCCGCCGCGGCGAGGCCCATCTTGGTGAGGATCGGGATGTTGACGATCGCCAGGCCGGAGAGCGCGACGATGACGGTGAGTCCGGCGAACACCACGGCGGATCCGGCGGTGCCGGTGGCGCGGCCCGCCGCGTCCTCCGGTTCGCGGCCGTCGGCGATCTCCGCTCGGAAGCGGGAGACGATGAAGAGGGCGTAGTCGATGCCGACCGCCAGGCCGATCATCATCGCCAGCGTCGAGGTGGTGGCGGAGAGGTCGAGGACGCTGCCGAGTGCCGCGATGCCCGAGACGCCGATGCCCACACCGATGATGGCGGTGAGGAGCGGCATTCCCGCGGCGACCATCGAGCCGAAGGTGATGATCAGGACGACCGCGGAGACCGCGATGCCGATGAGTTCGGCGGAGCCGCCCATCTCCTGCTCGGCCATGACGGCGTCGCCGCCGGTCTCGATGGTGTAGCCCGTCTTACGGGCGTCGTCCGTGGTCTTGGTCAGCGCGTCGCGCGCCTTGTCGGTGAGCTCTTGGGCGTTGACCTTGTACGTGACGGACGCGTACGCCGTGGTGCCGTCCTTGCTGACGGCGTCGGCCTTGAAGGGGTCGGCGACCTCGGAGACCTGCGGGCCTGTGCCCAGGGTCTTGACCAGCTTCTCGACGTCGGCCTTGGGGCCGGACTCGGTCAGCTTCTTGCCTTCAGGGGCGCGGATGACGACTCGGGCGGTGGCGCCCTCGGCGCTGGCCGCGGGGAACTTCTCGTCGAGGAGGTCGAAGGCCTTCTGCGACTCCGTCCCCGGCATGGAGAAGGAGTCTTCGGGCGGTGCGGGTGCCGCCGACGACGCGAAGCCGACGCCGGCCAGCAGCACCACCCACATCAGTGCCACATAGCGGCGTCGCCGGAAGGCGAGGCGGCCCAGTTTGTAGAGGAACGTAGCCACGGCGAAGGGACTCCTGTCGGTTTTGGCAGGCAGGGTGACACCCCCCGCGGCACGATCAGCGCACGTCAGGGCGGTCAGCAGGTTTCCTCTCAATAGTCCAGGCTCTGACCGCGCCGGAAGTCAGACTCAGAGCCGGACTATCGGCCCACGGACGCTGTAGTGCCGTGCACGCTCGGTCATCCTCGGGTAGGAGATGTGGTGAGCGTGTGTAGACCCCACATCGCGACCCCGATCACCGGAGGCTTTGCCTCCGCAGTTCTGGACACCTGTTCCCCCCACACCAACTCGCCCTCATAACACCCCAATAGGAGAGATAAGGTGTCCAGTCAGCCCTCAGATACTTGTCATCACCATCCAGGAGAACCTTCGTGACCCTTGCCATCGCGCCGTCTGAAGCAGTCCCGTCGTCGGAAAAGCCCGACCCGGTGGCCCAGGACGCCCGTGCGTTCGGCGTCTACGCGCGGACCGGCGGCTGGACCTTCGCCCTGAAGGTCGCGCGCAGCGTGCGACCCGGCGGGCAGGGCGCCGACGAGACGCCGAAGGTCTCGGCGAAGGAGTTCAGTGAGCTTGCCGGCTGCTCGGCCGAGCGCGTCATGCGCTACTACAAGGCTTGGGACAAGGCTGCCGACGACGGCCTTGTACCCCACTTCGAGGCGCTCACGCCCGGCGTGGACATCGAACTTCCGGACTCCGATGCCTGGTTGACGTACTACGCGGCGCGCTCCAGCGCCCTCTCGCCCCGCGGCAACGCGATCACGGAGGCCGCCGAGGCCGAGGGCATCCGCCCCACCAAGGCCCTGGAGGTCGCGGAGAACCCCACCGCGCTGCGGGCCGCGATCCTCGCCGACCCCGGCACCGCCGAGGCCGCGCGGCGCGCCCTGATGGACCGGCTCGACGACGACCCGGCGCTGCGCACCGAGCTGGTCCGCGACATCGTCCGGGCTGACGACCTCAAGAAGGCGGTGGCGGCCGAGGCGAAGGCGGGCGACCGCGTCGACTACGTACGCCAGATCGTCGACAAGGGGCAGGTCAAGACTCCGGCGGGCCAGCTGATCGACGCGCCCGCCGAGCTGAAGGAGGAGGCCGAGCGGCATCTGTCCCTCATCGACGAGCTCGACGACGGCGAGGACTCCGGCGAGTGGGCGCGTGAGGCGTACGACACGGTGAAGGACCTGGTCGCCCAGACCGTCCAGAGCGATCCGAAACTGCGGGTGCAGGAGCGCCGCGCGAAGTTCTACAGCAGCCTGCAGAAGGCGACGAAGGTCTTCGAGGAGCTGACGTTCGACGACGCCGCCGACGTCGACGACATCTACGAGGACGACATGCTGCGGCGCCTCGAGGAGCTGCAGCAGTCGATCGCCACGTGCATCACGGCACTCCAGGCGGCCACGGCCACCGCTCCTCCGGCGCGGCCCGGCAGCTGACGCCGGGCTACCCCACCCTCCCCGTACGTCCCGATGATGACCATGGCCCCGCCCGTAGCCCTGGAGTCGTACGGCAGGACCCATACGCGGAGGGACTCGCCGCACCCCACCTTGCTCGTAGCTTTTTGATCAACGTACGGAGACCGGCGTACGGAGTTGATCGAAAGGTCATGGATCTATGCACGGCAAGGCATTCGCGCCCGAATACCAGGGCGAGTTGGGCTCGGCACTCGGGGTGAACTCCTCCTACGAGGAGGTGCTCACGGCGGCGGGCAGCGCCCTCTCCCAGGCGGACACCGCCCTGGAGAGGGCGCGCGCCGCACTCGCCCTGGCCGAGGCCAACCGGCGGCTCGGCCAGGTGGACGACGCACGCGCCGCCTGGCGGCAGAGCTACCGCAGCGCACGCACCGCGGGGGACGCGGGCGCCATGGCGTGGGCGCTGTGGAGCGGCGGCACACTCGCCCGGCAGTGCGGGGAGCTGCGGCTGGCCCGGCGGCTGCTCACCTGGGGGGTCGATCTCGCCGACGGCAGCGGCGAGCGGCTCGTACACGGTTACGCGCTGGCCGGGCTCGCGGAGACGGGCCGCATCCAGGGGGACTACGCGGCGGTGGCAGCCCTCCACGAGCAGCTGCTGGAACAAGGCCGGGCGCACGGGGAGGCGCGGCACATAGTGTGGGCGATGTCCGGCATCGCCCAGATGCGGCGGAACACCGGCGACTACGCCGAGGCCCTCGAGCTCTTCACCGAGTGCGTCCGGATCTCGGCCGAGGCCCAGGACGCGCGGGGGCGTGCCTGGTCGCTGCGTGGGGTGGCCGATGTCCTGTCGCTGCGCGGCGACGCGGAGCGGGCGCTCGCGCTGCTCTCGGAGGCGGAGGTCATCTGCCGCGCCATGGATCTGGCGAGCGCGCTCGCGTACAACCACAAGATGCGCGGCAATGTCCTCTACCGGGACGGGAGTTACGACGCGGCCCGCGAGATGTACACCATCTCCCTGGAGGAGTTCAGCGCCATGCGGGAGCCGCGTGGCGTGGCGCTTTCCCGGCTCGGCCTGGTCAAATCGCGCGCCCGGCTCGGGCGTGAGAGGGACGAGACGCTGACCGAACTCGCCGAGCTCGAAGGGGACTTCGCGCGCATCGGGCTGCCGCAGGCGCGGGAGATGGTCGGCGCGTTCCGGGACGAGATCGCCACGGAGCTGAGCATGACGTGACGCGCGGCGGTCACTCGGTCCGCGTCATGCGCAGTGGTCACCCATCCTGCGAGATCCGGATCCCGACCGTCCCGCTCGCGCCGCGCCGGAGCTTGCTGCCGAGCAGGGTGAGGCGGCCGACCAGACCGTACTTGCGCGCGATGAGGGTGCGGTAGCGGGCGGTCGTCGCGGCGTCGCAGATCTCGGCGGTGGCGGGAATCTGGTCGCCCGTCGGGTTGCCCCGGACATCGCAGGGGCCGATCAGGACGTCGGCGCAATTGCGGATCCGCTTGACCTTCCAGGAGTCCGAGACCGTCCAGATGCCGAGCGCGGCACCGTCCTCGACGACCCAGACGGGGCTCGGGACGGGAGTGCCGTTCTTTCGGTAGCTGGTCACGAGCAGGTACTTCCCCGCGCCGAGCCGTGCCTGCGCCACATCGTCCACTTCGCCGCTCCAGAGGTCTTTCTGATTCAGATTCAAACAGCATTCTGGCAGGGCAGCCGGTCGACGTACCGTCGTCGACCGGCTGCCCTGCCAGATCAAGACCCCGAAAGCATGGGCCGCCCTGCGATCAGGCGCCCCATGTGCCCTGGTTGACCGCGCAGTTCCAGCCGGAGCCGTGCACGGCGAACTTCACCTTGTACGACCTGGTGTTCAGCAAGCGCGTCTTGACCCTGACCCCGAGGCTGGCCTTGCCCTTGAGGCTCTTGTCGTAGACGGAGACGGTCTTCGTGGTCTTGTGGCTGACCTTGCCGCCCTTCGCCTTCGCCGAGCCGAAGCGGACGTTCTTGACGTTGGTGACGGTGAAGGTGACCTTCTTGAAGCTCTTGGTGCTCTTGTTCTTGAGACCGAAGTAAAGGCCGTCCCCCTTCACCCAGCCGCCCGCACCGATGTAGAACCGCGAGGTGTAGACGATGTCGATCGGGCAGCCCGCGCTCTGCGTTCCGGCGGCCGACGCCTTGGGCGCCTTCGGCGCGTCCACCGCGGATGCGGACCCGGCGAAGCCGAGCTGAGCGGCGGTGATGGCCCCTGCCGTGGCCAGGACTGCGGCGGTCGTGCGCGTGCGGTTCATTTTGTTATGCCTCTCCCCCTGCGACCCTCGTGGGCCGCCCTGTCGCGATGATGCGATGCGTTCACACAGGTCGGTCCGGCCCCTGTGCCGCCCGTATTTTTAGCAGGCGGAGGGACACGGTGGGCAGCCGGTCGTCAGACCGCGGCGCACCGTGACAGAAGCGGGACAATCGCCCGGCCGCCTCGCGGGTCTCTTCCGACGTGATCAGATCGATCAGGAATCGAGAAGCGCGGGCACACGGCCGCGGCTAGCGTGACCGCCATGGACTTGGTTGGCCGCACAGGCGGTCACGCCCGACAGATGGAGACGCGATGAGCAGGGCCAAGACGACGGACTCGCAGTCGCCCGCGCTGCACGATGCGGACAGCCATGATCTGATCCGCGTGCACGGCGCGCGCGTGAACAACCTCAAGGACGTCAGCATCGAGATCCCGAAGCGCCGCCTCACGGTGTTCACCGGCGTCTCGGGCTCGGGCAAGAGCTCACTGGTGTTCGACACGATCGCCGCGGAGTCGCAGCGGCTGATCAACGAGACGTACAGCGCCTTCGTGCAGGGGTTCATGCCGACCCTGGCCCGGCCCGAAGTCGACGTACTCGACGGCCTCACGACCGCGATCGCCGTCGACCAGCAGCGGATGGGCGGCGACCCACGCTCCACGGTCGGCACCGCCACCGACGCCAACGCGATGCTGCGCATCCTCTTCAGCCGGCTCGGCACGCCGCACATCGGCCCGCCCAGCGCGTTCTCCTTCAACACCGCATCCGTCCGGGCGAGCGGTGGCATCACCGTCGAACGCGGTGCCGCGAAGACCAAGACCGTGAAGGCGACCTTCAACCGCACGGGCGGCATGTGTACGCGCTGCGAGGGACGGGGCTCGGTCTCCGACATCGACCTGACCCAGCTCTACGACGACTCCAAGTCGCTCGCGGAGGGCGCGTTCACCATCCCCGGCTGGAAGTCGGACAGCCAGTGGACCGTGCAGGTCTATGCCCAGTCCGGCTTCGTCGACCCGGACAAGCCGATCCGCAAGTACACCAAGAAGGAACTGCGGGACTTCCTCTACGGGGAGCCGGTCAAGGTCAAGGTCAACGGCGTCAACCTCACCTATGAGGGGCTGATCCCCAAGATCCAGAAGTCGTTCCTCGCCAAGGACAAGGAGGCGCTGCAGCCGCACATCAGAGCCTTCGTGGAGCGGGCGGTCGCCTTCGCCGCGTGCCCCGAGTGCGAGGGCACCCGGCTCAGCGAGGGCGCCAGGTCCTCGAAGATCAAGCGGATCAGCATCGCCGACGCCTGCGCGATGGAGATCAGGGACCTGGCCGAATGGGTCCGCGGCCTCAAGGAACCGTCGGTCGCACCGCTGCTCGCCGCGCTGCAGCAGACCCTCGATTCGTTCGTGAACATCGGCCTCGGCTATCTCTCGCTCGACCGGCCCGCGGGCACGCTCTCGGGCGGCGAGGCCCAACGCGTCAAGATGATCCGCCATCTCGGCTCCTCGCTCACCGACGTCACCTATGTCTTCGACGAGCCCACCATCGGCCTGCACCCCCATGACATCCAGCGGATGAACGACCTGCTGCTCCGGCTGCGGGACAAGGGCAACACGGTGCTCGTCGTGGAGCACAAGCCGGAGACGATCGTGATCGCCGACCACGTCGTCGACCTCGGCCCCGGTGCGGGCACCGCGGGCGGCACCGTCTGCTTCGAGGGCACCGTCGAGGGACTGCGGGCCGCCGACACCATCACCGGCCGCCATTTCGACGACCGGGCCGCCGTCAAGGAGACGGTGCGCAAGCCCACCGGCACACTGGAGATCCGCGGCGCGACGACGCACAACCTGCGTGACGTCGACGTCGACATCCCGCTCGGGGTGCTCACCGTCGTCACCGGTGTCGCGGGCTCCGGCAAGAGCTCGCTCGTGCACGGGTCCGTCCCCGCCGGTGAGGAGGTGGTGTCGGTCGATCAAGGCGCGATCAAGGGCTCGCGGCGGAGCAACCCGGCGACGTACACCGGACTGCTCGAACCGATCCGCAAGGCGTTCGCGAAGGTCAACGGCGTGAAGCCCGCGCTGTTCAGCGCCAACTCCGAGGGTGCCTGCCCCACTTGCAACGGCGCGGGCGTCATCTACACCGACCTGGGGATGATGGCCGGCGTCGCCACTCCCTGCGAGGACTGCGAGGGCAAGCGGTTCGACGCGTCGGTGCTCGAGTACCACCTCGGCGGACGCGACATCAGCGAGGTGCTCGCGATGTCGGTGGCCGAGGCCGAGGAGTTCTTCGGCTCGGGCGATGCACACATCCCGGCCGCGCACCGCATCCTCGTCCGGCTCGACGACGTCGGGCTCGGCTATCTCAGTCTCGGGCAGCCGCTCACCACGCTGTCCGGCGGCGAGCGGCAGCGGCTCAAACTGGCCACCCACATGGCGGAGAAGGGCGGCGACCAGCCCGTCCTCGTGCTCGACGAACCGACCGCGGGACTGCATCTCGCCGATGTCGAGCAGTTGCTCGGGCTGCTCGACCGGCTCGTCGACTCCGGCAAGTCGGTCATCGTCGTCGAGCACCACCAGGCGGTCATGGCGCATGCCGACTGGATCATCGACCTCGGTCCTGGCGCAGGCCACGACGGCGGCCGGATCGTCTTCGAGGGCACACCCGCCGATCTCGTCGCCGACCGCTCCACCCTCACCGGTCAGCATCTGGCGGCCTACGTCGGCGCCTGACCGGGGCCCAGGCATAATCCCGTCATGAACACGCAGGTAGAACAGCCGCACGAAGCGGCACCCGCTCCTGATGGGGAGCTGTTCTGGGCACTGCGGGCCGCGGAGCCCGCCGATGTCGAGGTGATCGTCGAGCTGCGCGCGAGGGTGATGCGCCCGGACCTGGAGCGGCTCGGCCGGTTCGACGAGCATCGGGTACGGCAGAGGCTGCGGGACGCCTTCTCGCCGGGCGACACCTCGGTCATCGTCGCCGACGGGGCCTTCGCGGGCTGTGTCGCCCTGCGTCCTGCCGATGACGGGGTGTGGCTCGAGCACTTCTACCTCGACCCGGCCCTCCAGGGCCGCGGCCTTGGCTCCGCCGTCCTGCGGACGCTGCTCGACCGGACCGACGCGGCGGGCGACCTCGTACGACTGAACGTCCTGCAAGGCAGTGCGGCCCGACGCCTTTACGAGCGCCATGGGTTCGCCGTGGAGGACGAGGACCCGGTCGACGTGTTCATGGTGCGGCGCCCCGGCTGACGCGGCGCCCTCCCCGCTCCGCGCGCATCAGAATTGGCCCATGCTTCTGAGCCACCAATGGTCTACAGGCCGGTCCACTTGACTGGCTAGCGTCGTCTCATCAGCGACGAATCGGCCCAACGGCCACTGACCTCGGGAGCGTTGTGCCGATACAGATCCTGCCGCCGTCCGGACCGCCGCGCGTACTCGCCGTCGCCCAGCTGAGCAATTCGCTCGGCGACGGCGCCTACTACGTGACCTCGGCTCTCTACTTCACGCGCGTCGTCGGCCTCTCCCCCACGCAGATCGGGCTCGCGCTCACGGTCGCCTGGGCCATCGGTTCCGTGACGGGCGTTCCGCTGGGCGCGCTCGCCGACCGGAAGGGGCCGCGCGGCACGGCCGTACTGCTCGCCCTGGCCACCAGCGCATCGGTCGCCTCCTTCCTGTTCATCCGCTCCTTCGTTCCGTTCCTCCTGGCCGCCTGCCTGTACGCCGTCGCCCAGTGCGGGCTCGCCGCGGCACGCCAGGCACTGCTCGCCGGTCTGGTGACGCCATCGGCGCGTACGGGCGTACTGGCCCACCTCCAGTCGACGCTCAACGCCGGGCTCGCCGTGGGCGCCGCGCTCGGCGGTCTCGCCCTGCGGTACGACACACGGGGGGCGTACCTCGCGGTCTTCGCGCTGAACGCGGTCAGCTTCCTCCTCTGCGCCCTTCTGCTCCTGCGCCTGCCCTCGGTGCCGCGGACCCTGGCCCGCGGGAAGGGAGAGCCACGCCTCGCGGTGCTCCGCGACCGTCCGTACGCCGTCGTCTCCGCGCTCAACGCGGTTCTGCTGCTGCGGATGCCGCTGCTCAGCCTCGCGATTCCGCTGTGGGTGGTGGACCGGACGAACGCGCCGAGCTGGCTGGTCTCCGCGCTGTTCGTGCTCAACACCCTGGCGGTGATGGCCTTTCAGGTACGCATGGCCCGTGACGTCGATAGCCCGCGCACGGCCACACGTGCGGTACGGCACTCCAGCCTCATCATGCTCGCCTCGTGCACGGTCTTCGCCTTCTCGGCCGCGGCGCTTCCGGTGTGGGTGACGGTGGCGGTCCTTGTGGTGGGGGCGGTGCTCCAGGTCATCGCGGAGATGCAGCAGTCCGCCGGCTCGTGGCAGATCAGCTTCGACCTGGCTCCGGCGCACCAAGTGGGCCAGTACCAGGGCTTCTTCGGCACCGGCGTCCCCGTCGCCCGTACGCTGGGCCCGCTCCTCCTCACCTCTCTCCTCGTGGTGTGGGGCGCGCCGGGATGGCTGCTCCTCGGCGGCATCTTCCTCGCGGCGGGGCTCGCGATGGGGCCTGCGGTGCGGTGGGCGGAGGGGGCCCGGTCGACGGAGAGGACCTTGGTGCGCAGCTGAAGTTCAGCCTCGCGCATCCGATGCCCGAAGTGCCGTAGCGGTGGCCCGCGTTGAGCCGTCCTGCTCGACTGGCTGCGCCACTCGACGCAGCAGCCGGTCCACGTGCCCGCGACCCGCGGCTCGTCGCGGTGTGCGCCATCCTCCGCGACAACCCGGCGGAGCATCGGACCCTGGCGCAGCTCGGCACCGCGACCGGCGTCAGTGACCGCACCCTGACCAGGCCCCATCGCCGACGCCCACCCGACGGCGGCAGCGACCCCACTCCATGACATGGTCATCCGCCATGGAGCTGAGACACCTCTCCGACAGGTCCCGCTCGCCGACATCCAGGAGTACGCCCGTGCCTGAGCAGACCCCCGCCCCTCTCGCGGGCATGAAGGTCGTCGACCTCTCGAAGATCCTCGCGGGTCCCTACGTCACCATGTCGCTCGCCGATCTCGGCGCCGACGTACTCAAGGTGGAACACCCCAATGGCGGCGACCCCACCCGCACCTGGGGCCCGCCCTTCAACGGCCCCGACGCCACCTACTACTTGGCCGCCAACCGCAACAAGCGATCGGTGACCCTCGACCTCAAGTCGGAGGCGGGCCAGGAGGCCGTCCACCGGATGCTGGCCGACGCCGACATCATGGTCGAGAACTTCCGCCCCGGCAGCTCGCTCGCCCGCCTCTTCGACTACCGGGAACTGAGTGAGCGCTACCCGAGCCTGGTCATCCTGCACATATCCGCGTTCGGCGACTCGGGTCCGCTGCGCGACGAGCCGGGCTACGACATGGTGGCCCAGGCCTCGGCAGGTCTCATGTCCCTGACCGGCGAAGCCGACGGCCCTCCGGTCAAGGCGGGTTACGCGATGGGCGACCTCGGCGCGGCCCTCTTCGGTCTCATCGGCGTCACCTCCGCCCTCGTGGAGCGGGAGCACACCGGGCGCGGCCAGTACGTCACGACGTCCCTGTACGAGTCCCAGCTCGCCCTGCATATCAACTGGGCGACCGGCTACTTCGCCACCGGCGAGCGCCCCGCCCGGCTCGGCTCGGGCCACCCCAGCCTCGTCCCCTACCAGGCGTACCCCGCCGCCGACGGCCACTTCGTCATCGCGGTCGGCAACGACGGTCTCTTCCGCCGTCTCGCCGAGGCGCTCGGGCACCCCGAGTGGGCCGACGATCCGCGCTTCGCGACCAACCGCGACCGCGTCGCCCACCGCAGGGCCCTCAACGCCAAGCTGGAGTCCGTCCTCGTCGACGAGACGGTCTCCCACTGGTGCGACCTGCTGAAACCGCACGGCGTTCCCGTCGCCGCCATCCGCACGCTCGACGAGGTGTACGACTGCCCGCAGACCGAGGCACTCGGCATGGTCCAGAAGGTCGACCACCCGGACGTGGGCCCGCTCCGACAGGTCGCGTTCCCCGTCACCTTCCGCGGCGAGCGCCCCCTGGTGCGCTCCGCGCCGCCCACCCTCGGCCAGCACAGCCGCGACATACTCGCCGAACTCGGTTACGGGGAGCGGGAGATCGACGGTCTCCTGAACCTCCGGTCCGTCCCCTCCGGCCCGCTTCCAGATTCTGATAAGCCGTCAGACACCTGACCGGTCCAGGTCGTTCGCCTCGGTCCGTGTCGTACGGAAGCGGGCGGCGTACGCGGAAGGTGTCGTCCCCAGGTGCCGGGCGAAGACCCGGCGCAGCGTCTCGTCACTGCCCAGGCCGCTGCGCTCGGCCGCGTCGGTGACACTCGCACCGCGTTCGAGGAGCATCCGGGCGGCTTCGAGCCTGATGGTCTCCACGTACGCGGCCGGGGTGGCCCCGATCTGCCGCGTGAAGAGCCGGGTCAGATGCCGGGGGCTCACGGCGGCCCGCCCTGCCAGGTTCGCCAGACGGTGGTCGGCCGCCGGGTCGGCGACGATGGCGTCGAGGAGCGGGCGCAGGACGGGGTGACCGGTCGCCGGGGTGCGCGAGGCCGCGGAGAACTGGGACTGCCCACCGGGCCGCTGCAGGAAGACCACGAGGTCGCGGGCGACCCGCCGGGCGATGTCAGGGCCGTGGTCCTGCTCCACGAGGGCCAGGCACACGTCGATGCCGGCGGTGACCCCGGCCGAGGTGAGGACGGGACCGTCCTGGACGTAGATGGCGTCCGCCGTGACGGTGGTGTCGGGGTGGAGCCTGGCCAGCTTCGCCGCGTGTTCCCAGTGCGTCGTCGCCCTGCGCCCGCGCAGCAGACCGGCCGCGGCGAGGGCGAAGGCCCCGGTACACACCGCGGCCACCCGCCCTGCCCCGCCTGCCAGTTGGGCCACCAGCTCGACGAGGTCGGGCCGCTCGGCGAACGTGACGAGCTCGGCATGACCGGGAACGACGAGGGTGTCCGTGTGCCCCATGACATCGGCCGCCGGCAGATCGGCCGCGATCCGCAGTCCGGTGGAGGTCGTGGCGTCCCGCCCGTCCGGGGTGCAGACCCGCACGGTATAGCGGCCACCGGTGTAGCGGGCCGCGGTGGCGAAGACCTCCAGGGGAGCCGCGACGTCGAGGAGGCGCACTCCGTCGAAGGCGAGGACGTGGACGCGGTGGGGTCGGGGTCCGTCCGGTTGCTCGGGCACAGGGCCACAGTAGCGGCACGGCGTGTCCAGATGTGTGGGGTACCTGTCCAGAAGGACATGGCCGTGCAGACGTCACGTCGAGCAGGCTGGGTCCCAGCGAGCCAGTGAGCCAGTGAGCCAGCAGGGGCCCCGGATCCGGAGCTGCCCCACCCATGACCCCACCCATGACCCCGCCTATGACCACCTATAACCATCCATGACAGGAGTCACGCCATGACCACACACGCCTCCTCCTCCGCCCCCTCCGCCGCCTCCGCCGCCGGAGTCTCCGTGCCGGACACCAAGCTGGCCACCGCGGCCACCGAGCTGGTGCGGGACACCGTCGGCGAGCTGATCTACCACCACTCCCGCCGCGTCTTCTGGTTCGGCAGCCTTCAGGGCGGGCGGCGCGGGCTGAGCTTCGATCCGGAACTGCTCTACATCGGCGCGATGTTCCACGATCTGGGCCTGGGCGAACGGTTCCGGGACAGCGGCCGCCGCTTCGAGGTGGACAGTGCCGACGAGGCACGCGGTTTCCTGCGCGGCCATGGCGTCCCCGAGGACAGCGTGCGCCGGGTGTGGACCGCGATCGCCCTGCACACCACGCCGGGCATCCCAGAGTTCATGGAGCCGGAGGTCTCGCTGGTCACCGCCGGTGTGGAGTACGACGTCCTGGGCATCGGCTACGACGATCTGACCGCAGCCGACCGCGCCGAGGTCACGGCGCTGCACCCCCGCCCCGAATTCAAGCGCCGCATCCTGGAGGCGTTCACCGAAGGCATCGCCGCCAAGCCGGAGACCACCTTTGGAAACGTGAAGGCGGACGTCCTCGAGCACTTCATCCCCGGTTACGAGCGCGGCGACTTCGTCGAGGTGATCCAGAACTCCCCTTGGGCGGAGTAGATGCGGAGCGGAGTGCGTGCGCACGTGCGTGCGTGCGCGCTTGCCTGCCTGCATGTACTCACGCAGGTATGTGTCAACTCGGGGTTGACACCCTCTCCACTGTCAACCTACCGTTGACACATGACAGAGCCCACGCATCCCATCCGGCTCGACGACCTGATCGACGCCATCAAGAAGGGCCACCCCGAGGCCCTCGACCAGCTCTCCGACGCCGTGATCGCCGCCGATCACCTCGGCGATGTCGCCGACCATCTGATCGGTCACTTCGTGGACCAGGCCCGGCGTTCGGGAGCCTCCTGGACGGACATCGGCAGGAGCATGGGGGTCACCCGGCAGGCGGCCCAGAAGCGGTTCGTGCCCAAGGACCCCGGCGAGATGTCGGACCTCGATCCCCGGCAGGGCTTCAGCCGCTTCACCCCCCGGGCGAAGAACGTGGTCATGGCCGCGCAGGAGGAGGCCCGCGCGGCGGGCAACGACGAGATCGGCCCCGGCCATCTGACGCTCGCCCTCCTGACCGAGCCGGACGCGCTCGCCGCTACGGCCCTTGTGGCGCAAGGGAGTTCACTGGATTCCATCCGCGAGAGCGTCACCGAAGCACTGCCGCCCGCGGTCGGCGACGTGCCCGACCTCATCCCGTACGACGCCGGGGCAAAGAAGGTCCTGGAGCTCACCTACCGGGAAGCGCTCCGGCTCGGTCACAACTACATCGGGACCGAGCACATGCTGCTCTCACTCCTGGAGGCGGAGAACGGTACGGGCACGCTCGTCGGGCTCGGCATCGACAAGGCGGCCGCCGAAGCGAACATCACCGAGGCCCTGGAGGCGATCCGCCCTTCCAGCGACCAGGCGTGACGGAGTCGGCAGCGGGGCCGCTGCCCTCACGCCCCGCTGCCGCACGCACCCGCGCCGCCTCCCGGACGGCCGCCACGTTCGCCTTGCCCTGCCGGGATCCCGCCAGCTTCGCCTTGATGTGGTCCCGGACGAGGATGGGCTCGTAGGCGAGTTCACCGTCGGCGTCGAGGTGGCTCGGCAGCGTGGAGATGACCGCGTCGACGTTGCCGTCGTGGAAGTAGGCGACGGAGCGGCGCCGGACGATGCCGCCGTCGACGATCGGCGGCTTCACCCGGTGCAGTGTCGACATCCAGCGGTCGTTGGTGAGCCGGGCGGTGAGGTCGCCGAGGTTGACCAGGAGCGCGCCGTCGACGGGCGCGACGTCGTGCCAGAGTCCGTCGGTGCCGAGCACTTGGAGACCGGCGACCTGGTCCGCCCACAACACGGTGACCAGGCCGAAGTCGGTGTGCTCCCCCATCCCGTTCAGGTCGCCGTCCAGGGTGACCGTGCCCTCCGGCAGGGCATAGTTGTTCATGCGCAGTACGTCGATGGAGTGGTCGGTCAGCAGATCGAAGAAGTCGGACCGCTCCCCCAGGGCGTCCGCGAAGATCCGGGTCAGAGTGCGTGCCACCCGGCCGGCCTCGGCGAAGTAACTCAGCACGGCCGGTTCGAAGCCGTCGATCTGTGCGGGCCACACGTTGAGCCCGTAGTCGTCCTCGGAGAGGCCGAGTCCGGGGAACGTACGGGCTTCGGTGCCGACGTTGAACGCTTCGAAGAAGTCGTTCATGCGACCGGCGGACTCCACACCGAGGCTCAGGCTGAGGGATTCACTCTTGGGCGGACTGTAACCGCGGTTCGCCCCGGTCACTCGGTAGCTCTTCTTCGCCTCCAGGGGCAGTCCGAAGAAGCCGTCCACGGCGGCGGTAAGGCTGTCCACCGTCCCCTCGGGAACGCCGTGGCCGAGGATCTGAACGAAGCCGACGCGGGTGCAGGCGTCGTCGATCTCGCGTGCCACGCGGGCACGTTGGGCCTCCGTGCCACCGTCGACGTACGGCGTGATGTCGATGACGGGGACCTCGAAGGGCTCAGTCGTGGACCGGGAGGACATGGGCGTCTCCTGTCGTCGGCGTGCGGGCTGAATGCACCCCCCACGCCGATGATCCCAGTCGCGTCACGTGTTCGTGGTGAGGTCCGCCTCAAGCCTGCGCAGCCGCTCCCCGTCGCAGACGCGGGGGCAGGTGCCGCACGCGTCGGCGGGACGGATCGTGTAGTAGAGGCAGCAGCCGAGGCGGGTGCGGGTCGGGTGCCGCTCGCCGTCACGGGTCGTCAGGTGGCGGAAGGCGGCGCCGCCGGGGAAGGGCTCGACGGGGCCCGGAAGCAGATCGTCCACCGACCGCAGCGCCTCGTCCTCCCGGTCGAACATGCGGCCCAGGTACCAGATCCCGGAGACGAGATCGTCACCGGCCATGCCCCACAAGGCCCGTTGGCCCCGCCGGAGTCGAGGTCCGATCGCGGTGAGCAGCGGCCGCATGTGCGCGACGACGGCGGCGAGCAGTTCGCCGCGGAGCGACTCCTCGCCGGGAAGGACCCGCGCGCCCGGCAGCCCGGCCGCCGGGTCGTCGGGGAAGCAGGCGAAGGAGCCGGGGACGATCTCGAAGCGTCCGGTCGCGAGCTGGACGCGCACGTCCTCGGGGCGGATCCGCGGCACGCGCCGCTCCAGATACCAGGCGCCGCTCATCAGCAGCGAGACGGACCAGAGGTAGCCGTGCAGCGCGCGGGACGCCGCGACGTCCGGCCGCGGAGTGTGATCGTGACCGGCACGGATGCGTGCGGCCTCCGCGGCGACGAAGGCCTCAAGAGCGTCCGGACGTGTCGTCAGTTCAGCGCCTGTGACCCACCCTTGGCCGACCGTCGAGTCGGGTTTCGCGACCGTGACGGCGAGCGTCTCGCAGTGCGCGACGAGCCGCTCGTAGGTGTCGGCGAGCAGGGTGGCGGGGCTCAGGGCAGTGGCGGTGGACGCCATCACCGGGGCCACGGTCAACGGCACTCGATACTCCTTGGAGGGCAGGGCGGGCAGGGCAGGTGGGCGCTCACCAGCGGAGCCGTCTCCGTGGAGCCGTCTCCGTGGAGCCGCCCACCGCAAGCTAAGTAAGGCTTACCTTATTTCTCTTCAACTTGCCTCATCGGTCGCGGCGCGCCGCGACACCTCGCCATCGCGAGTGATCCGCCCCTCACAGCGAGTTGACAGCCTTAGGTATACCTAACCTAAACTCAGCCCTCGTGTCCAAGATCGATCGGGCCGCCTCACCAGGCAGCCTCACCGCACGGCGGATCCCTCTGCTCCTCGCCGGACTCGCCGCGTTGGTGCTGTGCGCCGCGCTGAGCCTGGCCCTCGGGTCACGACCGGTGCCGCTCTCCACAGTGGCCGACGCCCTCTTCGGCGACGCCCATGGCCGGGATGCCATCGTGGTCACCGGCCTGCGTCTGCCGCGCACTTTCGTCGCGCTCGCCGTGGGCGCCGCGCTCGGCGTGGCCGGAGCCGTCGCCCAGGGCATCACCCGCAACCCGCTCGCCTCGCCGACCACCCTCGGCATCAACGCGGGCGCCGGGTTCGCGGTCGTCGTCGCCATCTACGCACTGCATCTCACGCGGCCCGTCGAGTACGTGTGGTTCGCCTTCCTCGGGGCCGCGGCGGCCGGGATGCTGGCCCTGATGCTGGCCCGGCGCGCGGGTGACCTCGATCCGGTGCGGCTCGCGCTCGGCGGCGTCGTGCTCCAGATGGTGCTGCTCTCCTGGACCCAGGCCGTGATGCTGGCCAGCGAACGCACCCTGGACGAGGCCAGGTTCTGGCTGGCCGGGTCACTGTCGGGGCGCACGCTCGACGTACTCTGGCCGGTCCTGCCCACGCTCGTCATCGGCCTGGTCCTCGCCATCGCGATCTCGCCGGCCCTCAACGCCCTTGCGCTGGGCGACGATTCGGCGCAGGCGCTCGGGGTGCCGGTGGCCAGGATCCGGGTGGTCGGCGGGATCGCCGTGGTGCTGCTCGCGGGCTCGGCGGTCGCGGTGGCCGGGCCCGTCGCCTTCATCGGGCTCGCCGCCCCGCACCTGGTGCGGCTCGCCGTCGGCTCCGACCACCGGCTGCTCGTGCCGGGCTGCCTGATCGCCGGGCCGCTGCTGCTCCTGGCCGCCGATGTGCTCGGCCGTGTCGTCGTCCGCCCCTCCGAACTGGAGGTCGGCATCGTCAGCGCCTTCCTCGGCGCGCCGCTCCTCGCTGTCCTCGCACGGAAGGTGGCGCGATGACCGTCTTCGCCGTACGTGAACTCAAGGCGACGCCGAGCGGAGCGCGGGCCCGGCAGCTGCGGCGCCTGGCGCTGCTCGCCTGCTGCGGCCTCGCCGTCCTCTTCGTACTCGTCACGCTCGCCCTGACGACCGGGCAGCTGCCGCTCTCCGCATCCGTCGCACTGCGCGGCCTTGTCGGGCTCGGCGATCCGGGGGACGTGATGGTGGTGCAGGACTTCCGGGCGCCCAGGATGACCGCGGCGATCATCGCCGGAGTCGGACTCGGCGTCGCGGGCTCGCTGCTGCAGCGGGTGTTCCGCAATCCGCTGGCCTCGCCCGACGTGATGGGCGTGACGGGCGGCGCCTCCTTCGGTGCCGTCGTGCTCCTTGCCACGGGCGCGTCGCAGACGCTGATTCCGCTGGCCGCCCTGGGCGGCGGCCTCCTGGCCGCGCTGCTGCTCGGGGTGTTCGGCTGGCGCTCGGGTCTTACCGTGACACGGCTCGTCCTGGTGGGGCTCGCCGTGCAGGCGGGGCTCGCCGCCGCCGTGAACCTCATGGTCGTACGCTTCCCCGCCGAACTCGCGGGCTCCGCGCTGCAGTGGACCACCGGATCGCTGTACGGGCGGACGTGGACGGAGGTGGGGGCCGCGGGAGGAGCGGTGGCGCTCGCCCTGGTGGCCGCGTTCGGGTTGCAGCGGCGGCTCGCCGTGCTCGACCTGGGCGACGAGTCGGCGGGCGGTCTCGGCCTGAACGCGTCGGCCGCGCGGCTCCAACTCCTCGTCACCGCAGTCGTGTTGGCGTCGCTGGCGGCCGCACTCACCGGGCCCGTCGCGTTCGTGGCGCTGGCCGTACCGCATCTGGTGCGGTTCGTGACGGGCCCGCCGACGCCGGGCACGCTCGCCCTCACCGGCCTGGCCGGGGCGGTGCTGCTGCTCGCCGCCGACCTGGTGGTGCAGCACATCCTTCCGGTGCCGGGGCTTCCGGTCGGGGTGGTCACCGCGACGCTCGGCGCCCCCTGGCTCCTCGTGCTGATGATCCGACAGAGCAGTCCCGTCAACCGGAGCGCCGTATGAGCCCTGCCCAGACGTCCACACAGACACCCCCCGGCAACCAACTCTCCACACACGGGCTCGACTTGCGGTACGGCGACAAGGTCGTCGTCGGCGGCCTCGACGTGACGCTCCCGGGCGGCGCCGTCACCGCCATCGTCGGCCCGAACGCCTGCGGCAAGTCCACCCTGCTCCGCGGCCTGACGCGACTGCTCGTACCCGCCGGAGGCAGTGTCGCCCTGGACGGCGCGGACATTCACCGGATGTCGGCACGGACCCTCGCCCGGCGGATGGGCCTCCTGCCGCAGCAGCCGGTGACGCCCGAGGCCATCACCGTCGAAGCCCTCGTACGCCTGGGCCGCTACCCCCACCAGACCTTCCTCAGCCCCTGGTCCAAGGCGGACCAGGTGGCAGTGGACGAAGCACTGGAGCGCACCGGCACGTTCGAGCTGCGCGAGCACAGCGTGGACCGGCTCTCCGGCGGTCAGCGCCAGCGCGCCTGGATCGCCCTCGCCCTCGCCCAGGACACCGAACTGCTGCTCCTCGACGAGCCGACCACCTTCCTCGATCTGCGGCACCAGCTCGACGTACTCGATCTGGTCGCCGATCTGCACACCGACGCGGGCCGCACCGTGGTGATGGTGCTGCACGACCTCGGGCAGGCGGCGCGGTACGCCGACCATCTGGTCGTCCTCAAGGACGGGCAGCTCGCCGCGGCCGGGGCGCCCGCCGACGTCCTCGACGCGGAACTCGTCAAGGACGTGTTCGACGTCGACTGCCGGGTCATCCCCGACCCGGAGACGGGCACCCCGCTGGTCGTACCGAAGGGCCGGACCGCCCGCACCGCCCGCACCACCAAGGACACTCCGGCCGTCCCCGCCTGATTGCTCCGCTCCCCCCTGCCCCCACCACGTCTGTCCCGCCCCAACCTCCGCTCACAGCAAGGGAAACCGACCCTCATGACCACCAGAAATCTCCCGCGCAGGCTCAGTGCCGTCCTGCTCACCGTCGTGCTCGGCACCGGCGCGCTCACCGCGTGCGGCGACTCCGAGGGCGACGACAAGGGCAACGCGGGCTCGGCATCCGACAGCGGTTTCCCGCGCACGGTCAAGCACGCCATGGGCAGCACCGAGATCCCCGACAGGCCGCAGAAGGTCGTCGTCCTCGACACCGGCGAGCTGGACGACGTCACGCTGCTCGGCATCAAACCGGTCGGCGCGGTATCGCCGCACTTCAAGACCGCGGGCGGCTTCCCCTCGTATCTCAAGGGCAAGATCGGCGGGGCGAAGGACGTCGGCCCGATGGAGGAGCCGAACCTGGAGCTGATCGCCTCCCTCAAGCCCGATCTGATCCTGTCCTCCAAGGTCCGGCACGAGAAGGTCTACGACAAGCTCAAGGGCATCGCCCCGACCGTCTTCACCGAGACCACGGGTTCCCCCTGGAAGGAGAACCTGAAGGTCCACGCCAAGGCCCTCGGCATGGAGA
Source organism: Streptomyces sp. NPDC048441 (assembly GCF_043200235.1). NCBI lineage: Bacteria > Bacillati > Actinomycetota > Actinomycetes > Kitasatosporales > Streptomycetaceae > Streptomyces > Streptomyces sp. NPDC048441. The sequence goes on from NZ_JBICXM010000017.1 coordinate 77,065, forward strand.
GCCAGGCCGACACCGCGCTCAAGAACTACGAGACGCGAGCCAAGGCACTCGGCGATTCCATCAAGGCGAAGTACGACGGGAAGATGCCGTCTGCCTCGGTCGTCCGCTTCATCGCGGGCCCGACCCGGCTCTACCAGAAGTCCGCCTACAGCGGCATCGTCCTCGACGACATCGGCCTCAAGCGCCCGGCGTCGCAGAACTCGTCCGACCCCGAGAAGACGATGCTGGACGTCAGCCCTGAGCAGATCGACAAGGCCGACGCCGACCTGATCTTCGTGACCGTCGCCGACGCACCGGACAAGACCCAGCAGAAGGACGTCACGTCCAACCCGGTCTGGAAGGACCTGACGGCCGTCAAGAAGGACAAGGTCTTCACCGTGCCGGACGAGACGTGGATGTCGGGCATCGGCGTCCAGGCCGCGGAGCACGTCCTCGAGGACGTGGCGAAGGCGACGGACGTGGAGCTTCCGGCGAAGTAGGCGTTTCCCGGGGGCGGGCTCCTCTTCTGCCAGGGGCCCGCCCAGCTCCCTCGACTCCCCCCACCCGCACCTCCGTTCGCACCCGGAAGTGGACTCGCCCATGCGGCTGTACGTCCTTGCCCGCAACCCCACCGACTCGGTCACCGAAGGCTTTCTGCCCGCCGCGCGCGGGCTCGGCCTCGACGTCACCCTCCTCACGGATCAGCCGGATTCTCATCGACGTGGCCGTTCGGACGGAGAAGGCGGAGAGGGTTCAGCGGACCCGGAGATCCTTGAATGCGACGTACGTGATTTCCGCGCTGTCATCAGCCGCATCTCGACCCATCACTCCCCGGACGGGATCTTCACCAACAGCGACCATCTGCAGACCCAGGCAGCCCTGGCCGCCGACTACTTCGGGCTGCCCGGCAAGGACTGGCGGGTAGCCCTGCGCACCAAGGACAAGGCGCAGATGCGGCGCCATCTCGCGGCTGCGGGGGCCGACGCGGTCTGGTCGACGGAGCTGTCCGCGGGCACGGATCCGGCCTGGCTCGCCTCCCTCGACGTGCCGTTCCCGTGCGTGGTCAAGCCGCGTGAGGGGGTGGCGAGCGAGGACGTGGTGCTGGTCGAAGGACCGGGACAGCTGGTGCGGCGGTGCGCGGAGATCCAGGCCCGGCATCCGGGGGCGGCGCTGGTCGTAGAGGAGTATCTCGCCGGGGAGTTGTGCACGGTGGAGACACTCGGCGACGGCCGGGTCCGGCACGTCCTCGGCGGCTTCCGTACGGAGGTGTCGCCGCCGCCCCATTTCATCGAGGAGCGGCTGACGTTCGTTCCGGCCCATCCCGTGCCGGTGGTCACGCAGGTGCTCGCCCAACTGGACGTGCTGGGCGTCGGGTTCGGGGCCTGTCATACGGAGTTCGTGGTACACGAGGGCCGCGCACGGCTCATAGAGGTCAACTACCGTGCCATAGGCGACCAGTGCGACCTGCTCCTCGCGCAGCTGCTCGGCATCCCACTCTTCGAGCACATCCTCCGTACGCATCTGGGCGAGCCACTGCCCGAGGATCTCGGCGCGCGCACTGATGGCCGGGCCCTGCTCGACTACCCGTACGCGAGGAGTGCGGGAACGCTGACGGCCGCACCGAGCGCGTCCGACGTGACGACGGTGGACGGTGTGCGATTGACGTACCGCCCCCTTCGCGAGGTCGGCACGCGGCGCGAACTGCACGGCACCAACCGCGACTTCCTCGGCGTGGTGCGCGCCACCGGAACGGACCAGGCAGCGGTCGACCGGGCCGTGACCGGCTTCCTCGCCGCCGAGCGCTGGGAGATCACGCCGTGACGCTGTACCCGAACGTGACCCCGCCACCTGCCGAGACGCCCGCCGGAACCGAGGCAGAGCTCCTGTCGCGCGTACTGAGCGCACTGCTGCGCGAGGACGTGGTGGGGTGGCGCACCCGAAGTGAGCCTGTCCGGCGGCCCGACGGGCTGTGGTTGCGGTTGCCCCCGCGTGGACCTGGCGGAGGCGCCCTGCTGATGCCTGTCCGCGAGGACGGATACCAAGGGATGTACGCCGCCCGGCTCCCTCTCCTCCTTCAAGAGCCCGGCGGAGCCGAACTCACCGACGCGGGCGGCATCCTGGCCGTTCTGCGCGACCTCGCCGCCCCCGTCGACCGCGGTGGGTTCGACGCCTTCGCCGAGGAGTGCGGGCAGGCGCTCACCGCCCTGCGGCTGCACGTCGAGACGCGCGGCGAGATGAACGCCCTGCTCTCCCTGCGGTACGGCAGTGACCCCGCCGCCTGGACCGGCCTCGCGGGCGGGATCGCCTACGACACGCTCGCCGCGCGGGCGGATCACCCCGTCTACCCGACATCGCGCGGACGCTCCGGACTCTCGGTCCGTCAACTACGGGACTACGCACCCGAGTTCCACCCACGATTCCCGCTGCGGCGGCTCGCCCTCCCCTGCGATGCCGTCACCGTCGGCGGCAGCACCGACGCCTGGCTCTCCCCCCTCTCCGCGGGTATGCCCGAGCTCGAAGGCACCCATCTCCTCCTCCCCGTACACCCCTTGACCGTGGGTGACCCCCTGCGAGGCGCCCTGCGCGAGGCCGGGCTCGACGGGCGGGCCCAGCTCCTCGACGAGCCGGGGCCCGACGTCGTACCCACCCTCTCGATGCGCACCGTCGCCCTCTCCTCCGACCCGGCGCGGCACCTCAAACTCCCCCTGGCCACCGCCACTTTGGGATTGCGGAACCGGCGCACCATCAAGCCGGGCACCCTGGTCGACGGCGCCGCGGGCCAGCGTCTGATCGAGGCAGTCGTCGCCCGCGAGCCCCGGTTCCAGGGCGTCGTCCTGCACGCGGACGAGACACACTTCGCCCACGCCGGGCACGAACTCCTCGCCGTGCTGCTCCGCCGCTACCCGGCGGGCCTCGACGGCGCCGTCGTCGTACCGATGGCCGCGCTCCTGTGCCCGGCACCCGGTGGTGACCGGCTGCTCATCGACCGTCTCGCCGACCGCTTCTACGACGGCGACCCCCTCGACCTGCTGGACGCCACGCTCACCCTCCTCTTCGACTGGCAGACCACCCTCTTCGCGTACGGGATCGCCCTGGAGTCCCACCAGCAGAACATCTCGCTGGTCCTTGACGACCGCCCGGACGGCGACGATGTCGCCGGCCGTCGTACCCGTCTGCGGCTGCTGTTCAAGGACAACGACGGGCCCCGCGTCAACCACGCCAGGCTGCGCGATGCCATGGGTCAACAGGCGCCGGATCCTGGCGAGTTCGACGACGCGCGAATCTTCACCGACGGTGACCGGCCGGTGCTCGACCTGTTCACCACCATCACTCTCCACCTCTGCGCCGGTTCCTACGCCTTCGGCCTCGCCCGGCACGGCCGCGCCCCGCTGGAGCGGCTGCTCCGGCTGGTACGCGAGCGGCTCGCCGAAGCGGTCGAACGGATCGGCGCGGGCCCCGGCGAGCCGGGCGCTCTCCTGAAGGCGCACGTCCTGGACGCGGCGGAGCTGCCCGTCAAGGCGATGGTCACCGCGGGCACCCTGCTCTCCAAGGAGCGCTCCGGGGCGGCCGACATCAACAAGCACTACACGACCGGGCCCAACTACCTTCGGCTGACGGGTACTTCTTGATGACCACCGCATCATCGACCCAGGCCCAGGCCCAGGCACTCTCGGAGGGCGGCCCGGCCATGGGTGCCGAATTCGGGCGGCGCCAGGTCCATGCCGTCGCCGCCTGCTACTTCGTGGCATCGTTCGCCGCGCTCGGACTGCCCCCGTATCTCACCGAGATCCTCCCGGGGCTCGGCGACGCGACCGCCCGCTGGGCGGGGCTCCTGTACGTCGTCCCGACCGTCTTCGGCGCGCTCGGCGCTCCCCTGTGGGGCCGCGCCGCCGACCGATTCGGCCGAAAACGGCTGCTCCTGCGGGCCCAACTCGGCCTCGCCGTCTCCTTCTTGCTCGCCGGATGGGCCGACTCCCTCGGCGCTTTCGCCGCGGCGCTTGTCCTGCAAGGCATCCTCGGCGGCACGTTCGCCGCGTCCAACGGCTATCTCGCCGCCGCGCTCACCGGCTCGGGCCTCTCCAGGGCTCTGACCGTGATGCAGGGCGCCGCGCGGGCGGCACTCGTCTTCGCGCCGATCGCCGTCGGCTCGCTGACGCCGTGGATCTCGCCGCACCGCCAGTACGCGCTGCTCGCCGTACTCCCGCTGGCCGCGGCCGCCATGCTCGCCGCGCTCCCGGAACCGGCACCGACACCTCCCAGGGGCTCCGTAGCTCACGCGCCGGACACCGCCGTCCCGCTCCCGCTCACCCCCCTCAAAGCTCTCTACGCCTTCGAGTTCGCCTTCGTCTTCTCCACCGTCATCTCCTTCCCCTACCTCATCTCGCTGATCGAGGACCGAATACCCGGCGTCTCCCCGGTCGTCTCCGGCGCGCTGTTCGCCCTGCCGCACCTCTGCTATCTGCTCTTCGCCATGCGGGTGCACCGGGTCGTCGAGCGTCGCCCCATGCCGGGGATCGCCGCCGGGTTCGCACTGGTCGCGCTCGGTCTCGCCGGGCACGGCGCCGCCGATTCGCTCGCCGCCTTCACCGGCGTACGACTGCTGCTCGGCGCGGGCCTCACCCTCGGCCTCGTCAGCCTGTCCGTGCTGGCCGCCGACTGTGCCAGAGGCCGCTCACCCGGCGGGATGTTCGGCTCCCTGGAGCTCGTGTCCAAAGGGGGCGCGGTCGCCGCCGGACTCGCCGCGGCGGCGGGCAACGCCCTCTTCGGCCCGCCCGCGCCCCTCCTGACCGGCACCGCGATCGCACTGTTCGCGCTGGCCGCCGCCGCTCTTCCCGCCTTGTTCCGCCGCTCGCCCCGCATCCGCTGGAGCCGTTGATGTCCTTGCCGACCGGCACGTTCCCCGCCCCGTCCGTGACGCCCGCCACCCCCTTCTCCGGTGCTCCTGTCGCCGGAACCGCGCCCACCGGCCTGCCGAGCGCCGACCAGGCCGTGACGCACACCCTCCTCAACTGCCTGCTTCGCGAGGTCTCGGGCCCTGAGCACCAGACCGCCGTCGTCGACGGCAAACTGCTGCTGCGGCTGCCTCGGCGCGGTGTCCTGCTGCGTGTGGCACTGCGCCGCACCTCCCTGCTCGGCGCCCACCGCTTCACCGGCCCGGTGACCGAGCAGCGGGACGGCGGCTGGGTGGAGGTCGACTGGCCACACCTCGCCGAGTACACCCGCGCCGAGCTCTCCTTGCGCACGGGCGTGAGCAATGAGGAGTTCCTCGAGCAGATCGCCTCGAGCCACGAAGGCGTCAGCGCCGCGATCGCCGCCGACCGCCCGGCGCCCGCCGCCACCGCCACCGCTCCGAAGTGGCAGGCGGACTACCTCGCCTCCGAGCAGTCCCTGCTGTTCGGCCACCGTTTCCACCCCACGCCCAAGGCACGCGGCGGCGATCTTGCCGACTGGTCCGCGTACGCCCCCGAGACCGCGGCAGTCTTCCCCCTTCGCCATCTCGCCGTACGGGATCACCTCATCGCCGAAGAGTCGGCGCGGCCCGGCGCCACGGCCCCGCTCGACCGCCTCGGAGCCGTGCCGGACGGCTACCGGCTGCTTCCCGTGCACCCCTGGCAGTACGACCTGCTGCGGGAGCATCCGGGGCTTCGCGCCGCCCTGGACCGCGAGGACATCATCGACCTGGGCCCCGGCGGCTCCCCCTTCGCGGCCACCGCATCCGTACGCACGCTGTACGCCGGTGACACTTTCCTGAAGTTCAGCCTGAACATCCGCATCACCAACTGCCTTCGCAAGAACGCCAGTTACGAACTTTCGGGGGCCGTAGCGCTCACCCGCGTACTCGAAGGCGCCCTGGACGACCTCGCCGCCCGCTTCCCCGGCAGTGCCGTACTCCGCGAGCCCGCCTACCGCAGCCTGGCCGTCGAAGGCCCGGACGGGCGCCCCGATCTCACCCTCCTGGAGGGCTTCGGCGTCATCGTCCGCGAAGGCCTGGCCGGACGGCTCCTCCCGGGCACGACACCGCTCCTTGCCGCGGCCGTAGCGGACGAGTATCCGACAGGGCCCGGCCACATCTCACGGCTCCTTGAGGGCGCGGGACCGCAGCGGACACTCTCGTGGTGGCGAACCTATCTGCGGCTCCTGCTGCCGCCCGTGCTCGCCGCCTACTTCGACCACGGCCTGGTGCTCGAACCGCATCTGCAGAACGTCCTCGTCTGCGTCGACGGCGACGGTATGCCCGCCCAGGTGCTCTTCCGCGACCTGGAGGGCACGAAGCTCATCCCCGAACTCCACGCCGCGACCCTGGCGGCGCTCCCGCCCGAGGTCGCGGACCCGATGACGTACGACGCGCAACGCGGCTGGGACCGCGTCGTCTACTGCCTCCTGGTCAACCACGTCGCCGAGATGCTCGCCGCCCTCGCCGATCTGCACCCGGACACGGAGCCCGCGCTCTGGTCCCAGGTCCGCGCCACCGTGCAGGAGTTCGCCGACACCCACGGCTGCCCGCCCCGGCTCAGCGCCCTCCTGGCCGGCGTACCGCTGCCCGCCAAGGCCAATCTGCTCACCCGCTGGGAGCGCAAGGCCGACCGTGACGCGGGCTATGTCCGCCTCACCTCCCCCTTTCCGCTCGCCGAGCATGTCCGGGACCTGGGCTCCCGCACCGACACACCATGGAGCGCCGCCGGATGACCGACCCCACCTTCGCCGTACGTGACTGCGCCCTCGGCCTCACCGCCGATGAGTTGCCCGCCTATCTGTACGACCTCTCGGCGCTGAACGCGCATGCCGCCGCCGTGCGGGACGCGCTCCCCCGGCAGGTCGAGCTCTACTACGCCGCCAAGGCCAACCCCGAGCCGGAGATCCTGGCCGCGCTCGGCCCGCACGTCGACGGCTACGAAGTCTCGTCCGGCGGTGAACTCGCCCATGTCGCCAAGGCGGTGGCGGGGCGCCCGCTGGCCTTCGGCGGCCCCGGCAAGACGCCGGACGAGATCGCGGCGGCGCTCGAACTCGGCGTGGAGCGCTTCCATGTGGAGAGCGCGTACGAGCTGCGGATGCTGGCCGCTCTCGCCGCCCGCATCGTGCCGTACACGCGCGTCGGCGTGCTGCTCCGGTTCAATCTCCCCCTCAACGCCGATTCCCTGGCCGGGAGTTCACTCACGATGGGCGGACGTCCGACTCCTTTCGGACTCGACCCTGCCGACGCGGACGCCGCCGTAGCCCTGTTCACCGACGGCAGCCTTCCGCAGCTTCGGCTCCTGGGCGTGCACGCCCATTTGGCGAGCGGGCTCGACGCGCCCGCGCAGCTCGCGGTGGCCGAGTCCGTCGTGACCTGGTCGCAGGCGCTGGCCCGGCGGCACGGCATCCGCTTCACGGAGGTCAACGTGGGCGGCGGAATGAGCGTGGACTACGCCGAACCCGGCACACGCTTCGACTGGGCCGGGTACGGCGACGGCCTCACCCAACTCTGCGCGGCGCACCCCGAGTTGACGCTCCGCATCGAGCCGGGTCGAGCCCTTACCGCCTACTGCGGCTGGTACGCCACCGAGGTCCTGGACGTGAAACGGAGCCACGGCGAGGAGTTCGCGGTGGTCCGCGGCGGCACCCACCATCTGCGCACCCCCGCCGCCAAGGGCCACGACCAACCCTGCACGGTGCTCCCGGCACGCGAGCCCTGGCCGCACCCCTGGCCTCGGTCCGAGGCGCGGCAGGACCGGGTGACGTTCGCGGGGCAGTTGTGCACCCCGAAGGACGTCCTGTCCCGGCGGGTTCCGGTGACGGAGCTGCGGGCGGGCGACCGGGTGGTGTTCGCGATGGCGGGTGCGTACGCGTGGAACATCTCGCACCATGATTTCCTGATGCACCCGAGGCCGGGCTTCCACTTTCTCTGAGGGTGACTGCTGCCTGGTAGGACTCGGCGGTCTTGTCGTAGCGGGTCGCGATGCCGCGCCACTGCTTGAGACGGTTGAAGCAGCTGTGCGTGGACGAGAAGTCGCAGATCCAGGCGCTGGACCGGTCCCAGCCCGTGCTGCCGATGATGCCCGGGGTGCCCGAGCACCGCAGCACGATTACCTCCGCGCGGGAACCACGCAGCGTCCACCGCTCCGTCCCGGCACCCGAACGCGACATCCGCGCCTGGATCAAGGACTGGATCACCAGCCCCCCGCCCGTAGGTGTGGCACGAAACCGCCGACCAGATCCTCAACAGCCTCGCCAGCTAGGCAACCACCGGATCGCTCACATGGCGAACGTGGTGCCCGGCCAGTCGAAGGTGCGCTGGTGCCACAGGGCGACCGCGCCTTCGTGGCAATGTTCGCCGCCGCCCTCCGCCTCGGGGAAGGCGATCAGTTCCTTCGGGCAGGTCAGCGCGTCGAAGATGCGCTGCGGCTGACCGGCGAAGAACTGGTCGCTTTCCGCTTCCAGAACGAGCATCGGGCAGGTGATCCGCTCCGCGAGTCCCTCCATGGTGTAGTCCTCGACCGCCTTGAAGAGTCCGTCGGCGTCGGAAACCCCGAAGGTCCACAGGCCGTTGCGGGCCGCCCAGCGCACCGACACGCTCTCCGCCATCATGGCGTCCAGGCCGCCGGGCGTTTCGGCCGCGGTCCTCGCGAGCGCCTCGAACATGGTGTGGACGTCGTACACGCCGTCGTGCAGAACACATGCGGCGATGCGGTGCTCGAAGGCGACCGCCCGTGCGGCGAGGTACCCGCCGAGGCTGGAAGGGCACCGTTCTCAGGTCCAGCCGCTTGCCGGCGCGGCCCGGCCGATCCCAACGGCTGGCCGACCTCACTGCAGCTGTCGGCGCGAGGGCTTACCCCTGTGGGACCGGCGGCTTGACCTATCTGGACCGAACCCCGTTTTCCACCCTCGGCATCGCCAGCCGGAGGCGGGCGAGTGGCCGGTTCAGCGCACCACGCCGTACTCCGCGACAACCCCCTCCACGAGCCAGCAGTGCGTCCTCCCCAGGCTCGGCGGCCCAGGGGCGGCGGTGATGGCGTCCAGATGCTGCCAGTAGCGACGTAACAGCGGAACGACCGTCTGCACGTCCGTGGCCATGAACGCGCGGAATTCGGAGGTGTCATCCGTCTCGTAGGCACGGGCGCAGGCGCGGCAGAGTGCGTCAAGCGCCTCGCACCTGTGTGGTGCGTACCCGGCGGCGACGGTGGGTACGGCGGCGGTCGAGGCGTCGATGAGCGCCGCGTACATCGATGCCTTGTCCCGGATATGGCGCGCGGCCCAGTAGGCCGAGAACGCGGGCTCCGCTACGAGGGAATGGAGTTCGGCGTAGGCCAGGACGGCTCGGGGTGTGGGGTCGCGCGGCGGCTCGGGGACGGCCTGTTCGGTGACGGCATCGACCAGACGGGCCGGCAGGCTCGCGGGGAGGGCGCGCTCCCACACCCGGGCGAAGTCCGCGGTGGCCCGCGTTCGGCACTTGACCCTGGCCAGCACGCGCAGCCGACGCAGCCGCTCAGTCCCTGAGCTCTCCTCCAGCGCCTGCAACGCCGCCTCTCGCCAACGCAGTTCCGCCAACCGCGTCTGCGTACGCTCCAACTGCTCGGCCACCAGTTCGCCGAGACGGTGCCCGCCGGTCGCGACCTCGGTGATGTCCGCGATCGGCACGTCCAGCGCACGCAACTGCCGTACCAGCTCCAGCTGTTCCAGCGCCTGCGTCGGGTATCGGCGATGGCCGCCCCGGCTGCGCGGGGCCGTCGGCAGCAGGCCGATGTCGGTGTAGTAGCGGATGGCCTTCACCGAAAGCCCCGTACGCGCGGCAAGTTCCCCGATCGACCAAGTGACGTGCATCCCAGCCCCTTGAATCTCCCCTGCGGTGGAGGTCCTAGCGTACGAAGCGTCGGCCCCAGCTGCACGAGGCAAGGGCCGGATGGCTGCACGGCCCTATCCCATGGAGGATCTACATGACACTTCCCCCAGGCCAACGTGCCCTCGACGGATTCCCTCGCTTCGGCACGCATCTCCATCACCCGCCTCCGCCCGTCCCCGCCGACCCGGTGATCGAGATCGGTGGAGTCGGTGGTGCCGGTGGTGTTCTGATCGAGGGCGTCGCCCTCTCCGTGGCCGACCTCGCGAAGCTGCCACGCCACGAGCTCGGAGCCGACTTCCACTGTGTCGCCGGATGGTCGGCGACCGGGCTGCGGTGGGAAGGAGTCGCGTTCGAGACCCTTTACCGTTTGCGGATCCAACCGCGGCTTGCGCCGGACGCGTCGATCAGCCATGTCGTCTTCGAAGGCCTCGACGGCTTCCGGTCGATCGTGCTGCTCGAGGACGCCTTGGCCGACGACGTTCTCATCGCCGACCGACTCGACGGACGACCGCTCGACAGCGACCATGGCGCCCCGGTACGTCTTGTCAGCCCCAGCCAGTACGGCTTCATCAGTACGAAGCACCTCTGCCGCATCGAATTCCACACGTCGGCGCCCCCGGATCCCGACCGCTGGTCGCCCATCGCGGCGCACCGCAGGGCGAGGGTCTGGCAGGAGGAACGTCACCGCCGGCTTCCCGGCCGGGTGGTGCGGCCCGTGTTCCGGGCGCTGATCGGGCCGATCCGCGTACTGAGCGCCCGAGGCAGTCGCACATCGCCGCGGTGACACCGCTCGGGACTGGAGCGGCCGACGGTCGAGACCACTCCAGGATGTCTCCCAATGGCGCTATGCCGAGAGGCGCCGTTCGAGCGGGGTGCGGAAGCTGGGGCGGGTGCGGATGTTTCCGAAGAAGGCGGCCAGGCGGGTCGCCTCCGAAGCGATGGCCTTGTGGGCATCGCGACCGAGGCTCTTGGCGGCCAGCAGCTCGGTGACGATCTCGCCGTCGGGGCGCTGGGCCCAGCCGCCGATGATGCGGCCGTCCCACCAGATCGTGGGGCCGATGTTGCCGTACGTGTCGAAGAGTTCGGGTACGTGGGCGGGGGCGAGGTACCAGTCGCGCCCGCGCCAGCCCATGGGGGTCGGGTCGAGGGCCGGCAGCAGGGCGGCCGACGGCTCTGCGGCAGGGGGCGCATCCAGGTGCTCGGGCAGGGCGTGGCCAGGGCCTTCGTCGAGGTCGACCTCGACGGTGACGGTGCGGGCCAGGGCCTTGCGGGTGTCGGTGAGGGTCCAGCCCGTCCACCACTTCACGTCCTCGGTGGTCGCGGGGCCGAAGGCAGTGAGGTAGCGGGCGGCGAGTTGGGCCTTGGCTTCGTCGGTGGGCAGTTCGGGGTGGGGTTCGGCGACCGTCCAGCGGTACTGGGAGGACGCCCAGGTGCCGAGAGGGCGGCCGCGGCGGATGCGGCTCTCGGCTGCCATCACGCCTAGGAAACGGCTGGTGATGCGGGGCTTCGCCTCATAGGGCTTGCCCGCTGCCATGACGATACGCGCCTTCAAGGCAGGGACGGCGTCGGCCAGTTGAGCGGCGGTTGCCTCGCCGAGATCGGTCAGGGCGGTGAGCACGTCCTGCTCGGTGGTGGTGAACCAGCGTTCGTCGTAGCCGAGTTGTTCGTTCAAGACCTTGAAGAGGTTCTTGCGCTCGCGGGCCGCCACCGTACGGGCCGTCGAAGCGTCGACGACCGGCGCGAGAGCGCGGGGGACGACGAACATCGTGCGGCGCATACAGAGCATTCGCACCAGTGTGTGGTCCTCGTACAGGGCGCGCTCCAGGTCCGCTGTCGAGGGGGTCGCCATTCGGGCGGCCACCGACAGGTAGACGCTGGCCGGGTCGGTGGCGTGCAGGGCCAGAAGGGCGTCCGCGACCTGTTCGGGGGACGTGGCGCGGCTGGCCGGGGTCAGCAGGTGGCGGGTGACGAGCAGGGCGCGGCGGTGCTCGTCCGTGATCTTCGGTCGGGTGAGGGTCATGGCGCGGCCGGTGGCCGTTGTCCCTTCGGTCGGAGCTTGTTGGAGTGGGCGTGGCGTTGGCGTTGGGCTGGCTCGGGCAGGCGGCGGGCCGTCCGGGGCAGCGCGGGTACGGGTACAGCGTGGCGATCGGGCAGGTGTCCAGTGTGCCCAGTCAGTCGACGAGCAGCCTGCTGATCTCGTCGGGGCGTTCCTGCTGGAGCCAGTGACCGTGCCGTCGAGGAAGTGCCGGTGCATTTGCCCTCAGGGCGCCCACCGGTATGACCCGCACCTGGACGTCGACTGCCTTGCAGTCGGGGCAAGAGTGCGACCGGCGAGCCAGCGTGTGGGCTGTGAGGAGAGAGCGCTGCGTTGCGCGGGGCGTCTTGAGCGCCTCCTGCGGGAGCCGTGGAGGGTCTCCGGCGGGCGCGTACGCACGCCGAGCGCCTCCATACGCGCCTTTGCAAACTCGGCGGAGCGGAGAAGGATCTCCAGGGCAAGTCGCCGCCGGGGGAAGCCACTGCCTGCAGCGGCCCTTGTGGGCGGCGGAAGACATGGCTGGGCTCCTGATCTTGCTCGCTGGAAGGTGTGGACCATGGCGCAAGGCACCGCGATCACTATGGGGGCGCTCCCGAACACGGCCTTCTGCAACACGCTTCAGTACCCCTGGGACCACCGCACCACGTTGCGCGGCGGCTCTCCGTCGGCGAGCCGCCGCCAGTTGTCCGTGAACAGGTCGAGGATCCGTTCGTTCTCGGCGCGTGACCCGCCCGCGGTGTGCTGGGTGAGGATCACGTTCGGGCAGTTCCACAGGGGGTGCCCGGCGGGCAGCGGCTCCTCGCGGGTGACATCGAGGACCGCCCCGCCGAGCCGGCCGGAGGCGAGGGCGGCGACCAGGGCGCCCTCGTCCACCAGTGTGCCGCGACCGGCGTTCACGAAGACCGCGCCGGGGCACAGCAGGGCGATGCGCCGCTCGTCGAAGAGGTCGTCGGTCTCGTCCGTGCCCGGCAGCAGCCCCACCACGATGTCGAACTCGGGCAGCCTGGCGTCGAGTTCCTCTCGGGTGCGGATGTCGCCGCCGCCACGGGAGAAGTGTGCGACGGAGCAGCCGAAGGGCGTGAGGAGTTCGGCGAGGCGCCGGGCGATGGAGCCGCTGCCGAGGATGAGTACGTCGGCGCCGCCGAGGAGCCGCAGTCCGGGCCGTACGTCGAGTTTCGACCAGGTCTCCCCGACGCGGAGCCCGGCAAGGACGTCGACGCCTCGGTAGAGCGCGAGGATGCCCGCGAGGCAGGTCTCGGCCACGGGGTCGGCGAAGAGCCCGCCGAGGTTGGTGACGGTGAGGCGCTGCCCGAGGACCGGCCAGTCGAGGCCTACGTAGCTGTCGATTCCGACGGATGCGAGCTGCAGCCAGCGCAGGTGCGGCGCCTTCTCCAGCCATTGCGCCTTGGGGTTGCCCAGGGCGATGTGCGAGTCGGCGAAGGCGCGGGCGTCGTCCGCGGAGCTGGATTCGTCCCCCGATTCGGAGCCGGAGCCGGGCTCCGCGAACCAGACCGGTCCCGGTGCGGCGGCACGGATCCTCTCCTGTTCCGCGGTATCGAGCGCGAGCTCGACGTACAGGCCCGCGTCCTGGGGCAGGTCAGCCCGGACAGAGTCCTGCCAAGAGTGTGGTGCACGGACCATTCCTGATACCCCCGTGGTACGGAAAGCGCTGGTGAACGCACGTTCACCGAACCTAGGGCTTCCGATCCGCAGTGGTCAACAGCGGTCCGGCAGCGGTCTATCCACCCGCGAGGTTGAGGATGAAGTTCTCGTGGTCACCGACATCGAGTTCGCGGAACCCTCGCGGTTGTTCACCGCCTCCGAGCTCAGACCTTCCGGGCCTCGACGAGGCACCAGTTGGGGCTGCCGTCGGCCCGGCGGCCGAACTCCTCCAGCGGGCGCAGCCGCATCGTGAACCCGGCCCGGAGCAGATCCCGCCGCACGTCACCCAGTGGGAAGGTGCGGTAGTACATGACGAACGACGGCTGCCGGAGCAGGTTCCGCACCCGCATCACCCCGTCGAAGCCGAGCAGCGCCCAGTACAGCGGCGAGGTCAGGGGCTGCGGCGCGCCGATGGGGAAGGCGAAGATCCCGCCGGGGCGCAGTGCCTCGTAGATCTCCGCGAACAGCCGTGGGCGCTCGGCGGGCAGGAAGTGCCCGAACGCGCCGAGGCTCACCGCCACGTCGAACGCCCCGGTGAAGGGCAGGGCGAGTGCGTCGGCCCGCACCCATTCCACGGCGGGCCCGCCGTCTTCACCGACCACGGCCGCCTTGGCCTCGGCCAGCATTCCGGCGCTGAAGTCGACACCGGTGACCCGCTCCCCGCACAGCGGAAGGAGCGCCCCGACGCCCGCCCCGGTGCCGCAGCAGACATCGAGGCCCGCATCGAACGGCCCCAGGTCACTCAGCGTGTCCGCCACGGCGTGCAGCATCCGGTGCGGCGTACGGAAAGGGGTGTGGTCGAACTTCGGGGCAAGGAGGTCATAGCCGTCCTCGATGGAGGAAAGGGCTTGCACGGCCAGCTCGCGGAGCGTGGGTCCCTGGGAGGTGAACACCGGCCCCACCCTAGTCAGCGGCGGTACGGCAAGGGCTCGACCATGGACAAACCTGGGCATATCTTGGTAGTGACGGGATGACTCGGAAGATTGGGGGTCGTCATGGTCGTAGAGCTGCTCACAGCAGGAGCCGCGGTCGCGTCCGCAGGATTTGTGTACGTGGTGACGGCGGCCAGAGTGGTCAAGCAGTACGAGCGGGGCGTGGTGTTCCGCCTCGGCCGGCTGCGGGAGCACGTCCGTGAGCCGGGGTTCACCATGGTCGTCCCCGGTGTGGACCGGCTGTACAAGGTGAACATGCAGATCGTGACTATGCCGGTCCCGGCGCAGGACGGCATCACCCGGGACAACGTCACGGTCCGCGTCGACGCGGTCATCTACTTCAAGGTGGTCGATGCCGCCGAAGCCGTGATCAAGGTGGAGGACTACCGTTTCGCGGTCTCGCAGATGGCTCAGACGTCGCTGCGCTCGATCATCGGCAAGAGTGATCTCGACGACCTGCTCTCCAATCGCGAGAAGCTCAACCAGGGCCTTGAGCTGATGATCGACTCCCCCGCGATGGGCTGGGGCGTACAGATCGACCGCGTCGAGATCAAGGACGTATCGCTGCCGGAGACGATGAAACGGTCGATGGCCCGGCAGGCCGAGGCCGACCGTGAGCGGCGGGCCCGCGTGATCAACGCGGACGCCGAGCTGCAGGCTTCCAAGAAGCTCGCCCAGGCGGCACACGAGATGGCGGACGAACCGGCCGCCCTCCAACTGCGGCTGCTCCAGACCGTGGTGGCGGTCGCCGCCGAGAAGAACTCCACCCTCGTCCTGCCCTTCCCCGTGGAACTACTGCGCTTCCTGGAACGGGCTCAGCAGGCACAGGCCATTCCACCCGCCCCGTCCGCCCCAGCGACTCCGGCGGTGGAGCGGAAGCCCGGACGACCGGCCGCGGCATAGGCGTGATCCCAGCCGTTCGGGCCTGAACCAGCTTCGGAGGCGTCCTTGGCAAGCAGCGGATGATCGGGCTTTGACCAGCGTGCACAGGGCGGGAACCGGGGGCGCACCAGGGAGTCGCGTGCGCCGTCGTGGCCGGTATCCGCCAGGAGGTCTATCGGGTTGAGCCAAGGGTCGGGTAGACGTATCGCGACCCCAGAGCCGCCACTCAGCACGAGGAGGCATGCCCCATGACTGGTGCCCGTTCCACCACCGCAGCAGGCAAGACCCGGTTCGACGACATCTACGACCAGCCTGACCCCCGCAGCTACTTCCGTACGCTTTCGCCCCTGCGCTACGAGATACCGCATCAGGCTCAGGACGTCTTCCGGGATACGCTCGCGCAACGGTCGGCGGTACGTGGCACCGACCTCCCCGTCACGGTTCTCGACCTCTGCTGCTCCTACGGGATCAACGCGGCACTGCTCAACCACGACCTCACGCTCGACGATCTGTACGCGCACTACACCAGCGAGGAGACCGGCGCCCTGACAAGGGGCGAACTCATCGAGCACGACAAGGAGTTCTACGCCTCGCGGCGGCGCTCGGACGCGGTCCCGGTCATCGGCCTCGACACGGCCGAGAACGCCACCCGCTACGCCTTGGAGGTGGGGTTGCTCGACGAGGCCTATGCGGAGAACTTGGAGCGCCACCCGCCCAGCAACGAGCTGCGCCGGGCCGTTGGGCGCGTCGGTCTGATCACCGTCACCGGAGGCATCGGCTACATCACCCACCACACCTTCAAAGCACTCCTCGACGCGACGCACCTCCCAGTATGGGTGAGCGCGTTCGTGTTGCGTACGGTGCCCTACCAGGACATCCTCGGCAGCCTGGACGCTCATGGTCTCGCCACCGGGACCGATCCCGAACGAACCTATCCGCAACGGCTCTTCAGCGACCTCGACGAGCAGCGCACCGCCGTGGAACTGGTCGTCAAGGCCGGTGACGACCCCACGGGTCTGGAGTCGGACGGCCGCTACTACACCCGTCTCTACCAGTCACGGCCCCGGCCGGCGTAGCCCTCGAAACACGCAGTGCGGGGCGTGGTCGCGGACCACGCCCCGCACCTTCGCGGCCCGACGGCCGCCATCCCCTCAGCTGGTGAAGAACTCGCTGACCTGTTCCGCGAACTGCTGCGCACTCCGCTCGTGCACGTCGTGCCCGACCGGGATCGTGATCTGCCGCGAGTCAGGGATCGCGTCGGCCATGTCGGGAATGCGCTCCTGCGGCATGGTGCTGTCCTGGCCGCCCGCGATGATCAGGGTCGGCGCGACGATCTCGCCGAGCCGCTCGGCCCACTCCGGATCGGGGTCGAAGATCTGGGCACGTACGGCGGGGGACACGGGCCAGTCGAAGTCGATGGCGCCTTCGGGACGCGGAACCTCGACCAGCTCGCGCGGGTAGGGCGGCGGGGTCTCCTCCAGGACGAGGCGCTCGACGCGGTCCGGGTGCTCCTCGGCGAGCAGGTACGCCACGACTCCGCCCATGGAGTGGCCCACGATGCCGACACGGTCGATGCCGAGCTCGTCGAGGAAGCCGAGCACGTCATCCCTCATCAGCTCGACCGAGTACTCGTCCGGCCAGTCGCTCTCGCCGTGCCCGCGCAGATCGAGCGCGTACACCCGCCACTCCTGCCCGAGCAGCTCCCCTACCTGCTCCCAGGTCCCCGAGGAACCGCCGAGCCCGTGCAGCAGCACGACGGGCGCGCCGTACGAGTCGCCCCAGGTCCGATAGGCCAGGCGTACGTCGCCCACATCCACCACTGCGTGATCGTCCATACCCCTGACGCTACAGCGCTGTGCCGGACCCATTGAGCAGTGGCCTAGACCCATGCTAGAAAGCGCTTGCCCTCCACGCGAACCCCGCGTGCCCCTTCCGCCACTCCTCCCCCCACCATCGGAGACCCCATGCACTCTCCTTGGTCCCGCCGCGCCTTCCTGCTCACCACAGGCGGCACCGCGCTCGCCCTGACCGCTTCGGGGCTGCTGCTCTCCGACGAGACGGCAGAGGCGGCAGCTGCCGCCGACGAGTACGACGCCCTGCGCACCAAGTGGCGCACCCTGATCCTCGGTGAGGGCTTCACCCCCACGACCGAGCCCTTCAAGAGCCGCCTCGCCGACCTCGGTGCCACGGCCCGGGAGTTGCGCGGCACCATGACTCCCGCCACGGGCTCCCTGTGGCCCGACATCTCGTACGCGGACCCCGATCCGGACACCGACCAGGAGTCGTACGGATACTCGGCGAACGTGGTGACCAGCTACAGCAGGCTCAACACCCTTGCCCAGGCCTACCGCCAGGAGGGCACAGGACTCACCGGCGACGCGGGGCTCAAAGCCGCCATCCTGACCGGCCTCGACCACCTCTGCACACAGGTCTACAACGAGAACCAGGCACGATTCGGCAACTGGTACAGCTGGCAGATAGGCGCCCCGCAGAACCTCCTCGACGTCTGCGTCCTGATGTACGACCACCTGTCGGCGACCCAAGTGGCCAGCTTCTGCAAGGCCGTCGACCACTTCGTGCCCGACTCGGCCGTGGGCAGTTACACCGGGACGAGCACCGGCGCGAACCGCGTCGACCTGTGCCGCGTGCTCGCGCTGCGCGGGGTCGTCGGCGGCAGCCCGGCGAAGATCGCGCTGGCCAGGGACGCCCTCTCCCCCGTCTTCCCGTATGTGACGACCGGCGACGGGCTCTACACCGACGGCTCGTTCATCCAGCACACCACCGTGCCCTATACGGGGTCGTACGGATCGGTGATGCTCGGCGGCCTCGGTATGCTCTTCTCCCTGCTGCGCGGCTCGAGTTGGGAGGTCACGGATACCAAGAAGCAGATCATCTTCGACGCCGTGGAGAAGTCGTGGGCGCCCTTCCTCTACAACGGCCTCGCCATGGACGGCGTCGCGGGCCGCGCCATCAGCCGCGGTCTGTCCACGTCCGACGCCAAGAAGATCCAGGCCGACGACCATCTGCGCGGCCACCCGATCATGTCCGCCATCGTGCTGCTCGGCCAGGGCGCGAGCACGGCGGAGAACGCGCGCTGGCGCGGCCTGGTAAAAGGCTGGATGCGCCGTGACTACTACAGCCCGCCACTGAGTGACCCCTCTCTCGGCCTGACAAGTCTCGCCCGCTTGAAGGGCGTCGAGGACGATGCATCGGTCGGCGGGATCGCCGAGCCGACAGGCCACCGGCTCTTCACCAACATGGCCCGTGCCACGCACCGCCGCCCCGGCTGGGCGGCGTCGATCAGCATGGCGGACCCGCGCATCACGTACTACGAGACGGGCAACGGCGAGAACCTGCGCGGCTGGCACACCGGCTCCGGAATGCTCTACTGGTGGGGCGACACCTACGCCAACGGGCAGTACAGCGACGCCTTCTGGCCCACGGTCGATCCGTACCGGCTGCCCGGCATCACGGCCTCGCGCAAGGTGCTGGCGGACGCCGCGGGCGGTGACTGGGGCGCGTCCAAGCCGGATGTGAAGTGGGTGGGCGGCGCGAGCGACGGCCAACGGGCCTCCATCGGGCAGTACTTGAAGGGGTTGCAGAGCACCCTGCGCGCGAAGAAGTCCTGGTTCTGCCTCGATGACGCGATCGCCTGCCTGGGCGCGGGCATCGTCTGCACGGACGGCACGGCCGTCGAGTCGACCGTCGAGAACCGCAATCTCGGCCCCACGGGAACATCCCCCTTCCAGGTGGACGGCGCCGCCAAACCGACCACCGCACCCTGGTCGGCGACGCTCCCCGACGCCAAGTGGGCGCACATCGGGGGCCACGGAGGCTATGTCTTCCCCGGCGGCGCGACGGTGAAGGCACTGCGCGAGGAGCGCACCGGCAAGTGGAGCGACATCAACAAGGGCGGCGCCACGACCGCCATCGCCCGCAAGTACCTCACGATGTACGTCGACCATGGCACCGCCCCGACGAACGGGACGTACGCCTATCTCCTGATGCCGGGCGCGAGCGCGGCACAGACGGCGGCCCGGTCGGCGGACACCGGATGGCTTCAGATCCTCGCCAACTCCGACAGCCAGCAAGGGGTTTCCGTACCGTCGCTCGGCTTCACGGGCGCCAACTTCTGGTTCGGCGGCACGGTGGGCAAGCTCACCGCGAGTGCTCCCTGTTCCGTGCAGATCAGCGAGAAGAGTGACGGCACCGCGGTCATCTGCGTCAGTGACCCGATGCGCGCGCAGACTTCCCTGACGCTCACCTGGAACCGCGCCGTCTCCGCCGTGACGGCCAAGCCCGCCACGGTCACCTCGGCGGTCACGGGGGCATCCCTGAAGCTGACGTTCGGCGATCTCAGCGGCACGAAGGGGGCCACACAGAGGATCTCTGTCACCACTGGAGCCGGCGATCACGCTTAGCACCGATGCTTTCCGGTCGACCCTGGATTCCGGTAGAAAATAGAATCAACTGTCGCAGCAGGTCAGGCGGTTGTTCTTACTTGCACCAACGCCTCCGGTCCACATGCCGGACGCCTTTCGCGCGGCTCCCCCGCCCGCCCTGAGCTGCCCGAACAGCCTTTCGGTGACCACTGAGCGAACATAGACAACCGGAAATCGACCATGAATGTGGCGCTCACTCTCCGCACCGGCAAGACTCCTGTCCGCAACCAGGAACACCCCCCGCATCAAAGGAGAACTGACGTGCGCTTCTTCCTCAAGACGGTGGGCGCCACCGCCGTCGTGGCCGCCTGCGTGATGTCCGGCACCTCCGGCACGGCGCAGGCGCAGCCCGCGGCCGCCCCTGCCGCTCTCTACGCGCCCTCGTCGTTGGTCCTCGCCGTCGGGCAGGGCACGGAGGCGGCCACCGCGACCATGGAACGCGCCGTGACCTTGACCTGTATGCCCAAGGCGTCGGGAAGCCACCCGTCGGCGGCGGCCGCGTGCAGCGAACTGAACGCCGTCGACGGCGAGTTCGCCCAGCTGGTCGGCTCGGCGTCCGACATGGCGTGCACCAAGGAGTGGAAGCCCGTCGTGGTCACCGCCGACGGGGTGTGGCAGGGCAGACGAGTCGCGTGGTCCGCGACCTTCGGCAACAGCTGTGAGATGCGAGCGAGCCTTTCGGAAGGCGCCGCCCTCTCCTTCTGACCACCCCTGTGGGAGGGGTAAATGGGTGGACGATGCCTCACCCGGAGCGGTCAGATGAGGCATCGACATCCACGACTGCGCCTTGGACGACGCCCCGAGCGTCGTCCAAGGCGCAGTCCATGAAATTGAAGGAATTGATGGAGCCGTCCATGGCCACGATCGACGCCCAGGAGATCAGCACCGCCCGGCTGATCCTCGTACCCCTGCGGGTCGAACATGCCGACGAGATGGCGGACGTGCTCGCCGATCCGGACCTGCACGAATTCATCGGCGGCTCTCCCGACGATCGGCAGGCCCTGCGTGCCCGCTACCGTCGGATAACCGCCGGGTCCCCCGATCCGGCGGTCTCCTGGTGCAACTGGGTGCTGCGGCTGCGCGAAGAGAGCGGCCAGGAAGAGAGCGGCCGGGAAGAGGGCCGCCTGGCCGGGACGGTGCAGGCGACCGTCGGCCCCGCCGACGACGGCAGCGGCCTGCTGGTCGCGGAGATCGCCTGGGTGGTGGGCACTCCCTGGCAGGGGCGGGGCATCGCCGTGGAGGCGGCCCGCGGCCTCGTCGGCTGGCTGACGGCGCAGCCGGCCGTGCGCGGCGTCATCGCCCATGTCCACCCGGACCACCGGGCATCGGCCGCCGTCGCCACCGCCGCGGGCCTCGCGCCCACGGACGAGTGGCAGGACGGCGAGGTCAAGTGGCAGCGGGTGCTCGGGCGTTGAGCGAAGGAGAGCGACGAGGGCGACGAAGCCTCAGCGTCGGCCGCGGAACGTGCGCCGCAGGTCGTCCACCCAGCCCCCGGGGATCTCCCACGGAATGAAGTGGCCGCCGCTCTCGTGCGCGGTGAGGTTGACGTGCTGATACCAGTCGGCGGAAGCTCCGGCGAGCCAGCTCTGGACCCGCTGCTCGGTGGTGGTGACGCCGGGCGGGTTCTCGTGGCCGACGAAGGTGATGCCGGTGGGAGCCTCGATGACCGGTCGGCGGTCGTGGGAGGGAGTCCACGGGTAGCGGTTGGCGTTGGCGTAGTAGCGGACCGATGTTCCGATGGCGTTGTTCACCCAGAAGATCATGGCGTGGGTGAGGAGGTCGTCCTTGGAGAAAACGCTCTCCACATCGCCGTTGTTGTCGCTCCACTTGTCCCAGCGCTCCAGGATCCAGGCGAGCAGGCCGACCGGTGAGTCGCTGAGACCGTAGGAGAGGGTGCTCGGGCCGAGGACGTGCACGGCCAGGTGGGCGGCGAAACGCCGCTCCAGGGAGATGAGCTGACGGTGGGCGGGCTCGGGCAGGCCCTCGGGGAAGGGCCGTCCGCCGCTGAGGTCCCAGGCCCGGTCGCCGGTGAAGAAGTCGAGCTTGAGCCCGGAGCCGATGTGGATGCCGTGCAGTTCGTCGGCGTACTTGTGACCGAGCTGGCCGGTGACGAGCGCGCCGACGTCGCAGCCCGCGGCGGCGTACTTCTCGTGGCCGAGTGTTCCGGTCATCAAGGTGTGCCAGAGGTCGGCGACCTTCCAGAAGTTCATGTCGGGATGGTCCGGCAGCGGCGTGGAGAAGCCGAAGCCCGGCAGGGAGGGGACGATCACGTCGAACGCGTCGGCCGGGTCACCGCCGAAGGCCGCCGGGTCGGCGAGCTGGTCGACGACCTTGGACCAGTGCCAGAACGTCCAGGGCCAGCCGTGCGTGAGGATGAGCGGTGTCGGGGCGGGGCCGACGCCGGGCCTGCGCATGAAGTGCACGGGCACGCCGTCGACACTCACCCGGTAGTGCTCGTAGGCGTTGATGGCGGATTCCGCCTTGCGCCAGTCGTAGTGGTGCAGCCAGTGGTCGGCGAGTTCCTGGAGGTAGCCGCGGCGGACGCCGTAGTACCCGTCGTCGTTGCCCACGTCGTCGGGCCACCTGGTGAGCCGCAGCCGCGCCTTGAGATCGTCGAGCACGGCGTCGGGGACGTGGATCGGCTCGGGCGTCAACGGGAAGCGCGCTGCGGCTGCCATCAGGTTCCTTCCAAGGACATGGGTCAGTACGGGCGGTCGCCCGCTATCGCGACGCGTTCGGCCACGCGACGGTGCGGGGCGTAGTCGTCGACCGCGTAGTGCTGGGTGGCACGGTTGTCCCAGAAGGCGATGTCGCCCGCCTCCCAGTGGAACCGCACCTGGTACTCCGGAATCTGCGCCTGCCGTACCAGATAGCTCAGCAGCCGGTCGCTCTCCGCCCGCTCCATGCCCACGATGTGCGTGGTGAAGGAGGTGTTCACGAAGAGCATCCGCCGCCCGGTCTCCGGGTGCCTGCGCACCACGGGATGAGTGACCGGCGGGAACTGTTCCTGGAGGGGGATCAGCTTCTCGGGCCCGTAGAAGCGGATGAAGCCGGGGATGAAGTCGTGCATCGCCTGGGCCCCCTCGATGCGCGCCTTCACGTCATCGGGGAGGTTGTCGTACGCCGCCGCCATGTCCGCCCACATCGTATCGCCGCCCACCGGAGGCACCTCGCGCAGTTGCAGGACGGCGCCGAGCGCGGGGCGTTCGCGGAAGGTGACGTCGGCGTGCCAGACGTTCTCGTACGTCGGTGTCGCGCTGCCGCCCTTGTCGAACCGGACGACGTCGTCGGCCGAACCGCGCGCGAGCAGCGGGTTGGTCTCGAGCTCGCCCCAGTTGAGAGCGAAGGCACGCTGCTGCTCGGAGGTGATCCCGGCGCCACGGAAGAAGAGCACCTTCCACTCCAGGAGGGCGCGGTTGAGCTCTTCGCGCAGTGCGGGGGCAAGCGGCGCGGCGAGATCGACCCCTCGGATCTCGGCGCCGATGAGGCGGCCCTGGGGGACGACGTCGATCAGTTCGTACGGGCGCTCGTCCCAGCCCTCGGGCAGGCGGCGCAGGGTGCGGCGCCCTTCGTACATGCCGTCGGCAGGCACGCGGGCGTCGCGGAGGGTGGGAGAGGTGGGAGAGACGGCAGGGGAAACCACAGCCATGGTGATCCTTCAGTTGTCAGCGAGCGGGTGGCGGTACGGAGAGGGAGTCCCCGGACAGCTAGCGACCCGATCGCTCGCACCCGCGCCGCCACGGGACCCCGAAGGTCCGTGCGGCGGCGGTCAGGTGCTGGATCATGCACGCCATTGTGTACGGCTACGCCTTGCGGAGCAAACCCCCGTACTCGTAGATCCCCTTGCTCTGCTCGGTGGCGCCCAGGTAGGGGGCCAGGTCCTCGTGGACCGGGGCGAGCGGGGGCTGGTCGGCGTCGGGGCGCCAGTCCACCAGGTTCACCAGGCCGGGCTCGACCGGCTCGAGACCGTCCAGAAGGGCGTCGAGTTCGGCCGGGGTGCGGGTCTGCCAGGGGACGCCGCCGCCGGAGATGTGCGCGCTCATCGCGGCACCGCGGGCCGGGTCGTCGGCGACGACCTGCGAGAGACCGAGGTAGCTGCCCGGCGCCGCCCGGTCGATGACCGTGCGCAGCACACGGCGGGGGTCGTCGGCGTCGGTGAGGTGGTGCACCACCGACAGGAAGAGCACTGCGACCGGCTCGTCGAAGTCGATGAGGCGGGTCACGTCGGAGTGGCCGAGTACGGCGTCCTGGTCGCGCATGTCGCCGTTGATGACGGTGGTGGTGGAGTCGTCGGCGAGCAGCGCCCGGCCGTGCGCGAGGACGATCGGGTCGATGTCCACGTAGACGACACGGGTGTCCGGTGCGAAGCGCCGTGCGACCTGGTGGACGTTGTCGTCGGTCGGCAGACCGCAGCCCATGTCGATGAACTGGCGGATGCCCGCCTCGGTCAGATGGCGCACCACGCGGAACAGGAACTCGCGGTTCTGGCGGGCGATGTCCACGCACTCGGGGAAGTCCGGCAGCGTCCGCAGCAGGAAGTCGCGGTCGACCGCGTAGTTGTCCTTGCCGCCGAGCATCCAGCCATAGGCGCGTGCCGATGTCGGCACGTCGAAGGGTATGGACGTCATGTCTGACTGCTTGCCACCGGCCACAGTGCGTTCTCCACCTCTCCCAGAGGGACATCGGTATCTGCTCCGTCGCGGCGACACTATCCCGTGGCCCTCGGCCGGGTGAACCTGGTACCGATCATCAACGGGTGTGCCCACAGGGGCGGTTGAGGAAATGGCCCGGCACGGGCGGCATGACATCGGACACCCGCCCGCCCGCGAGGTGCCCGGATGGCGCATGATCGGACGTGCGCGAGTCACGTACCACCAGATACGTACCACCAGAGAGGACCTCCCCATGGAAGACCGCTTCGACGTCGTCGTGCTCGGAGCAGGACCCGGCGGCTATGTGGCCGCCATCCGCGCGGCCCAGCTGGGCAAGCGGGTAGCGGTCGTCGAGGAGAAGTACTGGGGAGGTGTCTGCCTGAACGTCGGCTGTATCCCGACCAAGGCGCTGCTGCGCAATGCCGAGCTCGCCCATCTGTTCACGCACGAGCAGAAGACGTACGGCATCAAGGTCGACGGGAAGGTGTCCTTCGACTACGGCGAGGCGTTCAACCGCAGCCGCACGGTCGCGGACGGCCGCGTCAAGGGCGTCCACTTCCTGATGAAGAAGAACAAGATCACGGAGTTCGACGGCCGGGGCACGTTCCTCGACGCGAACACGCTCCAGGTCGCCAAGCCGGACGGCACCACGGACACGCTCACGTTCGAGAACTGCATCATCGCCACCGGTGCCACGCCGAAGCTGCTGCCCGGCACGGAGCGCACCGAGCGCGTGGTGACGTACGAGGAGCAGATCCTCGCCGACAGCGTGCCGCGGTCCATCGTCATCGCGGGCGCGGGCGCCATCGGCATCGAGTTCGCGTACGTCCTGCACAACTACGGCGTGAAGGTCACGATCGTCGAGTTCCTCGACCGCGTCGCGCCGCTCGAGGACGCGGACGTCTCGGCGGAGCTGGCCAAGCAGTACCGCAAGCTCGGCATCGACGTGCTGACCTCGACCCGCGTCGAGTCGATCGACGAGTCGGGCGAGCAGGTCCGCGTCACCGTCACGGGCAAGGACGGCAAGCAGCAGATCCTGGAAGCGGACAAGGTCCTCCAGGCCATCGGCTTCGCGCCGAACGTCACCGGCTACGGCCTGGAGGCGACGGGCGTCGCACTGACCGAGCGCGGCGCCATCGACATCGACGGCCGCAGCCGTACGAACGTGCCGCACATCTACGCCATCGGCGACGTCACCGCGAAGCTGATGCTCGCGCACACCGCCGAAGCCATGGGCGTCGTGGCCGCCGAGACCCTCTCCGGCGCCGAGACGATGGAACTCGACTACCCGATGATCCCGCGCGCCACCTACTCCCAGCCGCAGATCGCCAGCTTCGGCTGGACGGAGGCGCAGGCCAGGGAGAAGGGCTTCGACGTCAAGGTCGCCAAGTTCCCGTTCATGGCGAACGGCAAGGCGCACGGCCTCGGCGACACCGTCGGCTTCGTCAAGGTCATCAGCGACGCGAAGTACGGCGAGATCATCGGCGCCCACCTGATCGGCCCGGACGTCACCGAGCTCCTTCCCGAGCTGACCCTCGCCCAGCAGTGGGACCTCACCGTGCACGAGGTCGCGCGCAATGTGCACGCGCACCCGACGCTCGGCGAGGCCGTCAAGGAAGCGGTGCACGGCCTGGCCGGACACATGATCAACTTCTGACGGCACGCGGGCACCCCGCACGCCACCACGGGCCGGCCCCGTCGCTTCAGCCGTTCGCCTCAAGTGGCGGGGCCGCCCGGTCCAGAAGATCCTTGGTCAGAACGCGCTGTTACGCCTCGGGGGCTAGCGAGAGGCAGTAGCCGATGTTCTCTGGCCTGGGCCGATTCGTGGTCCGTCGCCCGTGGTGGATCATCCTGGCCTGGGTGGTGGCGGCCGGTGCCGTGATCTCCCTGGCGCCAAAACTCACCTCGAGCAGCGACGAGGCGAGCTTCCTGCCGGATCACTACGAATCCATCCGCGCGGCGGACGTCCAGGAGGCGGACTTCCCCAAGCAGCAGAACGTCGGCGCCATCATCGTCTTCCGGCGCTCCGACGGCGGGAAGCTGACGGCGGCCGACTCCGCGGACGTCGCCCGCATCTCCAAGGATCTGCGGGCCAAGAAGATCCCCGAGGTGCAGGCGGTGGTCCCGGGCGCGGTCTCGCCGAACAAGCTCGTGCAGACGTCGGTCGTCGCCATGCCGAAGATCACCAACCCCGAGGACACCGCACAACAGGACGCGGTCAAGGACCTGCGGTCCGATCTCAAGCCCCAGCTGAAGAGCACGGACCTGTCCGCCGGGATCACCGGCTCCGCGGCTCAGGCGCTCGACGAGAGCGACGCGTCGGCGCGGGCGGGCCTGCTCGTAGGCGTCGGCACGATCGTGATCATCATCGTGCTGCTCCTGGTGATCTTCCGGAGCCCGATCATCGCGCTGCTTCCCGTGGTCCTCATCGGCCTGATCTCCCCCATGGCGACGGGCCTGATCGCCTCCGCCAACAAGGCCTTCGACATGAAGGCCGACTCCTCGATCCAACAGCTGCTCACCGTCGTCCTGTTCGGCGTCGGCACGGACTACATCCTTTTCCTGCTCTTCCGCTATCGAGAGGCACTGCGGGCGGGCGAGGATCCCAAGGGCGGCATGGTCCATGCCGTCGAACGGGTCGGCGAGGCGATCACCTCGGCGGCGGGCGCCGTCATCGTCGCGTTCGCCGCCCTGACACTGTCCTCGCTCGGCATGTTGCGGTCGATGGGCCCCGCCCTCGCGATCGCCGTCTTCGTGACCCTGCTCGCCGGGCTCACGCTGGTCCCCGCCGTCGTCTCGCTGCTCGGTACGAA
This sequence comes from Streptomyces sp. NPDC048441, assembly GCF_043200235.1. NCBI lineage: Bacteria > Bacillati > Actinomycetota > Actinomycetes > Kitasatosporales > Streptomycetaceae > Streptomyces > Streptomyces sp. NPDC048441. Next base: position 104,279 of record NZ_JBICXM010000017.1, read on the forward strand.
GGTCTTCTGGCCGTCGAAGTCGTGGCAGCGGGAGCCGCAGGGCACCGGGTTCGCGCGTCTTGGCGCCGCCATCGCCCGCAAGCCCGCCGTCTGGGCCCTGGTGTCCGCGCTGTTCATGGGTGCGCTCACGCTCGGCGCCCTCGGCTACAAGGCCAACTTCGACCTGGCGGGCTCCTCGCTGCCCAAGGACAAGGAGTCGATGGTCGCCCTGGACGACCTCCAGAAGGGCTTCCCCGCGGGCACCACCGACCCGACCTTCGTCTACCTCACATCGAAGGACGACACACCGCTGCCCGCGGCACGGACAGCGGCCTTCCGGGGACAACTGGACGGCGTCGAGGGCGTGGGCGAGGTCTCGGCACCCCGCCTGAGCACGGACCGTACGACAGCCTCGTACTCGGTAATCCTCTCGGATCCGCCCGCCTCCGATCAGGCCCTCGCGACCGTGAAGGACCGGCTGCGCCCGATCGCCCACGAGGACGCCCCGACCGGCACCGAAGCACTCGTCGGCGGGACGACGGCGGTGTACGTCGACATCAACAAGGCCGTGGACCGCGACTACTCGGTGGTCTTCCCGGTGGCCGCCCTTGCCATCATGGTCATCCTCGGCCTGCTCCTGCGGAGCCTGGTGGCGCCGTGGTACCTGATGCTGTCCGTGGCGCTCGGCTTCGGCGCGACTCTGGGCGCGACCTCGCTGCTCTTCCAACAGATCGGCAGCCAGCCGGGGTTGATGTTCATGCTGCCCGTGATCATGTATCTGTTCGTGGTCGCACTCGGCACGGACTACAACATCCTGATGGTGTCGCGCCTGCGCGAGGAGGCCCGCGAGGGACGCACCCCGCACGACGCTGCGGGCACGGCGGTACGCCACTCCGGCCCGACGATCGGTTCGGCGGGCGTCATCCTGGCCGGCACCTTCGCGACGCTGATGCTCGCGGGGAACTCGACCCTCTCCCAGATGGGTTTCTCCCTCTCCTTCGGCATCCTCATCGCCGCCTTCGTCATGGCGATGATCTTCACGCCCGCACTGACGGCCCTGATCGGCCACACGGCATGGTGGCCGGGCCATGGGGACGAGAAGCGGAACGGGGGCGGCGGGAAGCGGCTCGACGGAGCGGATCGGCCAGACGAGGAGCAGGTAGGCGTGGACTTGGACGCGGACGGGATGCGTTCGTAGCGCGCTCGTCCGCCCCCCCTACGCCCCCTCCGCGTCATACGCCGCGCAGAGGTCCGCTGCGTCGGCGTACGAGGGCAGCCCCTCCGGCACCGCGCCGCCCCGCGCGATGGCCCGTGCCGCCTCGACGGCCCCGTGCAGGGCCGCACGGAAGAGGAGGGATCCGCTGCTCACCCGGCGCACGCCGAGCTCCGCGAGACGCCGGTACGTCACGCCACCGGGGGCGAAGAGGACGTTGAGCGGCACGTCGAACGCGGCGACGAGCCCGGAGATGACCTTCTCGTCCTGCAAGGCGGGGACGAAAAGACCATCGGCGCCCGCCAGCCGATACGCGGCAGCCCTGCGTTCGGTCTCCGCCACTCCCCCTCCGCCCATCCAGTACGTGTCCGTGCGCGCGTTGACGAACAGCTCAGGGACCGTCTCCTTGACCGCATGGATCAGCTCGCACTGCCGGGCCGTGTCGGTCAGCGTCCCGTCGGGGCGCCCGTCCTCGATGTTCACACCCACGACGCCCGCCCTCGCGAGCTCCGCCGCGAGCGCCGCGACCTCCTCGGGCCGCTCGCTGAAGCCGCCCTCGATGTCCACGGTGATCAGCGCGGGCAGCCGCGCGAGTCCGCGGGCCAGACGCAGGGTCTCCTCCCGCGCGTCGCCGGTCGCGTCCCGCTTCCCGGCGGCAGCCGCCACACCCAGGCTGGTGGTGCCGATCGCGGGGAAGCCACCGTGGGCGAGCGCGGCGGCAGAGGCGTGATCCCAGGCGTTGGGCAGCAGCAGGGGGTCGCCGGTGCGGTGCAGGGCGCGGAACGTGGCGGCTCGATGTGCGTACGTCATGTGCGGACCGTAGCCGCGCGTCGGTTCGGTGCCCGCCGAAATGTCCCGGTCGGCGAAACCGCGCGAAAGAATCTTCCGACGTAGTGTCGAGAACGGGTCGTCCGCTCCGACGTCCCCTGTGAGAGTTGCCCACAAGGGGTGACCACCGCACAGCGGAGGAGCGACATCATGAAGTATCTGGTGATGGTTCAGGGCACGCAGGCGGACTACGAGGCGCAGAGCGGCAAGGCCAACGCGCACAGCCCGGCCTGGAGCGAGAAGGACCTTCAGGCGATGTTCGCCTTCATGGGCGCACTCAACAACGATCTGGCCGAGTCCGGCGAGATGGTCGACGGCCAGGGTCTGGCCGAGCCCTCACAGACCCGCCTGGTCGACGTGGACAAGGAAGGCCGCCCGGTGATCACGGACGGTCCCTACAGCGAGACGAAGGAACTGCTCGCCGGGTACTGGGTGCTCGACTGCGAGAGCCTGGACCGGGTGACCGAGATCGCCAACCGGATCCAGCAGTGCCCGGTCCCCGAAGGCGCACCGTGCTACCCCGTGGTGATCCGTCCCATCATGGGCGGCCCCGACGCAGCGTGCTGAACAGCACTGGCGCGACCGAGGACCTGCTGCGCCTGCACGCGCCGCAGGTCCTCGGTGCGCTCGTGCGCCGGTACGGGCACTTCGGCGAGGCCGAGGACTCCGTGCAGGAGGCGCTGATCGCCGCGGCGCGGCAGTGGCCCGAGCAGGGCGTTCCGGAGAACCCGCGCGGCTGGCTGATCAGGGTCGCGGCGCGGCGGCTCACGGATCAGCTGCGCAGTGACGAGGCGCGGCGCAGGCGCGAGGAGGAGGCCGCCCAGCTGACACCCCGGGACGCCTTCACGACGCCCGCGCCGGGCGAGAGCCGTGCGCCGTCCGACGACGACACCCTGACGCTGCTCTTCCTCTGCTGCCACCCCGGGCTCAGCCCCGCCGCGCAGATCGCGCTGACGCTGCGTGCCGTCGGCGGTCTGACCACGACCGAGATCGCCCGCGCGCATCTGGTGCCCGAGGCGACGATGGCGCAGCGGATCAGCCGGGCCAAGGCCAAGGTGAAGGGGGTGCCTTTCCGGCAGCCGAGCCCGGAGGACCGCGATCAGCGGCTCGCGGTGGTGCTCCAGGTGCTCTACCTGATCTTCAACGAGGGCTACACGGCGACCTCCGGCCGCGCCCTGCACCGCGCGGACCTGGCACGCGAGGCGATCCGGCTCACCCGGTCCGTGCGCGGGCTGCTGCCCGATGAGGGCGCGGTGACCGGACTGCTCGCGCTGATGCTGCTCACGGAGGCACGCAGTGCGGCGCGGACCGGGCCCCACGAGGAGCTTGTCCCGCTCGACGAGCAGGACCGCTCGCTGTGGGACCAGCGGGCGATCGAGGAGGGCTGCGCGCTGGTCGAGGAGGCCCTGTCCCAGGGCCCCGCGGGCGCCTACCAGCTACAGGCGGCGATCGCCGCGCTGCACGACGAGGCGCCGCGCGCGGACGACACCGACTGGCCGCAGATCCTCGCCCTGTACGACATCCTCGTGCGCCGCGCTCCCGAGCCCATGGCCGAGCTGGGCCGCGCCGTGGCCGTCGCCATGGTGCACGGGCCACGGGCCGGGCTCGCCCAGGTCGCCGCGCTCGAGGACCGGCTGGCGGGCCACCACCGCCTCGACGCCGTGCGCGCGCATCTCCTGGAGCGGGCGGGCGAGCGGGAGGCCGCTCGCGCCGCCTACCAATTGGCGGCCACGCGCACACTGAACATCCCCGAGACGCGCTACCTCCAGATGCGAGCGGCCCGGCTGCTGCCGACGTGACGTAATGCAGCTCACAGCGCCAGGGCGTCCGACCTGGGAACCTAAGCGATTGATTCACCGTTAAACAGTGTGTAGGTCCCGATCGCGATTCCCCCGTCCGGTCGGGGCCTACCTTCCTTTCCGACCACTCGTGTCCAGTCCGTTCCGTTTCACGCCTTCGAGCGCGAATATGCCAAGCGCACCGCACGACTCACCTCCGGGCGTCATCATGCGTTCATGGACGGTGCCAAGCCTGTGCAGGTCTTGTTCACGCCCGACGAGTACGAAGCGGTCCTGCGGAACGCGGACCATCTCGGGCTGCCGGTCGATGAGTTCATACGCAGGGCCGTGACCTCCGACGCCACGGAACTCCCCTCCCCCGCCACCGCGACCCGGCGCGGAACCGCCGCCCCCACCGCCATGCCGCCCATCCGCAGGAGCCTGGGCCCCGGTGGCGCGCCCGCGCTCCAGCGCTTCCTCGACACCATCGCGAATGCGGTGGAGCCCGCCCCCGAGGAACGGGTTCCACCGCAGCCGACCGTCCGGAACTGCTCAGGGCAGTGACCCTCAGGACAGCGAGATCTCCGGCTTGTACATCTCGAGCCAGAGCGCGAGGTCCAGGGTGCGCTCGAGCCCGCGCCGGGAGGCCTGGGTGATCCGCGGCGCCTCGCTCCGTGCCGCCCGCGCCACCCGGTCCCGGTCGACGAGGTCGAACACGGGGTGCGCGGGCTCGGTGAGCAGGTCCTTGACGTGCCCTTGGAGAGCGATGGCGTACTGAGGGTCCTGCGTGGAGGGATAAGGGCTCTTCACCCGGTCGTACACGGACCGCGGCAGGACATCCGCCGTCGCCTCCCTCAGGAGGCTCTTCTCCCTGCCGTCGAAGGACTTCAGGGACCAGGGGGCGTTGTAGACGTACTCGACAAGACGGTGGTCGCAGAACGGCACCCGCACCTCGAGGCCGACCGCCATGCTCGCGCGGTCCTTGCGGTCGAGCAGGATGCGTACGAACCGGGTCAGGTGCAGATGGCTGATCTTCCGCATCCGGAACTCGAAGTCGCTCTCCCCGTCGAGACGCCGGATTCCGGCGACCGCCGTGTCGTAACCGTCCTGGATGTACGCGGGCAGGTCGAGCGCGGCGGTCAGGTCGGGGCGCAGGACCCCGGCATCGTCGCCGAAGTGCTCGGCGAACCGCACGAGCCAGGGGAAGGTGTCGGCGTTCCTGGCTCCTTCGTCGAAGAACTGCAGGTAGCCGCCGAAGACTTCGTCCGCCGACTCCCCCGAGAGCGCCACCGTCGAGTGCTCACGAATCGCCTTGAAGAGGAGATAGAGGGAGGCGTCCATGTCGCCGAAGCCCATGGGCAGGTCGCGGGCGCCGATCATCCTGGCCCGGACCTCGGGGTCGGCGAGGGCCTGCGAGTCGAGGACGATGTCGCGGTGTTCGGTGCCGGATGCCTCGGCGACGTCGTGCACGTAGGGCGTGTCCGGGGTGCCGCGCAGTTCGTCGGCGACGAAGTTCTCGCTCTGGCCCGCGAAGTCGACGGCGAAGCTGCGTACGCTCTCGCCCGCCTTGGCCAGTTGGCGGGCGGCGAGCGCGGTCATCGCCGATGAGTCGAGGCCGCCGGAGAGCAGGGTGCAGCGCGGCACGTCGGAGACGAGCTGGCGGCGCACGATGTCCTCCAGGAGCTCGCGCACCCTGGCGATGGACTCCTCGCGGCCGTCGGGATGCGGACGGGTCTCCAACTGCCAGTAGACATGGCGGCGCAGACCGCTCCGGTCGACGGTGACGACCGTGCCGGGCTCGACCTCGCGCATTCCGTCCCACACGGCGTGACCCGGCGTCTTGACGAGCGCGGACAGCTCCCGCAGACCGTCGAGGGTCACCCGGGCGCGGGCCAGCGGGTTGGCGAGGATCGCCTTGGGCTCGGAGCCGAAAAGGACGCCGTCCGGGGTCTCGTAGTAATAGAAGGGCTTGATGCCCATGCGGTCGCGGATCATGACGAGCCTGTCGTGCCGGCCGTCCCACACCGCGAACGCGTACATGCCGTTGAGCCGTTCGGCGACCGCCTCGCCCCACTCCAGGTAGCCGCGCAGGACGACTTCGGTGTCGGATTCGGTGGTGAACCGGTGGCCGCGCCCGGTCAGTTCGCGGCGCAGCTCGGTGAAGTTGTAGGTCTCGCCCGAGTAGACGAGGGCGACCGTGCCGCGCGGTGTCCGCACGGTCATGGGCTGGCGCCCGCCGGGCAGATCGATGATGGCGAGCCTGCGGTGCCCGAGTCCGGCGGGGCCCTCGATCCAGGTGCCGCGGTCGTCGGGACCGCGGCAGGACATCGTCTCCGTCATCGCGTCCAAGGCGCCTGCCGCGGTCCGCAGATCACGGTCGAAGGAGACCCAGCCAGTGATGCCACACATGCGCTACCTCCTGCTTCGCGCTGCCTGTGAGCTACCACCCGACGAACTAGGTGTAGTTGGCAGCTATATGGCAAGCGTGTGTCCGACGACTGCGTACGGTCAATGAGCGCGTAACGCGGAACGACGCATTCCGGCCATCGGCAAAGGGCTCCCCAACAGGGGCCCATGGGCGACTCAACGACGGCTCAGCGACGACTCAGCCGAGGTCCGCACGCAGCAGCGCCGCCGCCTCGCCGCGCGCGTGGCCGATCGCGTCGGGGAAGATCCGCAGGCCGTGCGCGACCAGGGCGCCCTCGTGCAGCAGCATGAGCGCCCTGCCGAGCTTCGTCGCCCGCCGCGGTGCGATGTCGCGCGCGAGGCCGGTGAAGAGGGCGAGCATCCAGGCCTTCTGGCCGGTGATGACCTGATACGCGGGGTGCGCGGGGTCGCTGATCTCGGCATGCGCGTTGATCATGCTGCACCCCTTGCCGCCGTTCGCTTCCGCCCAGTCGCGCGAGGCGTCGAAGACGGCCAGGATCCGGGCCCGCGGGGTGGTCGCGGTCTCGACGTAGGGGGCCAGGAAGGCCTGCCAGCGCTCGTCGCGCGCCGCCAGGTACTCGACGACGATCTGCTCCTTCGAGCCGAACCGGTCGTACAGCGTCTTCTTGGTGACCCCGGCCTCGGCGGCGATGAGGTCCACGCCGACGGCATGGATGCCGCGCTCGTAGAACAGCGCGCTCGCGGCGTCGAGGGCGCGGCGTGCGCCCGGCGTCATGACAATCCTGCGCGGCACGCTCCCGGCGCCGCCGGAGCCCTTCGCGATCTCACTCACCAGTTCAGCCATGCCTCCATAGTAGACCGATCTGTATACTCGACCCTAGAGTAGACAGATCGGTCTACTGCCGCGCCCGTCGCTGACTGGCAGGGCACCCGCCGCCAACACAGACGCCGTCGGAGGAATCCCATGAACTTCCTGCTTTCGGTCGCGTTCGTACTGACCTGGAGCTCCGGCTTCATCGGGGCCAAAATGGGCGCGGGCAGCGCCTCCGCGGTGACCGTCCTGATGTGGCGGTTCCTGCCGCTGGCCCTCGTGCTCGCCGTCGTCGCGCTCACCGTGGCACGGTCGTCCTGGCGCGGGCTCACGGCCCGTGACGCGCTACGGCAAGCGGCGGTCGGGGCGCTTTCGCAGAGCGGTTATCTGCTCACCGTGTACTACGCGATCCAGCTCGGTGTCTCCAGCGGCACGACCGCCCTGATCGACGGCACGCAGCCCCTGGTCGCGGGCGCGCTCGCCGGGCCGCTGCTCGGCCAGTACGTCTCGCGCACCCAGTGGCTCGGCCTCGGGCTCGGCGTGGCCGGCGTCGTCATCGTGACCGCGGCGGACGCCACGGGCGGCACCGACGCGCCCTGGTGGGCCTACCTTGTGCCGTTCCTCGGGATGTTCTCGCTGGTCGCCGCGACCTTCCTGGACCGGCGCTCCCCCGACGCGGTCGCCCCGGCCGTCTCGATGACCGTCCACTGCATGACGAGCGCCGTCATCTTCACGGCACTCGCGGTGGGCGCGGGCGCCGCGACCCCGCCCGCCGAGGCGTCGTTCTGGGTGGCGATCAGCTGGCTCGTGACGCTCTCCACCTTCGGCGGGTACGGCCTCTACTGGCTGATCCTGCGGCGCTCCGGAGTCACCCAGGTCAACACGCTCATGTTCCTGATGGCGCCGGTGACCGCCCTGTGGGGCGCCCTGATGTTCGGTGAACCCTTCGGCGTACAGACGGCGTTGGGCCTTGCGGTCGGGCTCGCGGCGGTGGCGGTCGTGCACCGGGGGAAGAGGGCGGCGAAGACCCGCTACTCCGCCCGGTCAGTCCGCGAGGCGGAAGTCCGCGTAGTCGAAGCCGGGTGACACGACACAACTCACCAGGACCGGTTCGTCACCGGCGGGGCGCGCAGCCTGCCAGAAACCGCCGGGCACCAGGATCTGCGGGCGCTCGCCGTGCTCTACGCCGGGGCCGACGCGCATCGGCGCATCGCCCTCCTTGGGGAGCGCGCCCTCGCCTCCCAGTTGCAGATCAAGGGGGCCGCCACGGTGCCACAGCCAGAGCTCGTCGGAGCGCACCACGTGCCAGCGGGACTCCTCGCCCGGACAGAGCAGGAAGTAGATGGCGGTGGCCGCCGCCCGCGCACCGGGGTAGCCGACGGGCGTGAAGGACTGCCCTGCGGTCCAGGTCTCGACGAACCAGCCGCCCTCGGGGTGCGGCTCCATGCCCAGCCGGCGTGCCAGTTCGGGGCGTTCACTCTTCTCGTTCATGCGTGACCTCTCCGTCCAGATGCCGAGGCGTGAGGAACGCCTGCACGGTGGGCGCGTACCGCTCCGTGATCTCATCGATCGGCGTGCCGCGCAAGTGGGGGCCGCGGGCGATGCCGTACATCACGCCAAGGCCGAGCAGCGTGCCCACCGCCAGCTCGGCGCGCACGCCCGCGTCCGGTCCTTCGAGGCGTCGGCCGAGGCGATCTGCCACCTGCGTACGGAAGTTGGCGCGCAGGATGTCGCCCTGCCCGCGGTGGAGCGGGGCGAGGACGATGCGCACGATGGGATCGGCGCCGTGCTCGGCCTGGCTGGTCAGGAGGTGGTGGACCATGTGGCGGCCGAGTTCGGCGAGGGGCGCGTCGAGGAGCGCGTCGGCGTCGGCCTCGAACGACATGATGCGGGCGAAGAGCGCGTCCTTGTTGCCGAAGTACTTGACGATCAACGGTGCGCTCACACCGGCACGTTCGGCCACCGCCTTGAGCGTGATGTCGGCGTGCGCGTGCCGGGCCAGGAGGTAGCGGGCTGCGCGGATGATGACGGCTTTCGTCGCTTCGGCGTCGCGGCGGGCGGGTGCATCGGGTCCGAGGGGTGAGCTGGAAGCCGGCGTGGTCATGGCGTCAGCTTCTCCCTTCCAGGGCTTCCAGGGGCCGTCCCCCGCGCGGGGCCGGGGTGCCCGGCAGCCGGGTCCGGGCTGTCGGGGCCCGGGTCCGAGGGTATGGCGAGGGCCGTGGCACAGGCCACAAGGGCGATGGTTCCGGCCATCGCGAAGGCTAGTTGGTAAGCGGGCAGGGTCGGCACCCGTACCCCGTCGACGGCGGAGGTGTGCCGGACGAGCACGGCGACGACGGCCGCGCTGCACACGCTCTGGCCGATGGTGCGCATCAGGACGTTCACACCGCTCGCGGACGCGGTCTGCGTGCGGGGCACCGCCCGCAGGATGAGGGTGGGCAGAGCCGAGTACGCGAAGGTCGTGCCGGTCGACACCACGGCCGCCCCCAGGATGATCACCCACAAGTGACGGCTGTCGACGATGCGTACGACATAGCCGAGTGCGATGACGGCCGCCCCGATGGCGAGCGTCACGCGCGCGCCGTACGCGGTGGAGATCCGGGCCGACACGGGCGAGAGCACCAGCATGATCACGCCGTTGGGCAGCAGGCAGAGACCGGTGGCCACGATCGACAGGCCGAGGCCGTAGCCGCTCGCGACGGGCGCCTGCACCAGCTGGGCGGTCACCAGCGAGTTGGCGTAGAAGGCGAACCCGGCAAGGAGCGCCGCCACATGAGGCAGCGCCACCCGCCGTCCGGACGCCAGGCGCAGGTCCACCAGCGGCTGTTTCGACCGCAGTTGCTGCCGCCTCCATACGGCCAGGACGACGAAGGCAGCGGCGAACAGACCCAGCACGGGTGCGCTGCCCCACCCCCACTGGCCGCCCTGCGACACAGCGAGCAGCAGGCAGACGAGCCCGACGGCGAGGCCGAGCGCACCCCATGTGTCGAACCGGCCCGGCGAGCGGACCGGCGACTCGCGTACGGTCCACCAGGCCAGGGCGAGGCCGATGGCACCGAGCGCGCTGGTCGCCCAGAACATGGCGTGCCAGTCCGCGTACTGCACGATCAACGCGGCGAGCGGCAGGCCGAGCGCCGCTCCGATACCGACCGTCGAGCTCATCAACGCCACCGCTGAACCTGTGCGCTCCGGCGGGAGTTCGTCGCGCAGGATGCTGATCGACAGCGGGATGACGGCGGCCGCCGCGCCCTGCAGCGCGCGTGCGGCGATCAGTATCCGGATGTCGGAGGTGAGCGCGCACAGGATCGAGCCCACGGTCATCAGCGCGAGCGCGGCGAGCAGCACCCGTCGCTTGCCGTACATGTCACCGGCCCGGCCGAGCACGGGCGTCAGCACGGCACCGGCCAGGAGCGTGGCGGTGACCAGCCAGGACACCGCGCCGGGCGAACTGCCGGTCAGGCGGGGCAGATCGGGGAGCAGCGGCACGACCACCGTCTGCATGACCGCCATGAGAATGCCGCCGAAGGCCAGGACGGGAACGGTCAGCCGGGTGCGTATGCCTGTGCGATCGACGGGAGATATCGGGACGACCTTCATGATCACTCCAGAGCGGGCACGAAGAGCAGAGAAGCGAAAGGCGAAGCGAAGTGAATGGGAATTCACCATAGCGGGTGAATGGGCTTTCACTACCGATGAGTTTGGATACGAGATCCGGCCACACGCGGCTTGGACACCACAGCGAAGAGCGGCCAACTCCGTTGTGGGCACTGGGTCCAGGCCTCCACCGGCGGTAGGGAGTCAGCCATAATGCCGACCATGAAAAATATGCGAATTGGACTTGTCGGCACGGGCCCCTGGGCCTCGTCCACGCACGCCCCCGCGCTCGCCGCGCACCCGGACGTGGAGCTCAGCGGTCTGTGGGGCCGCCGCCCCGGCGCGGCGGCCGCGCTGGCATCCGCCCACGCCACCACGGCGTACGCGGACGTGGACGAACTGTTCGCGGCGAGCGACGCCGTGGCGTTCGCGGTGCCGCCGGACGTCCAGGCACCGCTGGCCGCGCGGGCCGCGGCGGCGGGCTGCCATCTGCTGCTCGACAAGCCGGTGGCGACGACGGTGGCCGCGGCGCGTGACCTCGCGGCGGCTGCCGAAGCGGCCCGGGTGGCGTCCGTCGTCTTCTTCACGCTGCGTTTCGCCGGTCCGACATCGGCCTGGGTGTCGGAACAGGCGGCGACGGACGGCTGGTTCGCGGGGCGCGCCGATTGGTACAGCTCGTTCTACTCGCCGGACGGGAGCAGCCCGTTCTCGTCACCGTGGCGCGCGCGGCGGGGCGGGCTGTGGGACGTCGGCCCCCATGCCCTGTCCGTCCTGATGCCGGTGCTCGGCGATGTCACGGACGTGACGGCGGCGCCTGGCCAGGCGGACCTGGTCCATCTGATCCTGCGGCACGACAGCGGGGCTTCGAGCACCGCGACACTGAGCCTGACCACGCCCGCGAAGGCCTCGGGCTCGACAGTGGAACTGCGCGGTGAGGCGGGGACGGCGCTGATGCCGTCGGGGGGCGTTCCGCTCGACGCGTTCCGCTCGGCGGTCGACGCGCTCGTCGATGCGGCGCGATCCGGCCGACCGCACGCCTGCGACGTGCGGTTCGGACTGCGCGTGACGGAGATCCTGGCCCAGGCCCAGGAGCAGCTGCCTGCCGGGGAAGACGCCCGCTGATCGACTTGCTGGACCGCCCGGGGACAACCGCGGGCGGCCGGTACCGTGGCCGCTACGTAATGGCGAGTGACGGCACCGGCCGCAGCCAGTGGACCCATGAACCGATCCGGGAAGTCATGCGCCGTACGTCCCGAGTGCGACGTTTCCGACCACACACATCGGAATACGAACAACCGATCCATACTCTTCCCGCAACGGCCCGATGGGCCTAGGGGGTACCCAACGCCGAGGAATTTCAGCCAATTTCGAGCTCCCCGGTCAAGGTGCCCCACAGTTGTGTCCGCGTGCCCATCGACGATCGAACTTGCAGGTCGGTGGTCCCGCGAGATCCATGATGCCGCATCGACTGATCTTTTTCTTCGGGCAATCTTTACTACCAAAGGTGGTGGGAATATTTAGACTGCTGATGCTCAACTCGGCATGCTCCAAGAGGGATTACCCACCATGAACAAGACGGCGCTCCGCGCACTGCTCCGCGAACGACGCGCCCTCATCGCCCCCGAATCGCACGGCTTCGCCCGCCCCACGGGCCAGGGGCGACGGGCCCGCGGTCTCTCCCAGCATCAGGTCGACCAACTGCTGCACCGGACGATCGGGACGTATCACCGTCTGGAGTCCGGCAGTTACCCCAACGCACCCACGTCACTGCTGCGGGACGTGGCGCGGCTGTTCGGGCTCAACGAGCAGGAGTGGGTGTCGCTCTGCCGGTACGCGTTGTTGCAGGAGCCGCCGGGGCCGCTCCACCAGTCATCCGGAAAGGAGATCCCCGGGGTGTGGCAGGAGGCGGTCGACGGGATCCGGCACATGGCGTACATCACCGATGCCTCATGGGAGATGCTCGCCTACAACGAAGCCCTCACCGGCATGTTCCCCGGCAGGAAAGTCCCGAGCAACATCATGCGCTGGATGGTCCTCGACCCTGCCGGCCGCCGGAACCTGATGGACTGGAACACGGCATGGGCCCCCATGGTGCTGCCACAGCTTCGCGCAGCGCTCGCGTCCCGGCCCGAGGACAACATCTTGCGCCAGATAGAGAAGGAGGTCCTCGCCGATCCCGAGACAGCCGCTCCTTATGACGCCGGCAATTCGTACCCTCACCCCGATGGCGACGAACGCCCGCTACTGCACGCGGAACTGGGGCCTGGCTGGGTCACCATGTGCACCGCTCAGCCCCTGACCGCACCCGGAGCCCGCCTCATGGTCCTCGTGTTCCATCCCGGAGCGCGGCGTTCCCACCCACGTGCGCCCATGCTGCGCGCTCTATGACGACACGTCATACGGCACGAACTCCGAGCTCGGGAGGGGAGACGCGTTCAGCACAGTGAAGTACGTTGTGCTGAATCCCCACCATCCAGCCCCGTGGGAGTCGCCCTGTGCTCGTTCATGTCTCCAGACCTCAGACTGTCGTCGGCGACCACAAGGTCGCTACCTCCGAGATAGCCGACGACATACGCGCCCATCATCCCGATCATCCGAGGCTGCGAGCGATTCTCCGCATCATCGACAACTCCGGCGTCCGCACCCGCCACTTCACGCGCCCTCTCGACTCCCCCACCGTTTCCGGTTCGGCCGATATGAGCGAGCGCGCCCGTGTGGCGTTCGGCGACGCACTCGCCATGGCCGAACGCGCGGCCCTCTCAGCCCTCGACACGGCAGGGCTCCGCGCAGCCGACATCGACGCGATCGTCACGACGCACACCACCAGTTGGGCCATCCCCAACCTGGACATCCACCTCATCGAACGGCTCGGCCTGCGTCCCACCGTGCGCCGCATCGCACTGACCACGGTGGCCTGCCCCGGAGGAACCCACGCACTCATCCGTGCCGCTGAACTCGTCGCCGCCCACCCCGGCAGCAGGGTTCTTGTCGTGGGCGCGGAGGTCCTCTCGGCCATCTACCAGCATTCCGACACGAGTATCGAGTCGATGATCTACAAGGCCCTGTTCGGGGACTCCGCTGCCGCGACCGTCGTCACCGGCGACAGGCTGGGTCCGGGAATCGTGGTCGAGGAGGCCTTCGAGTACGTCCTGCCGGACAGCCTCGACCGGCAGCGCGGGCGAATCGGCGTCGACGGAATCCACTTCGACTCCACCAAGAAGGCTCTCAGCGCGGCCAGCGATGTCCTGCCCCACGTCAAGGACTGGTTCGGCCCCCAGAAGCCCGACTTCGCTGTCATCCACCCCGGCAGCCCCCGCATCATCACCGCCACCGCCACCGCCCTCGGCCTCACCCCTCATGACTCCCGCCACTCCACCGACACCCTCGCCGACGAAGGCAACCTCGGCGGCGTCAGCGTCCTGCGTGTCCTCGAACGCACCCACAGCGATCCCCCGGCCGACGGCGCATCCGGCGTCATGATCGCCTTCGGGCCCGGCTTCGCCACCGCCGCGCTGCGCTGCCACTGGCAGTCATGACCCGCCCCTAATTCGGTTGCCGCGCCCCGCCCGCCCTGCTGAAGTGCCCGCATGGATCACCAAACGGTATTGGCGGCGTACGACCGGCAGATTCGGCGTGACGCACAGACGGACAGCCCCGGCGCGCGCGTCGAGCGGGCCGGGGCCGTCATCCGGCAGACCGGCGCGCCGCACGACTGGAACGGCGTGCACTGGGCGGATGTCGACGCCGCCACGGCGGACTCCGTCATCGCCGAGCAGGTGCGGTACTTCACGGCAGCGGGCCGCGAGTTCGAGTGGAAGCTGTACTCCCACGACCGCCCGGCCGACCTCGCCGACCGGCTGCGGGCCGCCGGTTTCGTCGCCGAGCCGCCGGAGACCGTGATGGTGGCCGAGGTCGCCGACCTCCCCACGGAGCCCGAACTGCCGGAGGGCGTACGCCTGTTGCCGGTGACGGACGCGTCCGGCGTCCGGCTCATGGCGGACGCCCACGACATGGCGTTCGGCGATGACAGCGCGGGGCTCGGCGAACGTCTTGCCAAGCGGGTCCTCACGCAGCTGACCGAGACCCCCGACACCATCGTCGCCGTGGTCGCGATGGCGGGCGACGAGCCGGTGAGCTCGGCCCGGATGGAGCTCTACCCCGGCACCGACTTCGCCGGCCTCTGGGGCGGCGGCACCGCGCCCAAGTGGCGCGGCAAGGGCATCTACCGCGCCCTGACCGCCCACCGCGCCCGCATCGCCGCCGAACGCGGCTACCGCTACCTCCAGGTGGATGCCTCCGACGACAGCCGCCCGATCCTGCGGCGCCTGGGCTTCGAGCCGCTGAGCGTGACGACGCCGTTCGTGTACGCGCCCTAGCTGTACGGCCCCTCAGCCCAACAGCCTTAGGGCCCAAGGACTCAGAGCAGCTTCGCGATCGCCTCGCCCGTGTCCGTCTCGCCCAGCCTCGGGAAGATCTTCTCGAGGCTGTTGCGGTGCGCGTCCGCGTCCATGTCGGTCACGGCGTCGACGGCGACCGTGACGTGGTAGCCGTGTTCGTGTGCCGCGCGGGCCGTGGACTCGACGCCGATGCTCGTCGCGATTCCGGCGACCACGACCTGCGTGACTCCGCGGCGGCGCAGCTGTAGGTCGAGGTCCGTGCCGTAGAAGGCACCCCACTGCTGCTTGGTGACGACGATGTCGCTGTCCTGGCGGCCGAGCTCGGGGACCAGCTCTGCCCAGTCGGCGGGCATGTCGCCGCCCCCGACGTGGCCTTCGGTGCGGCCGGGGGCGCCGCCGGTGACGCGTACCAGGACGACGGGGAGGCCACGCTCGCGGAACGCGGCGGCGAGGCGGGCGGACCGCTCGATGATCTCCGCGGAGGGGTGGGCCGTGGGCAGGGCCGCGATGCCCTTCTGGAGGTCGACGAGGACGAGGGCCGTGGTGGGGTCCAGGGTGGTGGCAGTCATGGCTCAGATCTCTTTCTTACGTGGATGGGGCTGGGTGGGGAGTTGGTTCAGGGACGGGTTCGCAGGGCCCGGTCGGTCAGGGTCAGGGCGACCAGGGCGAGCGCCAGTACGGTGCCGACCCCGGCCATGAGATGCAGACCTCCGTCGTCGGCCCGCTGCCCGTAGGCGAGGCCGATCAGTCCTGACGCGGCGATGGCCCCGATGTACTGGGCCGTGCGCTGGAGCCCCGCGGCGGAGCCGATCGCGTCGGCGGGGGCATAGGCCTGGACGGCCGCTTGGTTGCTGGTGCCCATGAGCCCCTGGGGGATGCCGAAGCACGCGCCGGTCAGGAGGAGCACGGCGAGCGGGGTGCCGCCCGAGGTGAAGAAGAGCAGCGTGCCGCCCACGACGAGGAGTACGGAGGCGATGCTCAGCGGGGCGCGGATTCCCTTCGTACGGGCGCCGAGCAGGGAACAGGCCAGCGCGGCGAGGGACATGGGCAGCATGACGAGGCCGGTGTGGAGGGACGAGAGGCCGCGCGCCTCCTCCAGCCACTGGGTGAAGCCGTACATGACGCAGTACACGACGAGGTAGCTGAGGCCGTGCCGCAGGTAGGTGCGGGCGAGGGCGTGGTTGCGGCCGAGCATACGGAGGTCGATGAAGGGGTGCGGGTGGCGCAGTTGCCACCAGGTCAGCGCGGCGGAGAGCGCCGCTACGGGGGCGAGCAGCCACCACAGGGGGTGGGCCAGGTCGAGCAGGAAGACGACCAGGCAGGTCAGCGCGCCGGTGAAGAGCAGGGTGCCGAGCGGGTCGAGCGCGCTGGAACCGCCGCCCTTCTCGTGCGCGGCCCGCGGACCGTCCGCCGGGATCCAGCGCAGCGCGCAGCCGAGCGCGATGAGCGCGACGGGGACGTTCACCGCGAAGATGCCGCGCCAGCCCGCCGTCGCCACGAGGAGCCCGCCGAGGGTCGGGCCTATCGCCGCACTGCCGAGCGCGGCGAAGGAGAGGCGGCCGAGGACCATGCGCGGCGTCGGCGCGCCGAGCCTGCGTGACTCGTCGCGCAGTACGGCCATCGCGGCCGGGTACGCGGCCGACGTACCGACACCGAGCAGGAGCCGCGAGGCGAGCAGCCAGCCGAATCCGGGGGCGAAGGCCCCGACGAGGCCCGACGCCACGACCGTCACCAGGCCACCGATGAACACGCGGCGCGGCCCGATGCCGTCGGCGAGTTTGCCGAGCACGGGCTGGGCTACGGCGCTCGCGAGGTAGAGCACGGAGACGAGCCAGACGGTGTCGGAGGCACCGATCCCGAAGTCGTGCCCGATCGCCACCAGAGCGGTGGAGATCATCGTGGTGTTGAGCGGGTTGAGCAGTGAGCCGAGGAGGAGGGGCGCGGTGAGCCGGGCCCCGAAGGCGGGACGCTCGTCCGCCGCCGGGCGGGCCGGGGCGTCCGCCCTCGTCCTCACTTCTGCACCAACCGCTCCAACAGCACGATGGCATCGGCCAGTTGGCGGCGCTCGGCCGGGTCGAATCCGTCGGCAAGGGCCGTCGAGAGCCAGTCGTGCTTGGCGGCCCGCATCTCGGTGAGGGTGCGATGCCCCTGATCGGTCACGGAGACGACGGACTGCCGCCCGTCGTCGGGATCGGGGGCCCGCTCGACGAGCCCCATGTCCTCGAGCGCGCCCACGGTCAGCCGCATGGACTGGGGCCGGACGAGCTCTTCGCGGGCCAGGACCGCGGTGGTGGCGGGGCCCGCGTGGTCGAGGCGGGCGAGCACGGAACGCTGCGAGGGGCTGAGCCCGGTCGCCGGTGTCACACCGCGCAGGCGCCGCACGAGCCGCCGGACGACGTTCGACAGATCGGCGGCGACCTGCTCGGGAGCCGAGCCGTCGGAGGGTGCGCTCATGTGGACCATGGGGACCACCGTATGAGATAGGCAGGTAACCTTGCAAGTGTGCCTGCCTATATCTCCGACCCGCACAACGAAAACCACCCCTGTCGCAAAAGCGACAGGGGTGGATGTTTCACGTGCAACAGGGTACGGAAGGGCGCGGCGGGCGCGCTAGCGGATCGGCATCCCCGACAACGTACGCGCGATCACCAGGCGCTGGATCTCGCTGGTGCCCTCGAAGATCGTGTAGATCGCGGCGTCCCGGTGCATCCGCTCCACCGGGTACTCCCGCGTGAAGCCGTTGCCGCCGAGGATCTGCACCGCCTGCGCGGTGACCTTCTTGGCGACCTCGCTCGCGTAGAGCTTCGACATGGAGCCCTCGGCCGACTCGAACTTCTTGCCCGTGCTCGCCATCCACGAAGCGCGCCAGACGAGCAGCCGGGCCGCGTCGATCTGCGTAGCCATGTCGGCGAGCTGGAAGGCGACGCCCTGATTGTCGATGATCGGGCGACCGAACTGCGTACGCGTCTTGGCGTACTCGAGGGCCTCCTCGTACGCGGCACGGGCCGTGCCCACGGCCATGGCGCCGACGGCCGGGCGCGAGGCCTCGAAAGTGGCCATCGCGGCGTTCTTCACGCGCTCGCCACCGGTCTTGGCACGCTCCCGCGCACGGGCGATGCGCTCGTCGAGCTTGTCCTTGCCGCCGAGCAGGCAGTGCCCGGGGATGCGCACGTCCTCCAGGACGACCTCGGCGGTGTGCGAGGCGCGGATGCCGTGCTTCTTGAACTTCTGGCCCTGCGAGAGGCCGGGGGTGTTCGGCGGCACGATGAAGGAGGCGTGGCCCTTGGAGCCGAGCTCGGCGTCGACGACCGCGACGACGACGTGGACGTTGGCTATGCCGCCGTTGGTCGCCCAGGTCTTGGTGCCGTTGAGGACCCACTCGTCCTTGGCCGCGTCGTAGACGGCGCGGGTGCGCATCGCCGCCACGTCGGAGCCCGCGTCGGGCTCGGAGGAGCAGAAGGCGGCGACCTTGACGTCGTTCACGTCGCCGTACATCTGCGGGATCCAGGTGCCGATCTGCTCCTCGGTGCCGTTGGCGAGGACGCCGACGGCGGCCAGGCCCGTGCCCATGATGGAGAGGCCGATGCCCGCGTCGCCCCAGAAGATCTCCTCGGTCGCCATCGGGATGCCGAGACCCGTGGGGTCGAAGAACTGCTGGGCGTAGAAGTCGAGGGAATAGATCCCCAGCTTCGACGCCTCCTGGATGATCGGCCAGGGAGTCTCTTCGCGCTCGTCCCATTCGGCGGCCGCGGGACGGATCACGTCAGCCGCGAATCCGTGGAGCCAGTCCCGGACCTCCTTCTGTTCGTCGTTGAGCTCCATGGTGAACTCGGCCATGACCCCTCCAGGACCTGCGGTGAAGACGTGCGTTACTTGCGGTAACTGGAGTATGTTACCGGTCGGTAGCAGATGTCAACTCCCGGCCGCCCGTTCGATGGGCGCCTCGCGCGGGGTGTTACGTTGCGCGTGCGGGGCGCAATCGCACGGGCGGGGAGAGAAACGCTATGGAGACCACCACACAGCAGACCGAGCAGCAACGGTCTGCCGCGCGCCGACGGCGCGAGCTGCTCGAAGCCGCGGACCGGGTGGTGCTTCGTGACGGGCCCGGCGCCTCCATGAACGCCATCGCAGCCGAGGCGGGCATCACCAAGCCGATCCTCTACCGGCACTTCGGCGACAAGGGCGGACTGTACGCCGCGCTCGCCAAGCGGCACACGGACGCACTCCTCGACTCGCTGCGCGCCGCCCTGGACGCCCCCGCCGAGCGCAGGGAACGGGTGGAGCAGACGCTCGACACCTATCTCGCGGCGATCGAGGCACGCCCGCAGGTCTACCGCTTCCTGATGCATCCGTCGGACGGCGTCACCTCCGGCGAGCAGGGCTTCGACGTGGGTCTGCACTCCGCTCCCCTGCTGCGCCGCATGGGCGAGGAGCTGGCACAGGTCATCGAGGAGCGGGTCGACCTCGGCCCCGGCAGCGCGCAGCTCGCGCGCGTGTGGGGGCACGGCATCGTCGGCATGATGCACGCCGCGGGCGACTGGTGGCTCGGTGAACGGCCGTGCCCGCGCGCGGAATTGGTGAGCAGCCTGGCGGATCTGCTGTGGGGACGGCTCGCCGCTGCGGGCAACCGCGTCGGCGGCCCCGGGTTCTGAGAACGGCAGGGCGCCGAACCTCAGCTGCTCCAGGGCGCCTTGGCGGCGGCCCGCAGCACCCTGCGCCGCCGCCAGCCCGTGACGTGATCGGTGTAGACGCCGCCCGCCAAGTGGTCGCACTCGTGCTGCAGGCAGCGCGCGAACCAGCCGGTGCCGTGCACCCGCACCGGCTCCCCGAGCACGTCGACACCCTCCACCACGGCGTGGTCGAAGCGCGGTGTGCCCGCTTCGAGGCCCGGCAGCGAGAGACAGCCCTCCGGGCCGCGCACGCTGACGCCGTCCGCCACCACGAGGCGTGGGTTCACCACGTATCCGAGATGGCGGACATCGTCGTCGTCCGGGCAGTCGTAGACGAAGACCCGCTGAGCCACGCCGACCTGGTTGGCGGCGAGGCCGACGCCCTGAGCGGCGTACATCGTGGCGTACATGTCCTCGATGAGCCGGGCCAGTTCGGGGCCGAAGGCCATGACCTCCTCACACGGCTTGTGCAGCACGGGGTCACCGAGCAGGGTCAGAGGTCGTACGCGCCCTGAGGCGCCCGGGATCGAGCCATGTCGCATGGCCGCAAGGGTACGGTCCTTGGAGAACCCCGGGGTCGGGGTGGTGCCGCGGTTCGGGCTTGTCAGTGGATCTCGATAGGCTGAGGTTCATCGCGTTGCCGGGGGCAGGCGCGGCGCCGTAAGCAAGGAGGATCCAGAACTGATGGCAGGCAACACGGACCCGCTGTCGCCGCGGGCCAAGCTGGCCGTGACGGCGGGCAAGGCGGCCGCGGCGGTGTCGCGCGCGGCGGGCCGCGGCAGCGGATCGGTGATCGGCGGCCGCGTATCACTCAAGCTCGACCCCGACCTGCTCGGGCGTCTCGCCACGCACCTGGACGTGGTGCTCGTCTCCGCCACGAACGGCAAGACGACCACGACCCGGCTGCTCGCGGAGGCGCTGCGCGCCAGCGGGCCCGTGGTCTCGAACGCGCTCGGCGCGAACATGCCGGCCGGGATCACCTCGGCCCTCGCGGGCGGTTCGGACGCCAGGTTCGGTGTCATCGAGGTCGACGAGAAGTATCTCGCCGGCGTCGCCCGCGATGTGGAGCCGAAGGCGATCGCGCTGCTCAACCTCTCGCGCGACCAGCTGGACCGCGCCGGCGAGACCCGCATGATGGCGGAGGCCTGGCGCGAGGGCCTTGCCGGATCCAAGGCGGTCGTGATCGCGAACGCGGACGACCCGCTGGTCGTCTGGGCGGCGTCCTCGTCGCCGAACGTGGTGTGGGTGGCCGCGGGCCAGGAGTGGAAGGACGACGCCTGGTCGTGCCCCTCCTGCGGCGGCGTGATGCAGCGCCCCGGGGACGACTGGTTCTGCGGCGAGTGCGGTTTCCGCCGCCCCGCGCCCAGCTGGGTGCTCTCCGGCGACCACGTCCTGGACCCGCACGGCTCGGCCTGGCCGATCCACCTCCAGCTGCCGGGCCGGGCGAACAAGGCGAACGCGACCACGTCGGCCGCCGTCGCC
Organism: Streptomyces sp. NPDC048441; assembly: GCF_043200235.1. Classification (NCBI taxonomy): domain Bacteria; kingdom Bacillati; phylum Actinomycetota; class Actinomycetes; order Kitasatosporales; family Streptomycetaceae; genus Streptomyces; species Streptomyces sp. NPDC048441. The sequence continues at coordinate 125,419 of NZ_JBICXM010000017.1, forward strand.
GCCGTCTTCGGAGTGCCGCCGCAGGTCGCCCTGGAGCGGATGTACCAGGTGCAGGCGGTCGCCGGACGCTATGACGTCGTGCAGTTCCAGGGCCGCGATCTGCGCCTGCTGCTCGCGAAGAACCCCGCGGGCTGGCTCGAAACGTTTTCCCTGATCGACCCGCCGCCCACCCCCGTGGTGCTCTCCGTGAACGCCCGTGGCGCCGACGGAACCGACACCTCCTGGCTGTGGGACGTCGACTACACCCGCCTTGCCGGACACCCGATCTTCGTGCTCGGCGACCGCAAGCTTGACCTCGCCGTGCGTCTTGAGGTCGCGGGCCTCGACTTCCGGGTCTGCGAGACCCTCGACGAGGCCGTGCAGCTGGCGCCGCCGGGCCGGATCGAGACGATCGCGAACTACACCGCGTTCCAGGACCTGCGCCGCCGCGTCGGCAACTGACCCCACCGGACCCTCTAGACCCTCGTAGGGACGAATGAGCATGAGCGACAACAGCCTGCGGCTGGTGTGGGTCTACCCCGACCTGCTCAGCACGTACGGAGACCAGGGCAATGCCCTGGTCGTGGAGCGCCGCGCCCACCAGCGCGGCCTCCAGGTCGAGCGCTATGACGTGCGCAGCGACCAGCCGGTGCCCACCTCCGGCGACATCTATCTGATCGGCGGCGGCGAGGACCGCCCGCAGCGCCTCGCGGCCGAGCGCCTGCGGCGCGACGGCGGGCTGCAGCGCGCCGTGGGCAACGGCGCCATCGTCTTCTCGGTCTGCGCGGGCTACCAGATCCTGGGCAACGAGTTCATCAACGACCTCGGCCAGCGCGAGCCGGGCCTCGGCCTGCTCGACGTGGTCTCCACGCGCGGCGAGGGCGACCGCTGCGTCGGCGACGTCCTCGGCGACATCGACCCGCAGCTCGGCCTCCCCCAGCTGACCGGCTTCGAGAACCACCAGGGCATCACGCACATCGGCCCGTCCGCGCGCCCGTTCGCGCGCGTCTCGCTCGGCCGGGGCAACGGCACGGGTGACGGCACGGAGGGCGCGTACAACGGCACAGTCTTCGGCACGTACATGCACGGCCCCGTCCTCGCCCGCAACCCGCTGATCGCGGACCTGCTCCTGAAGCTGGCCCTCGATGTGAACGCCCTGCCGCCGACGGACGACCGCTGGTACGAGGCGCTGCGCGCCGAGCGCGTGGCCGCCGCACAGCAGCCCGCCTGAAGCCCCCGCCGCACAGGTGAGCGGCGGCGTCCAGCAGTCGGACGCCCGGTGCTGCCCCGCCCCCTGCCGCCTATAAGGTGGCGGGGTTCAAGCCGGACGACGTGGTCCGGATTTCGGCCCACGTTGCAAAGGTATTTTGGGCTATGCGCATTGGTGTCCTCACCTCCGGCGGCGACTGCCCCGGCCTGAACGCCGTCATCCGTTCGGTCGTGCACCGCGCCGTCGTCGACCACGGCGACGAGGTCATCGGCTTCCACGACGGCTGGCGCGGCCTGCTCGAATGCGACTACCGCAAGCTCGACCTGGACGCGGTGGGCGGCATTCTGGCGCGTGGCGGAACGATTCTGGGCTCATCGCGGGTCCAGCCCGCGCATCTGCGCGACGGCGTCGAGCGGGCCAAGGGCCACCTCGCCGACCTGGGCCTCGACGCGGTCATCCCGATCGGCGGCGAAGGCACGCTGAAGGCCGCCCGGCTTCTTTCGGACGCGGGGCTTCCGATCGTCGGGGTGCCCAAGACGATCGACAACGACATCGCGGTCACCGACGTCACCTTCGGCTTCGACACCGCGGTCGGCGTGGCCACCGAGGCCCTCGACCGCCTCAAGACGACCGCCGAGTCGCACCAGCGGGTCCTGATCGTCGAGGTCATGGGCCGGCACACCGGCTGGATCGCGCTGCACTCGGGCATGGCCGCGGGCGCGCACGCGATCGTCGTGCCGGAGCGGCCCTTCGACATCGAGGAACTGGCGCAGAAGGTCGGCGACCGGTTCTCCGCGGGCAAGAAGTTCGCGATCGTCGTGGCCGCGGAGGGCGCCAAGCCCCGCGAGGGCACGATGGAGTTCGACGAGGGCTCCAAGGACATGTACGGCCACGAGCGCTTCGCGGGCATCGCCACGCGGCTCTCCGGCGAACTGGAGCAGCGCCTGGGCAAGGAGGCGCGCCCGGTGATCCTCGGGCACGTCCAGCGCGGCGGCACCCCGACCGCGTACGACCGGGTGCTCGCCACGCGCTTCGGCTGGCACGCCGTGGAGGCCGTGCACCGCGGCGAGTTCGGCAAGATGACGGCGCTGCGCGGCACGGCCATCACGATGGTGCCGCTCGCCGAGGCGGTCGAGACCCTGAAGACGGTGCCGGACGAGCGGTACGCCGAGGCGGAGTGCGTCCTGTAGGAATGGTCTTTCGGAACGGCCCCCGGACGCCTCTGCGTCCGGGGGCCGTTCTAGTCTGGTGCGGACACACAGCGCACAACCGCACGAATCAGGAGCCAGTGGATGGATCACAGCGGGCACGGCATGAACATGGATCTGCCGCCGTTCACGCTGGGGCGCGGTCTTGAGCTCTCGGCCGACCCCTTCTTCCTCATCAGCTGCCTGGTGGCCCTCGCCCTGTACGGCTTCGGAGTGGTCCGGCTCGTGCGGCGTGGCGACAAGTGGCCGGTGGGCCGCACGATCTCCTTCGTGGCGGGCGTGCTGACCATCCTGCTCGTGATGTGCACCAAGCTGAACGACTACGGAATGGTCATGTTCAGCGTGCACATGGTGCAGCACATGATCATCAGTATGCTCTCGCCGATCCTGATCCTGATGGGCGCCCCGATCACCCTCGCCCTGCGCGCGCTGCCGGTCGCGGCCCGCCGCGGTCACAAGGGCCCCCGCGAGTGGCTGCTGTGGTTCCTGCACAGCCGCTACATGCGCATCATCACGCACCCCGCGTTCACCATCCCGCTGTTCATCGCGAGCCTGTACGCGCTGTACTTCACGCCGATCTTCGACACCTTGATGGAGTCCAAGGTGGGGCACATCGGGATGATGGTGCACTTCCTCGCCGTCGGTCTTGTCTTCTTCTGGCCGATCATGGGCGTCGATCCAGGCCCGCACCGGCCCGGCTACATCATGCGGATGCTGGAGCTGTTCGCCGGTATGCCGTTCCACGCGTTCTTCGGCATCGCCCTGATGATGGCGTCCGAGCCGATGATCGGCACGTACAAGAACCCGCCCGCTTCCCTCGGAATCGACGCACTCGCTGATCAGAGCGCCGCGGGCGGCATCGCGTGGGCGTTCAGCGAGGTGCCTTCGGTGCTTGTGCTGCTCGCGCTGCTCTTCCAGTGGTACCGCTCCGATCAGCGCCAGGCACGGCGTACGGACCGGGCCGCGGACCGTGACGGTGACAAGGAGCTGGAGGCGTACAACGCCTATCTGGCCTCACTGGCCGCGCGCGGGCGCTAGCGGCAAAGGGTCTTCACGGGTCAAAATGGCCTCAGGCCGCGGTCTTGGCGTCTGGGCGTCGGGGCTGCCGGGAGGAGGCAGGGCGATGCCTGATTCTACGAAGACGATGGGTGTATTCACCATCGGAGGCTTGGTCGCGGTGACCGCCTACACAGTCGCGCTCGGGAGCAACGGCTGGCTGTGGTTCGGCTGGGTCGTCATCGGAATGCTCACCCTGGCGATGGTGCTGTCACGCGGCACCCCCTGAGGGGCGCCGCGGCACAGTAGCGGGGTAAAGGTCAGAAACGGAAGACGGCGCCCGTCGCGTACCCCATCTCGCAGGCGTTGCCGTACGTCTTGTGCCAGTTGACCGGCCTGCCGCGGTGGGTCCCCGTCGCGCGCACGGTGACGGGGGCGTACTGCTTGGTGCAGATCCCCGATGTCGCGGGCAGCGCGTCGAAGTCGCCGCCCGCCGCGTCGATCGCCGCACACGCCTCGGCCGCGTACGGATGATGCCCCGGTGCCCGCGTCACACAGTCCAGGAGCACCCCGCGGATCCAGGCGTTGTCGTCCCCCGAGACGGTGAGGAAGACTCCGCCCGACCGCGCGGGGGCGGTCTCGCCTGCCGCGTGGGCGGGAGCGGCCGCGGCGAGGGAGATCAGCGCGGCGGCGGTGACCGCGACCGGGCGCAGGCGGGACGTGGGACGAGACCTCATGGGGACCTCCTGAGACGGTGACGCGCTGCGTCGGAGAGAGGCCAGGCCACCCCCGCACCCCGCGCGCGCCGGGCGGACACGCCGGACGGTCACCCGTACGGGTACAGCGCCTGGTCCGGACGGCTCACCCGTCAAGAGCCGGGGTATCCGAAGACGACCATGTCGCCCTCGTCCGGCAGCCACACCGTGCACTCTTCTTCCCAGGAGATCGAGATGTCGTACGAGGACGCCTCCCCCAGCGTGATGATCTTGGCGGCGATGCTCTTGATCCGGTCGGTCCCGTACTTGGGGTTGGGGTCGATGACATCGTTCCACCGGTATCGCAGGCGCATCCGGACCGTAGTGCCCGGCTGTACTGTCTCCTCTCGGTCCGCGTAGGACCGCGGGTAGTCGTGCCGGGCCTCGGCCGTCCCGTCGACAGTGAAATCACCCTTGCCCGCGTGCGTGCCGTGCAGATACTGGTAGCCGATGATGCCCTCGCCGTTCTCCACCTCGGCGTGGAACCTCAGACCGACCGGCACGGGCGCCTCCTGGCCCGATTTCGCCAGCGTCCGGGCGAAGGCGGCGATCCTGGGGAGCAGCTGGCCGCGCAGCAGCGCGCTGCGCTGCATGTACCGCGTCCACTCCGGTACGTCCCTGATGTGCCAGTCACCCTCTCCGCCGAGATAGCGCCGGAGGATGGCAAGACCGGCCCAGTCGGCCTCCAGGTCGCCGCCCGCGAGGCGGGAGCGCGAGCTGCCGCCCTCGGGCCTGCGCCCTCGGCGCGTGTCCTCGCTCTGGTCCCGCTCCGCCTCCAGCGTGCGGTTCTCCTCGCGGCCCTCTCGCGCACCACGGTCCCCACGGCCGCCCTGTCGCCGCAGTACCTGGGTGAGTTCGTGGGTCAGGGGAGGGTGTCCGTCCCGCGCCGACGACGCCCGAGCGCCCGTCCTTGTGGATCGCACGGCTGCGGGGGCGGCCGGGACGGGGTGGCGGTGCGCCGCCGCGGCGGCCCTGTCGTACACGCTCATACGTTCAGTCGAGCGACGCCGCATCACCGCCGCGTCACGGTCCGCGCCCGGCCCAACGCCACGGTGACGGTGGCCTGGGAGGCTGCCCTCATGCTTCCCGAGCAGCCGAGGGCCGGAGTGTGTCTGGTGCGGGTGGAGGTCCAGACCCGTGGCGTGCTGATCACGGTACGGACCCATACGGACGTCGAGCGCGACACGACGGCCGCGCGGACCTCTACGACAGATGCCGAATCCGCCGTACAGACCGTGCGGGAATTCCTGCTCGACTTTCTCGCCGGGCACCGGGACACCTGATACACCGGCACTCAGAGCCCGGTGACCGACTGACTGGTGACGAATCCGTCCCCGTCGCACCGCGGCCGGCCGGCCGTCGAGGGGGTGCGTGACCGTGCCCGACTTCTCTCAGGCACTCATCGCGGGGGATACACCGGGCCCGCTCCCCGTCCTGCACCTCCTCGGTGAGCCCTTCGTCAGCGTGGGCGACCGCCGCTTGGAGGTGCCCCGGAGCGGCAAGCGCCTGCTCGTCTACGTCGCGCTGCGTCACGGGCGTGTGGAACGGATGTCCGCCGCCGGGTCGCTGTGGCCGGTCAACGACGAGGCCCGCGCCGGTGGGAACCTGCGCTCGGCGCTGTGGCGGCTGCGGCAGATGGACGTGCCGCTGCTCGACACCGACACATACGGGCTCTGTCTCCGTGCCGAGGTCGTCCTCGACGTCGACGCGGTCGGCCGGTGGGCGACCCGGGTCATCGAAGGGGCCGCGTCGACGGCCGAGCTGCGGATGGTGCCACGCGGTCTTGAGGCCCTCGACCTGCTGCCGGGCTGGTACGAGGACTGGGCACTGATCGAGCGCGAACGCGTCCGGCAGCGGCTGCTCCACGCGCTTGAGGCACAGAGCCGTCAGCTGGCGATACGCGGGCTGCACGCACAGTCCGTGGAGGCCGCGATGGTGGCGGTGAGCGCCGAGCCACTGCGGGAGAGCGCGCAGCGCGTACTGATCGAGGCCCATCTGGCGGAGGGCAACTGGGTCGAGGGACGCCGCAGCCTGGAGGCGTACACGAGGCTCCTGGACCGCGAGCTCGGTGTGCGGCCCGCGCCGGAAGTCGTCGCCCTGCTGCACCGGCCCGCCCGGCGGCGGGAGTACGAGCCCCGGCCTGTGACGCCTCGGTGACGCGGAACTGGTGGTCTGGGGCGATGAGTTCGTACGCGCCTCCCGTAGTGCGGCGCTGCGGCGGCCATACGTGCCCGCCGCAGGGCTGCGATCGCGACAAGCTGCGGCGCACCGGCGGGGCCGGTGCCTCACCCCCGGTGCCCTCCGGGGTGCATCAGGTGCTCGGGCAGGCGGGGCAGCCACTGCGGCCGCGGGTCCGGCGGGAGATGGAGCGGGGCTTCGGCGCGGGCTTCGGCTCGGTGCGGGTGCACACGGGTCCCCTCGCCGCCGCCACGGCGCAGGAACTCGATGCCGAGGCCTACACGGTGGGCGAGCACGTCGTGTTCGGTGCGGGCGGTTTCCGGCCCGAAGAGCCCGCGGGCGCGCGCATGTTGGCCCATGAGCTGACGCATGTGCTGCAGCAGCGGGGCTCCGGCGGGGCCGGTGCGCGACCGCAGCCGATGCGGGTGGGGCACTCCGCCGATCCCGAGGAGCGCGCGGCCGACGTGCGCGCCGATCAGGTGGTGCGGCGCTTCTCCGCCGGGATGTTCGGGTCCGGGTCTGGCTCCGGGTCCGGGTCTGGCTCCGGGTCCGGGTCGAGTTTCAGCGGCGGGGAGTCCGGCGGGGGCGGGGCCAGCGGCAGTTGGGACGATCAGTCCATCGAGGGCACAGGAAGCCGGGCGGCTCCGCGGGTGGCGCCGCGTCAGCCGCCGACCATGGGGCCCGTCAAGGGCAGCGGCGGGGTGCGGGTGTGCGCGAGGCCCCTGCAGATCGGCCCGTTCGGCAACCACGCCTATATCGACGCCCCGCCCTTCAACTACGCGATCATCAGCCCGATGTGCCCGCAGAACAAGTGGGACAACCCGCTCACCGGAACCTCCGGGCAGAAGTGGGACGACTCCCCCGATCCCTGCGGCAAGACCCCCACCTGTCTGACGTGTGAGCCGAAGCCCGGGATCGCCTCCGTCCCCGAGTGCATGGCCACCACATTCCGCGCGTACAACAACCCCAGCCTCTACAAGCTCTCGGGCCCCAACAGCAATACGTTCGCCGGGACCCTGGCCCGTGCGTGCTGTGCCGGAATGGACCCCAAACCGAAGGCGCTCGGCACCTGCATCGGCTGGGACGATCCACCGGCTCCGTACCGAGGTGGCAAGAAGGACTGCCCGCCGGGACCCACATGCTGAGCTTCTTCAGTACGGCGGCGGGCTGGCAGCTCTACGAGGGGATCGGCGACCGGGGGCGGCCACTGGCCGTGCGTGACGGTGCGCCGGCGGCCGTCCATCTCGCCCAGGACGCGGCGGGGAGGCTGTGGGCGGCGACCGGCCCCGGAGCGGCCCATCTGGTCCGCATCACCCTGCCCGGACTGACCGCCGAGCCGGTGCCACGACCCGGGCCGCGGATCGGCGCGCTCGCCGCGGCTCCCGACGGTGACCGGCTCCTTGTGACCGTCCTGCCGCAGGGCCCGCACGCCTCGGTCGGGCTGTGGCTGTGGGACAGGACCGGGTGGCAGATCATGGGTGCCAACCCGCCGCCGCACATCTCCAGTTCGCTGGCCTGGCTGAGCGGGAACGTCATCGTGTACGAGTCGGTGCACCGCCGCCTCGCCCTGCTCCCACTGAGCGGTGACCGCTCCGCGGATCTCACGGAGGGCCGGCTTCCGGCGGCGGCGCCGCTCCGCCCCGCCTGGTACGCGGTGACGGGGCGCAGGGTGTCGGAGTTCGACTTCACCTTCCCCTACCACCAGCACCCCGTACGGGGATTCCGCTTCGGTGCCGTGTCCGCTCTGTCGTTCTCGCCGGGCGGAACGGCCTGCCTGTGGACCGAGTCCCGATTCCCTTACCGGGTCGCGGGGTTCGGGCAGCTGCGCGGCGGCCGACGGATTCGGGTGCGCTCGCTCGACAGAGGGGCCGGAATCGTACTGCCCGCGCCCCCGCGGTGACGGCCGGGTGACGGGCGGCGGTGAATCTGGGCCGTCCGGGGGTCGCGGTCAGGACTTCGCCACCTCGCCGCCCGGCCTCTCGCCGAGCCCGGCCCGTCGCCAAGGAGGACACGATGCCTGTGCAGACCTCATATCCGGGTGTCTATGTGCAGGAGGTCGCCTCCGGCGCACACACGATCACGGGTGTCGCCACGTCGGTGGCGGCGTTCGTGGGACAGGCCCGGCGGGGGCCGGTGAATGTGCCGGTGCCGGTCACTTCGCTCGCGCAGTACGTACGGACCTTCGGGGCGCCCTGGGACGAGGCACGGCCCATGGGGCACGCGGTGCAGCTGTTCTTCGCCAACGGCGGCTCCCAGGCCGTGGTGGTGCGGGTCGTCGGCACAGTCACCGTGAGCGGCACGGTCAGCCCCGCTCCCGCCGCCTCGGCGACCCTGTTCGGGGGCACCGGGAGCCCACCGCCCGCGCGGCTCGTGCTCACCGCGCGCGGGGCCGGGACATGGGCCAACAAGGTCGGCGGCACCGGCATGGAGGGGGCCGTCACGTACGGCACCTCCGACAATCCGAAGGATCAGTTCGGCGTCACCGTGCGGCTGCGGGGGCCCGATCCGCGGACCGGGGAATCGGCCGTGCTCACGGAGGAGACGTACACCGGCCTGTCGATGTCCACAGCCCATCCGCGCTTCGCGCCACGGGTGCTCGCCGACTCGGCTCTCGTCGCGGCCACGCTCGCCACCGGCGCGCAGACCACCACCGACCAAGCCGTGTCCCGCGGCGTCGACGTCGGCATCTCGACGGTCAGGCTCGGGGCGTCCAACGCGACGCTGCGGGTCTCGGCCGACTACGGGCCGCCCGTCGATCTGGTGCTCCCCTTCACGACACCGGCCGATCTCACGAAGAGCGCCGTGCGCGACGCGATCGACGCCGCCGCCCTGGCCGCCGGGCTGCTCCTCACCTCGAAGGGGAACATCCCCACGCCCGACAACCGGTTCGAGCTCACCACGACCGCCACCGGCGGCGGGGCCGACCGCTCCGTCACCGTGCTGCCCGCGGCGCAGAACGACGCCTCGCAGACGCTCGGTCTCGGCCGGGCCTGGGGCGGCATCGAGATCTCCGGTGCGGCCGGCGTCAGGCCGAACGAGACGACGTCGGGGACGATCGGGTTCGCCGGTGGATCGAACGGCACGTTCTCCGCCGACAGCGTCGTTCCGTCATCCGGCTCCGGCGGCATCTACGCCTTCGGCACACTCGAGTTCCCCCGGTTCAATCTGCTGTGCCTGCCCGACCTGCCCGCGACCGACCTCACCAAGACCGCGACCCTGGTGAACAATCAGAAGCTGACCGAGGCGATGGCGTTCTGCACGCGCGAGCGTGCCTTCCTGATCGTCGACACCCCCCGGGACTGGCCGGTGAGTCCCGCCCCCGGCCTCGGCGGACTGCCTGCCCTCGGCGAACACGCCGCGCTCTACTATCCGCGGGTCACCATGATCGAGACCGGACCCGGCGGGCTGCCGGTGACGCTCAGTCTGCCGCCGTGCGGCGCGGTGGCCGGGGTGATGGCCCGCACCGACGCGGGACGCGGTGTGTGGAAGGCGCCCGCCGGCCTCGCGGACGGCCCTCTCGCGGGCATCGCCGGGCTCGATGTGCCCACCGACGACGCGCTGTCCGGCGTACTGAACCCGCGCGGCGTCAATGTGCTGCGTACGTTCCCGGGAGCGGGGGCCGTCGTGTGGGGCGCGCGGACGCTCAAGGGGGCCGACACCCAGAGCTCCGACTTCAAGTACGTACCGGTGCGGCGGCTGACGGACCTCATCGCCAGTTCGCTCTACCTGGGCACCCAGTTCGCAGTGTTCGAGCCCAACGACCCTGATCTGTGGACCCAGTTGAGGCTCGCGGTGACGGCGTTCATGCGCACGCTCTTCGACCAGGGGGCCTTCCAGCAGAGTACGAGCCGCGCCGAGGCCGACAGTTTCTTCGTGACCTGCGACGAGACCGTCAATCCGCAGTCGGAGATCGATCTGGGCCGGGTCAATGTCGTCGTCGGGTTCGCACCGCTGAAGCCCGCTGAGTTCGTGGTCGTGACGATCACGCAGATCTCGCAACTGGAGGCATGACGTGGCCCCCTTCAAGGTCGGCGGTGTCGACCGCTTCGACCCCTACAAGAGTTTCATGTTCCGTGTGCTGTGGGACGGGCGCACCGTGGCGGGCCTGTCCAAGATGGGGCCGCTCAGCCGCAAGACCACTGTCGTCGCCCATCGGGACGGCTCCGATCCAGCGCGGCAGCGCAAGAGTCCCGGGGTGACCAGCTACGACGATGTGGCCCTGGAGCGCGGGGTGACGCTGGACCGGGAGTTCGAGGCCTGGGCGAACAAGGTGCACGCCACCGGCAGTCCCATGTCACTGAAGGACTTCCGCAAAGACGTCATCGTCGACCTCTACAACGAGGCCCAGCAGAAGGTCCTCTCGTACAAGCTGAACCGGTGCTGGGTCTCGGAGTACACGGCGCTCCCCCAGCTCGACGCGGCGACCGCCGCGGTCGCGATCGAGACGATCAAGCTGTCCTTCGAGACCTTCGACCGCGACACCGCCTGGGTCACTCCGGCGGAGCCCTAGGCCATGACGCGGACGCCCGCCGGGACCGGGCCTGCCGAGCTCGCCGAATTCGCCGTCCTCGCCACGCTGGCCGGTGCACGGGAGCGGACGACCGAGCTCGGCCAGGTCATCGCGGTCCTCTCCGCCGCGGGACACGACCCGGCGGACCTGCCCGTCGCCACCGGCGACCGGCTGCTGCTCGCGCTGTACCGCGACCTCACAGGCCAGGACATCGAGCCCGTACTGACCTGTGGCTGCGGGGAGTTCAGCACGGTACGCCTGGGCGCCGACACCGTACCGCCGCCCCGGCCCCGCACCGCGGTGCTCGGGCGCGGCGGCGGACTCAGGCAGCCCGCGTACGGCGATCTGCTCGGCCTGCCGCCCGGCGAGTCCGGGGCGGCGGAGCTGCTGCGCAGGTGCACCGTCGGCCACCCCGAACGTCCCCCGGAACCAGGGGACTTCGAAGCGGTCGACGACTCACTCGCCGGCCCTCTGGTCTTCGACTGCCCGGCGTGCGGCGCCGAAGTGTCGTACCCGGTCGATGTCCAGACACTGGTGCTGCGCGGCCTGCTGACGCTGCTCGACGAACTCGACCACGACGTACACGTACTGGCCTCCGCGTACGGCTGGGACCTCGCCGCAATAGACGCGCTGCCCCGCGACCGCCGACGCCGACTGGCCGCGTTCGCGGTGGGGGGTGGGTGACGTGGCGAAGGACCCGGGTGGCGGCGTCCCTTCCGCCGTCGGGGGGCAGGGCAGCACCCTGTCCCGGATGGCGAGCCGTGCGGGACGGGCCGGGGTTCGGAGAGGTACGGGGCCGGAATTTTGGCCCGGTATCGGTATGAGCATCGGTGGTGGCGGTGCGGGCAGGGCGGCATGGTCGGGTGCGGTCGCCGGGCGCGACGCACGTGTCGGCCGGGGGATGGCGGCGCCCCTGGGTCACGCGGAGACCGGGGTAGATCGGGGAGCCAGGCCAGGCGGCACCGAAGCCGACGCCGGTACAGGGACCAGGCCTCTCGCGCAGGTCGGCTGGGGCACGACAGCTGCTCAAGGACGCGCGGGCACCGGCATGAATCCCGCGGCCACGCGCGGCGCCGCACCCAGCGCCGGCACAGGCACCAGGTCCCCCATCCATGACGTCTCGGGCAGGTCAACCGCTCAGGGTCAGACGGAGACGGGGGTGAATCCCGGGCCAGGCACCTACGCCTCCCCCCGTACAAGCAGCAAGCCCGGTCGACATGCCGACGCGCACTCGACAGCCACCCGGGCCCAGGCCGATATCGGGTCGCATCCGGCGGCCACGCCACGTACCGGAGCCGGCGCCAGTTCAGGTGCCGGGCCCGACACCGGCTGCGGCTCAGCGGCAGTTGCCCAGGTCAAGGCACGCACCGGCGCGGGCGCCGTAGTCGGCGCAAGCACGGGTGGCGGACCGGACTCGGCAGCCGTTCGGGCGCGTGTGATCACCGGGGCCCCTGTGGGAGTCATGCCCGATACCAGCGCCGCATCCGAGGCGGCGAAGTCTTCGGCCACGGCGGCCCCTCGGGCCCACGCCGACAACGAGGTTGAGGCGGGAGCAAGTTCAGGGATGACTGCCGGGGATCGAGCAGGCACCAGGCGGGGCGCGATCGTCGGCCCTGGCGCGGTGAGCCCGCCGGGCACCGACCCCGAGCCGGGCGCGGCGGCCCGGGTGAGTGCCGAGCCATCAGCAACCCGGGAAGCCGCCGGCCTCAGGTCGGACGCGGGAGCCTCGGTCGGCAGCCGTGCCGAACCCTTGGCCGGGAGTCTCGATCGAGTCCTGAGCCGGGGCATCGACGCCGCGCGGCAGACACGTGACGCTCCGGCCGCCGGGGGCGGCGCGCCCGGCCCTGCCACCCCTACCGGCCTCCTCTCCCGGCTGGCCCGCGCAGACGTGCCCACCCCCGCACGAGACATCCGGCCCCCGGCCGACGGCGCCCCATCCGCAAGCCCGGAGATCGAGGCAGTGGCGCGGCCATCCACCTTCGCATCCGGCGAATTCCCGTATGACGCAGGCGATTTCGTAGCTCGACGCGCCCCCCATGAGCCCTCACCCGCCACCCACGAGCCCTCACCCGGCACCATGCCTCGCGCCCCCGACGTCCACATCGGGCAGATCACCGTCGTGTCACCGCCCGTCTCCACCCCCGCCGCCCCCGACCCTCTCGCCTCACTGGCCGACCGCAGGCAGGGCCGCTCCCGGCGCGGTGACGCATGGTGACCCCGGCGAACGCGTTCATGGCCGTCGACGAGACGCTCAAGCGGTTGACCGACGCGGGGTTCGTCGATGCCGGTATCAGCGCGAAGCCCGCGGTCACGGTCGGGCCGCTGGACCGGGACGACCCCGGGCCCCGGCTGAACTGGTTCCTCTACCGGATCTCGCCGAACACCGCGTTCCGTTCCATGGAGCACCCCCGCACGGGCAGCCGTACCTCGATGGGCGCCCCGCCGCTCGCCGTACAACTGCACTATCTCCTCAGCGCGTACGGCGCGACCCCGACCACCGGGGGCGACTCGGAGCAGATCATTCACACCTCGCTCGCCGCCGTGATGCGCCGCCTGCACGAGAGTCCCATCGTCAGCCCGGGGTCGCCCTTCCTCCCGTCACCCGAGCCCGCGCTCGCCGAGCCCCTGCGCATCACGCTGGAGGAGTTCGACCTCGAGAACTACTCGAAGCTCTGGACAGCCTCCACCAGACCACTGCGTCTCTCGGTGGCGTACACGGTGAGCCTGGTGGTGATCGAGCCGCAGCGTACGCACACGGAGGCGCCGCCGGTCTCGTCCGTGCGCACCCTGTCGTCCACGTCCCCGGGACCCCGGCTCGGAGCGCCGCGCCCCGACCGCATCGGCGGTGACGCCACGACCTCGGTGCGCGTCGAAGGGGCAGGGCCCGGCGACACCTTCTTCCTCGCGGCGGCGCCGGGCGACCCCCCGGGCCATGGGCCGCCGGGGTGGCCGATGACGACGGTCGCGCAGGAGCAGGGGGAGTTCACACTCCGGCTTCCCCGGCACGATCTGGCGCCCGGTGTAAGGGAGTTGGTGGCCGTGGCGAGCGCGGACGGTCTGCCCATAGGGCACGGCGGCGTCGCACTCGCCGTGGCCCCGGTCGTCGTATCGGTGCCCGGGAACGGGCAGTTGACCGTGGGCGGCCGGGTGACCCTGGCCACCGCGCACTGCGGCGCGGACACCGAGCTCTTCTTCGACGGGGTCGCGGTCCCCACCGTGGCGGTCACCTCCACCTCGGTGACCTTCGATGTGCCGGACCGGCCCGGCCGGCCCATGGTGTCGCTGCGCTCCCGGCGCCTCGCGGGCGAGCCGCGTCCCGTGGAGGTGCGCTCATGAGCGAGGCCGCCGCACCCGTGCCCGCCCCGGACTCCGCGCCCGGCCCGGCGATCGGCTCCGCCCTCGACGCGCTGTGCTGCGCGCTGGGCAGCTATCTGGGCAGGCTGCGGTCGGTGTGGGGCCCGGCGACCGATGTCACGGACCTCCAGAAGCTGTTCGGCACCGTCGGCACGCCGCCGGGCGCGGACGAGGCGACGCGGCTGCACTTCGGTACGCACCTCGCGGGCGTCATGGTTCCCACGGTCCGCGACGAGCCGTACGCACGGCTGTGCACCGCCCTCGGCCTCGACCCCGTCGAGCGGCTGACCACCGCCGCCGTCTGGTGGGCGGAGACCGACCCGCAGTTCGGTGTGCTGCTCGGCTGCGGTCACGACGACGGCGCACGGCGCCATGCCTCCGCCTCGCTCCTGCGCCTCGTTCTCCTGCCGTTCGGCGCGGCGCCTCCCCCGTCCTGGGAGCCCGCCGATCCGCTGATCCGTCTCGGTGTGCTCGCCCCGGGGGCCGGCCCCGAAGGGCCACTCGCGCTGACGGCGACGGCCCGCCGCCTCCTCTCGGGGCTTCCGCTGCCCGGTACGGCACCGCACCCGGTGCGCGCCCACGCCCGCACCGCCCTCACCGCGCGGATCGCCGCACTGCTCGGCGGCGGTGTCCTCCTGCGCGGGTCCGGAGACCTCAGCGGGATGGCGTACGACGCGACGGCTGAGATCGACCGACTGCCACTGAACGCACGGGAGTTGAGCGACCCCGAAGTGCGCGTCGCCGCGCGCTTCGGCGGGTACGTTCCCGTACTGCCCGCGGACCGGCTGCCCGCACTGGCCTGGTCGCCCGGCGACGGTGCGCTGATCGGCTGGGGCAGCGCCGATTCGGATCCGTGCGGCGTACAGGTGGTGGACGTACCGCAGCCGTCCCCGGCGGATCGCGCCACAGCGTGGGATCGGGCCCTGGGCTCCGCCGGTCTCGCGCCCGAGGAGGCGCGCGCGCAGGGGCGGCGGCTCGGGGCACGGCTGACACTCGACGGGACCCAGGCCGCCGCCGCCCTGACGCAGGCGCGCGCGGAGGCGGCAGCGGCGGGCCGGGACTGGACCGTGGACGACGTGTGGCGTGCCGCCCGGCGTCTGCCGCGCCACGAACTGGGGCGTCTCGCGGACCTGTTGACGCCCGCCTTCGTCCTGGACGACCTGAGCGTGCCGGCCGATGTGCGGGCCCAGCTCGACGAGGTGATCGCCCATGTCGCCCTACAGGACGTGGTCCTCGACGACTGGGGGTTTCGCGCGCGGCTGCCGCGCGGGCAGGGCGTGGCGGTGCTCCTCTCGGGGCCGCCCGGCACCGGAAAGACGATGGCAGCCGAGGCGCTGGCGAACGGTCTCGGCCAGGACCTGTTCCGTATCGATCTCTCGGCGGTGGTCTCCAAGTACATCGGCGAGACCGAGAAGAACCTGGCACTCGCCTTCGACGACGCGGAACGTTGCGGCGCGCTGCTGTTCTTCGACGAGTGCGACGCGCTGTTCGGCAAGCGCACCGAGCAGCGTGACGCCCACGACCGCTGGGCCAATCTGGAGGTCAACTACCTGTTGCAGCGGGTGGAGACGTTCACCGGCCTGGTGATCCTCGCGACGAACAAACAGCAGGCGCTGGACGAGGCGTTCCTGCGGCGGCTGCGTTTCTCCATCCGCTTCGAACTGCCGGACCGGGCGCTGCGCCGCGAGCTGTGGCTGCGCTCGTTCCCCGCCGACGCGCCCTGCGAGGAGCTGGACGTGGACGCCCTGTCCCGGCGGGAGCTCGCGGGCGGCTCGGTGCGGAACGCGGCGCTCGCGGCCGCGTTCCTCGCCGCGTCGGACGGCGGACGCGTACGGCCCGCGCATCTCACCCACGCGCTGCGGCGCGAATACGACAAGCTCGGCAAGGTCTGGGCGGAGGAGACGGCATGACCGATCACCTGACAGGTCCACCGGGCATCACGGTGGAGGTCCCGGTGGCCCCCGACCCCTTTCTGCTGCGGCCGTTGATCGCCGCGCGCCTCGCGGGGCGCCCGGTTCCCGAGGGGCCGGAGGCGACCGTCGCGCAGGCCGTGGCCGCGCACGTCCTGCGGGAGGCGGGTCCATGGCGCTGATCAAGGGCATGTTGCTCTCGTACTCCGACCCGCTGCTCGGGCTCGTGCCGGTGATCGTGTCGTTCCAGTACAACCCGGTGAACGTCACGCGCGTCCTGACCGGCCCCAGCGGGGCGAGCGCGAGCGCCGCGGCACAGCCCGCGAGGGAGACGTACGCGCTGAAGCTCGAACTGGACGCCACCGACGGCCTGGAGACGGAGGGCGCCATCACGATGGCGTTCGGCATCGGGCCCCGGCTCGCCGCGATCGAGATGCTGATGCAGCCGGTCGGCGGCCAGGTCCTGCCGCGCATCCCGGGGGCGTCCAAGGGCACGGCGATCCCCGCCGGACGGCTGCCGTTGACGCTGTTCGTCTGGGGACCCGGGAGGATCACGCCGGTCACGCTGAAATCCCTGACGATCCAGGAGACCGCGTTCGACAGCGCGCTCAACCCGGTGCACGCCACAGCGGACCTGGGGCTCACCGTGCTCCTGAGGGCCGAACTCCCCGAGAACGACCGCCTCGCGCGCCTCGCCGCCGACTTCTACCAGGGACTGCGCGAGGTCAAGGCCGTGCTGCAACTGCCGCAGATGTCCGAGCTCGGCGGGTGAGCGGCGTGCTGGATCCCTCGTCCCGTTACGCCCGGCAGCCGCTGCTGTCCGTGACGCTGCCCGACGGCACCGTCCGTACCATGTCGGCGCCGCGCACCGCGCCCGCGCCGCCGCCGGGCGGGCAGCGGCTTACGGCGCCCGGTGACCGCCTCGATCTGATGGCGGCGGAACTCACCGGTGACTCCACGCAGTGGTGGCGCGTCGCGGACGCCAACCCGTTCGCGGACGCCACCCGGCTCGAGACCCCCGGCATCGCCGTCGACCTGCCGGGAGGCTGACCGTGCCCCCCACCCGGATGCTGCTGGAGATCGACGGCACGGAAGTCGGCCGTGACGCGCTGGACGCGGTGATCGAGGTGCGGGCCGAGGAGGCTACCGACGAGGCCGACGCCGCGACGGTCACGATGCGCGTCGATCCCGACGCGACCGGCGGCTGGCCGAGCCTCCTCGACCCGCTCGTCACTCCGCGTACGCCGCTGACCGTGCGCCTGGAACGGGACGGCAGGAGCTACCTGTTCGACGGCTACTCCGCTCAGGCCGTCTGGGACCTGGACGCCGAAGGGCGCTCCACGCTCACCGTCAAGGCGGTCGACCGCAGCCTGGATCTGGACCGCGAGGAGAAGGCCGTCGCCTGGCCCGGTCAGCGCGACAGCGCGATCGCCGAGACCATCTTCACCGAGCACAAACTGCGGGCGCGGGTCGAGCCGACGCCGGCCGGTTTCGACCCTGATGTGCACACGGTGATGCAGCGCGGCACGGACTGGGCCTTCGTCCGCGAACTGGCCGTGAAATGGGGGTATGTGGCGTATCTGGAGGCCGACGACAGCGGACAGGTGACCGGCCACTTCCACCCCCTCACGCCGCTCGCCGAGCCCCAGGGCGAGCTGGCGCTCGGCTTCGGCGGGGACGCCCACCAGGCGCAGGTGCGGGTCGACCTGCTCGCCGGGCGGCGGGTGCTGGCCCGTCGGATACCGCCGCTTGCCGCCGCCCCCGTCACCCACGACGCGGCGGGCGACGACGAGGCGATGGCCGAGGTGTCGCTCGCTGCCCAGGTGACCGAGCTGCTCGCGCCGCAGGACGTGGCGGGAGAGGTGGACGTACAGCAGGCGGCCACCGGGCGCGCGCTGCGCAGTGCGTACGGCGTGACCCTCACAGCAGCCCTGGACACCGACCGGACCGGCCTGCTGCTGAGGGCCCGGCGCACGGTCCTGGTGCGGGGCCTCGGGCCGGTCCTGTCCGGCGGCTATCTGGTGGACCGGGTGCGGCATGTCGTCACGTTGGAGGCCCATCGGCAGGAGGTGACCCTGCGGCGCAACGCCCTGGGCACCGCGGGGTTCGGCTTGGGAGGACTGTAATGACGGACCGATTCCACGGCCGGTACATCGGCCAGGTCACCGACAACAAGGATCCCAAGGACCTGTGCCGGGTGCGGGTGCGGGTGCCGGAGGTGCTCGGTGAGGAGACGTCCGGCTGGTGCCTGCCCAGCTCGCCGTGGGCGGGGCCCGGGATCGGTTTCGCCGCCGTGCCGCCCGTCAAGGCCCTTGTCTTCGTCGAATGGCCCGCGGGCGATGTGAGCCGGGTCCCCGTGTGGTCGGGCGCGGTGTGGTCGGACGGGAACGGCGTGCCCGGGGCCGGACCGAACGCGGTGCTGCTGATCACGCCGGGCGGTCACAAGATCGAGCTGATCGACGAGCCGTCGGGGGACCGGGCGCTGCGGCTCACGGCGGCCTCGGGGGCGGTCGTGCGGATGGACGCGAGCGGCATCACGGCCGAGTTCAAGAAGCAGAAGATCGAGGTCACGTCTTCGAAGATCTCCTTCAACGGCGGTTCTCTGGAGGTGAGTTGAGTGCCGGGCCATCTCCTGCACGAGGGAATCACCATCGCCTGTCCGCACGGCGGCAACGGACGTCTGACACCGTCGTCGACACTCCTGGTGGGCGGCCGGAAGGTGGCCCTGGCCCAGGATGCGACCACCATCAGCGGCTGCGCCTTCACCATCGGTACCGCCCCGTCACCCTGCCTGCGGGTCGAGTGGCAGCTGCCCGCGACCAAAGTGACGGCGGGCGGCAAGGCGGTGCTGCTGTCCGACTCGTTGGCGCTGTGCGTCAACGCGGCCGGGGCCCCGCAGGGCACCGCCCAGGTCAGTGGCTTCCAGACGAAGGTGAAGGCGATATGAGCGCGGCGGCCGAGCATCCGTTCCGGCTGACGTCCGGGCGTCGCGTCGCGGTGACCGACGAGGCGGGGCATCTGGCCGATCTCGTACGTCTGGTGCTGCTCACCGGCGCCACCGAGCGGCTGCACCGGCCGGGCTTCGGCCCCGGCCTCGGCGCCACCGCGCTCTTCGAGCCGCTGCCCCAACTCCTGGACGGGCTCCTGGAGATGCGCACGAAGGGCGCCCTGGAACGGGAACTCGCGGGCCGCGTCCTGGTGGACCGGATCACGGTGACGCGGGTCGGCGACTCCACCCTGGACATCACCGTCGACTACCGCCCCCAGAGCCCGCCCGGACCCGTGGCGACCGTCACGGCGCGACTGGAGGCGTGAGGGCGATGGCCGAAGACCCGCTGCTTCCCGCCTGTCCCCCACTGCACCGCCCCGCCCGGCTGCGCGCCCCGGGTGCCGCCGCGCACGGGCTGCGGGCGGCGGGTGCGCGGCCGGTCCCGGGGGGAATCGCCGTCGACGTCTGGCTGTACGCGGACCCGCCTGCCGCCCTCGCCGACCCGCGCCGCTGGGAGCTGCGGCCGCCGGCCGGTGGGCGGCGGGCCGAGGTGGCTTCCGCGCTGGTGGTGGCAGCGCCACAACCACACGTGGAGCTGCGGATCAACGGGCGGGCGGATGCCGGGCGGCACCTCCTGTCCGTGTTCCCGCAGCGGCCCGCCGACGGAACGCATCCCGCGCTGCCGCCGATCCCGTTCGATCCGCTCCGGGTACGGCTGCCGGTGCGGCTGCGTACGGAGTGCCCGGACCCCGGGGCGTGTGCCACACCCGAGGCGGCCGTGGCGACGGCCGGGCCGTCCCCGGTGCACGACTATCTCGCCCGCGACTGGCAGTCGTTGCGCGCCGCCCTCGTGGAGTTCCTGCGCCGCGACGACCCGACGGCGGACCTGTCACCGGCCGATCCGGTGATCACCGTGCTCGAACTCTTCGCGCATGTGGGCGACTTGCTGCACTACCGACTCGACCGGGTGGCCACCGAGGCCTATTTGGAGACGGCCCGGCTGCGCACGTCCGTGCGCCGCCACGCCCACCTGGTCGACTACGAGGTGCCCGAGGCAGCGTCGTCCCGGACCCTCGTCCTGCTACAGGCGGACCCGAGCGGCGGAACGGTCCACGTGGTGCGCGGGGACACGGCGGTCGCCGATGAGGGCGCCGGGCTCGGCTTCGTCCTGGAGGAGGACCGGGTGGTCCATCCGGGGCTCGGCGAGATCGCGCTCTACGACTGGGGCGAGGACCTGTGCTGCCTTCCCGAGGGCGCCACCGAGTGCGTTCTGGTGCGCCCCAGGCCCACCGACGCGCCGGGTGCGCCGTGGCTGCGCGCCGGGGACCAGCTGGTGTTCGAAGCCGTCGATCCGGAGGACCTCGCGCGGCACCGGGACTGGGCGGCGCGGCTCCCGGGGACGGACTGGCCCGCCGTCGGCGCGGACGGGCGGCCCCGGTTCCGTGAGCCGCTGCCCAGCCGCCGCGCGACCGCGGTCAGCCTCACCGAGGTCGCCGAGTTCGACGATCCGCTGGCCCCGCCCGAGCTGCGCCTGTACCGGGTGCGCTGGGCGGCGGCGGAAGCGCTTGCGCGCGCGTATCCGGCGTCGGTGGACACCGGCGCCGGGGGCGCGGAGGTGACGGTGGCGCGCGGCAACGCGGTGCCGGCGCACCACGGCCGCCTGGTGGCAGGCACCGGGGTGCTGCGGCGGCGGGACGGCGGGGTGCCCGGGGAGTACGCGCTGACCTCCGCGGGAGTTCCCGGGCGCGGCGGGGCGGGCGTCGCCCTGCGGCCCACCGGGGTTCCCTACCTCCTGGAGGTCCGTGCCGCGCTGCCCTCCGGCCCGCGGGTCGAGGTCGACCAGGTACGCGCGCTGCTCGATGTGACCTCGCCGGGCAGACTCGCCTGCGTCCTGGACTTCGAGGACCACGAACCACCCCTGCTGCGCTTTCGCACCGGCGCGGTGGGGCTGCTGCCCCCACTCGCCGACGGGGTCGCGGCGCGGTACGAGACCGGGGGCGGCGCGGTGGGCAACGTACCGGCGAACGCGCTGCGTCTGCTGGAGCACGACACGGCCGACCCGCTCGACTTCGGCGCTCCCCCGCGCTGGCAGGCGGTGCCCTCGCTCGTGGCCCGCAATCCGCTGCCCGCCACCGGCGGCCGGGACGCGGCGGCACTCGACGTGGTGCGCCGTGACGCGCCCGAGGCGTTCGCCGTGACCCCGCGCCGGGCGGTGACCACCGCCGACCACGCGGTCGCGGCGGCCCGCGTGCCGGGCGTGCAAGGGGCGGCGGCGGAGCGCGGCACGTCGGGCTCCTGGCCATTGATCCGTACGGTCGTCGACCTGCTCGACACGTCGGACCCGGCCGATCACGCGTCCCGACTGGCGTCCCTGGACGTGCTGTTGGCGGACATCCGGATGCTGGGGACCGAGGCGACGGTCGCCGAGGGCGCGCCGGTGGGTCTCCTCATCGCCCTGCGTCTGTGCGCGCTGCCGGGCAACGACCCCGAGGCGATCCGGCGCGCGGCCCTGACGGCACTGCGCCCCGGCACCGCCGCGCGGCCGGGCCTCTTCCACTCCTCCCGCCTCGAGCTGGGCAAGCCGGTGTACGTGTCCGCGGCGCTGGCCGCCGTCGCCGCGGTTCCGGGCGTCGACGGGGTCGAGCTGCTCGAGGCACGCCGGAGCGGAGAACCTCCGGGCACGGTGCACGAGGTGATTCGGGTGGGGGCGGCGGAGCTCCCCGTGCTCGACGACGATCCCGCGAGGCCGGAGCGCGGCCGCCTCGACATCACGGTGCGAGGCGGCGCATGAGAGCGGCAGGGGGCAGGCGACGCCGCGCGGGCCGCGCGGCGGGGAACGTCGCCCCGCGGCGCCACACATCCCGGGCCGGGTCGAGTCGGCCCGACTCGACCCGACGACACCGTACGAGGTGACACATGAGCTGCACCCCCGGCCGCCCCTGCGGTGAGCACCTGCCCACGCTCGAACCTCCCGCGCCCGCGGCCGGGTTGCCGCGGCCCGACCGCGCGATCGGCACCTTCGACGACTTCCTGGCCGCCCTGATCCGGGACGTGGAGCAGAGCAGGCCCGCGCCGGGGGCGCCGGTGCTCGGGCGGGGCTGGGACATCGAGGGGGATCCGGCCGCACTGCCGCTGGCCCGGCTGTGGGCGTACGTCGCCGACGGGGTGGCCGCCTACACCTCGCTGACCACCTCCGAGGCCTTCCTCACCGCCGCGTCCGACTGGCGTGACCTGCGGCGCATCGCGGCACTTGTGGGCTTCCGGCCGCGCCCCCGGGTCGCCGCGCGCGGCTGGGCCGTCGCGGAGACCGACCGGGGGGCGTCGCCGCTGGTACCGGCCGGGACCCGGTTGCAGTCTCCCGCCGTGCCGGGCCGGGACGCCCAGACGTTCGAGGTCGAGAGGGACGTACAACTGCGGGCGGACTGGGCCGGGTTGACGGTGACGCCGGTGCCGCGGCCCGCGCTGCCCGAGGGCCGGTCGATGCGGTTCCTGCGGGAGCCGGGGTTCCGGCCCGGCGACCGGGTGCTGTTCGTGGCGGAGCGGGGGGCCGGCCTGCCGGTGCTGCCGGCCGGCTTCGACTGGTTCGACTACTGGCTGTGGCTGTTGCAGCTCCTCGGTCTCGCTCAGCCCGCACAGAGCCGGCCCGTCGCACTGGCCGTGGTGGAGGAGCGGGCGGAGGATCTCGGCACGGTCGTCGTCACCTTCGACCGCGATCTCAAGGAGCTGCTGAGTCCTCAGACCACGCCGTTCGCCGCCTACCGTGTGCTCGCCACCGCGGGCAGCGCACGGCGGCTCACCGACCTGGTGCACCTGTCGGCGACCGGCACGCCGACGAACGTGCCCCTCGGCAGCCCCTTCTACAACACGACGACCGACGCCCCGCTCTCCGCCCGCCATCTCGTGCTCGACGCGGCCCTGGAGGAACTCTCCGCCCAGCGCACGGTCGCACTCGTCGACTGGCAGACGGGAGCCTGCGACATCGTGACGGCCGACCGCCACGCCCCGGTCGACTGGCTCGCCGCCCCCGGCACCCGCACCCGCGCGTCCCGTCTCGACTTCGCCGGCAACGTGCCCACGCTCGGGGGCGCGCTCCGCGCGAGGCTGCCGGTGACCGCCTATGTCGTCGACCGCCGCGTGGTGGCCCGTACCCATGTCATCCCCGACCTGATCGGTACCCAAGGGCCCGCCCGCGTCCGGGTGTTCCCCGCGCCGGTCGAGACTCCGTCCCGTATCGCCGTCCGCGGCGGTCCGCGGGACAGCGACTGGCGTGTGTACGCGTGTGCCGCCGCGGCCGATCAGGAGGCGCCTCAGGGACCGGCCCCCGGCACGCCGTTCCCCGGACCCCCGCTCCCCGCCGGGCTGGTCCTCGACCTGGCTCTCGCGCCCGACGACCCGGTGCGCACCGCCCCGGTCGGCCGCGCCCCTGCCTGTGCCAATCTGCTGCCCGTCCGGCACGGCCGCAGCGAGTCCGGCACCCTCGGCAGCGGTGACGCCGCCCTGCCGGGGCAGGAGATGGCGGTGGCCAGGCCGCCGGTGGCCCATGACGTGGCCGCCGACGGCAGCATCGTGTCCAGTCTGGAGGTCCGGGTCGGCGGGGTGCGGTGGCAGGAGCTGCCTTCGCTGTTCGGCGCCGGTCCCGCCGAGGCCTACGCCGCCCTCCTGGACGCCGACGGGTCGCAGCGCGTCAGGTTCGGCGACGGCGCCTCCGGGGCGCGGCTGCCCACCGGACGCGGCAACGTCACCGAGACGCACCGCACGGGTGGCGGTACGGCGGGCGAGGTGCCGTCCGGCGTGATCGACACACTCCTCGGCCGGGTGCCCGGGGTGACCGGGGTGCGCGGTGCGGGGCCCACCAGCGGGGGCGCAGACCAGGACGACGAGCGGCGTATCGTGCGCCTCGCCCCGGGCCGGGCCCGTGCGTTCGGCCGTGCGGTCTCCCGTTCCGACCTGGCCGATCTGGCGCTCGCCTTCCCCGGCGTGAGTCACTCGACCGCCTGGCACGGCGCGGGACCGCCGGGCTGTGGCTGCGGTGGCACGGGTGAGCATGTGGCCTTCCTGCGGCTCGCGGCGGACGGGCGGCCGAAGGCTCCGGCGGAGGAGGAGGTGCGGGCGCTCGCCGCGTTCCTCGACGGCCGCCGGGATGTGACGGTGCCGCTGTGTGTCGCGGGGGCGGTCGTGAGCCAACTCCCCCTTTCCTGTGGGGTGTCCGTGGATCCGCGCCGCGTTCCCGGCGAGGTGACCGGCGCCGTGCGGGCGGCGCTCACCCGGAGCGGCGGCCCGCTCGACCCGTCGGAACGGCCGTTGGGCCGCGCCCTTGACCGCTCCGACGTCCTGGCCGTGATCCATGGAGTGCCGGGCGTGCTGGGCGTCTTCGCGCTCGCCCTGCACGTCGGCGCGGACTCGCCGGTGCGGGTCCTCGCCGAGCGCCATGAACTCCTCGCACTGGCCGATGAGTTGACGATCCGGGTGGAGCAGCCATGACCCAGCCCCCGCCGCAGCCGGTGACGCCCGCGGACCCGGACGGGGTCGCGCATTGGCTGCCGTCCGCTCTACGGGACGCGGCGGAACCCGGTGGGCCACGCCTCCTCGACGCGCTGCTGGCCGCCGTCGACCGGCAGCGGCGGCTGCTCTCCGAGGACATTCAGCGGGCGTACGACGACCTGTTCATCGACAGCTGCGCCGACTGGGCCGTGCCCTACATCGGTGCCCTGCTGGGCCTGGGGCAGGACGCCGAGCGGCTCGAGGTCGCCCACGCGGTCGCTCTGCGGCGGCGCAAGGGCACTCCGGCCGCCCTCGAGGACTTCGCGTTCGCCGTGACGGGGCTGATCGCGCGTGTGAGCGAGGGCTGGCAGACGACGCTGTGGACGCAGCGCCTCGGTCATCCGCCGCCGCCCCGGACCGCCGCGCTCGACCTGCGCGACAGGGCGTCGGTGAAACGACTCGGCACGCCGTTCGAGCGAAGCAGGCGCGGTGTGCGCCCCGCCGGGCCGTGGACGCCGCGGTCCGTCACCGCTGTCGTATGGCCGTGGTCCGTACGGCAGCTGGTCGCCACCGAGGCGGCGCCGTTCGACCAGACGAAGCTCAAGGGCCGGTTCGCCCTGCATCCGCTGGGCATCGCCGCACCCCTGTATCTGCGGCCCCGTGAGGCGCGGGTGGCCGCCGAGGGCGCGGATCCGGCCAACCGCACGGGCGACGAGTCGGACGCTCCGACGCGGGCGACCTACCGCGTCCTGGAGGCGCTCGCCGGCCCCGGGGACATCACGTACGGCGGTTCGTTGACGCTCGCCGCGACTCACCCGCTGGCCACGGTGCCCGGTGCGGAGCCGCCGTTGATCTCGCTGTCCACGCCCGCGGGTGCCGTGCTGTGGGAGCAGTTGCGGTTCGGCAGCGTGCCGCCCACGGGGGCGGTTGCCGCGCCCCCTTCGAGATTCCAGGTCTTGGTGGACACGCAGCGCGGGTTCGTCCAGCTCGGCAGCGAGCTCGCAGGGCCGGTGCGGGCGACCTGGTACCGGGCGGTGCCGGGCCGGGTCGGCGCGCTCGCCGCCCTCGCGGACACCGATCCGGCGGCGCGCGTGGTCGTCGAGGTGTCGAAGAGCAGCGGGCCCGGTGTCGTGGGCTCCCTCGCCGACGCCTTCAAGCTGGCCGAGCAGCGCAGCGCGGGCCTCGCACCGGAGGAATCCGCTGCCGGAGTCCCTGACGTGGAGATCCGGCTGCTCGCCGGTGACCGCCTCGAAGCGCCGCCGCCGCAGTCCTTCACGCCGCGGCTGCCACGCTGGCGCATCGTCGCGCCACCGCTCGCGACCCCGGTCGTCGTCGGCGACCTCACGCTGGACCTCGCCGGGGCGTGCGTCAGCCTGGAGGGCTTCTTCCTCAAGGGCTCACTGACCGCCGGGCCCCGGCTCGCCGGGCTCTTCGCCGATGGCCTCACGATGGATCCGGGGGCGGGCGGGCTGCGTACGGACCCGGACGCCTGGGAACTCGATCTCCGCGCGACGCGCTGCGTGCTCGGCCCGGTCCGGGCCGAACTTTCGGCGCTGCCCGTCGAGTTGACCGAGTGCGTCGTCGACGGCCGGCTGCGCCGCTTTCGCGCGTGCGGCCCGGCGGACGAAGGCGTGCGCACGGACGCGGTGGCCCAGGTCAACCGCTTCGGCCCGGTGCTGCACGCCGACTCGGTCACCTTCGCGGGACCTGTCAGGGCGGACGCCGTCGACGCCCGCGACTGTGTCTTCGCGGACGGGGTGGATGCCGTGCAACAACAAGAAGGGTGCATCCGGACCAGCTACCTCGGGCCCGCACTCACCACCCCGGCCCGGCACCCGGCGACGTATCGCTCCGTGACCGCGCCGGCCCCCGCCTTCGTCTCCGACGCGTTCGAGTCGTCCGGCTACTACTGCCTGGAGCTGGAACCCGACCATCCGCTGCTCGCCGCCGCGGGCGACGGCGGCGAAGTGGGGGCGTACCACCGTTCGCGGCGCGCGTTTCGGATCCGCCAACTCCGCCGCCGGATCGGCGAATTCACCCCCCTCGGCCTCACCGCCGAGGTGTCCGTCGCACCCTGGGAGGAACGATGACCGGCGACTACACCAAGGTCCCGCTGCGGGACGCGGAGCGCTGGACCGGTGCGCGGATGCAGCAGGGCCGGGTCCTCCTGGACCACGAGTGGAACCTCAACCTCGACGCGTCGGCGCGCGCCGCGGCCGACGCGTTCCGCGACGTGGTCGGGCCTTCGGGCGGGGTGCCCGAAGGCAGTCCCGCGTTCCAGGTCGGCTTCGTCCCGAACGTGCTCCCCGCGCTGCGCCAGGTCACCGTCCAGGCCGGGCGGATCTGGGCGGACGGGCTGTGCGCGTTCGCGCCCGCCCCGTTCTTCTACTTCTCCCAGGAGAGCCCGCCGCCCCTCCCCGGCATCGGGCGAGCCGTGGTCTTCCTCGACGTGTTCAGCGAGCACCTCCAGCCCGCCGAGGACTGGGAGGAGATCGCCGACCCCGCCCTGGAGCCGCTGGACGCGGGCGCCCGCACCCGAGTCGGCTACCGGGTGCGGGTCGTGCCCACCGTGCTGGGCTCCGCGCGGGCGGCGTTGGACGCCCTCGCCTTCCCCCGGCTCTCCACCGGCCGCCTGACCGTCACCCGGACCAGCCCCACCACGACGCCGGACCCCTGCGACCCGCCGGGTGATCCGCTCGGCCTGCTGCCCGACGGAATCCTGCGCGTCGAGGTCCTGGACGGCGGCACCGCGGCCACCGCGCGCTTCGTCTGGGCCGCCGACAACGGAGCGACCGCCGCCCGGATCAAGACCTTCAGTGGCACCCAAGTGACCCTCGCGGCCTCGCCCGCGGTGAAACTCGCCCAGCAGGACCTGGTGGAGGTCGGCTGGCGCACCCGGCGCGCGGACCGGCTGCCGCACGGCGAGCTGTACACGGTCGTCTCCGTCACGCCGGACGTGGCCGGGGACGTCCTCGTACTGAACCGCCTGGTGTCCGCGCCACAGGACGCGACCGGCCTGGTGGTCCGCCGCTGGGACGGCCAGGCCGTGGGCGCGACCGCCCCGGTCACCGCGACCGTGCACGGCGCCGACCTGGGCCTGCGGTTCAGTGCGGGCGCCGGGACCTACCTGCCGGGCGACTGGTGGGGTGCCCGGCTCCGCCCGGCCTCGGCGGAGGGCGTGGAACGGCTCACCTCGGCACCACCGGACGGCACCCCGCACACCGCACTGCCCCTCGCCCTGGTCGACTTCAGCGCCCAGACCGTGATCGAGGACGGCCGCCCCAGGTTCCCGCAGCTGACCCGGCTACCGCGCGGTACCTGCACGGTCACCGCCTTCCCCGGCGAGGATCTCCAGGCAGCGGTGGACCAGCTGCCGTCGACCGGGGGTGAACTCTGCCTGGCCGCGGGCCGGTTCGTCCTCAATTCGCCGGTACGGGTGATCGGGCGCCGCCGGATCGTCGTCACGGGTGTCGGCCCCGCGACCGTCCTGGCCCCCACGCTGAGCGAGGGCGCGCTGCTCTTCGAGGGCTGCGCGGAGGTCGAGGTCCGCGGGCTGCGCGCCGAGGGCGCCCCGGGCGGCGAGCATCTCGACGGCGCGCTGACCTTCACCGGGTGCACCAAGGTCCGGGTGCGCGACTGCGACGTGGCGTGCGTGGACTCCCCCGGGGATGAACGGTCCCAGACCTGCCTCACCTTCCGCGGCCCCTTCGCCGCGGGTGTGGTGCCCGAAGTGGCTTTCGAGAACAACCGGTTGGAGGTGGGTGTCCGCCAGATCGGGATCCTCATCCTCGACGCGAGCTCCGCGCTCGTCAGCCGCAATCGCATCCAGTACGTCCCCACGGCGACGCCGATCAGGATCTCCCCGGTGCTGATCGCCACGGAACTGACCCGTATCGCGGCCGACCCCAGCACGACCCGCTACGGGCCCGAACTGACGCAGATCCGGAGCAGTCTCCAGTCGGCGGTCGCCGCCCTGATGGCCCGCACTCCCGGGCTCTCCCTGAGCCTGGCCCGGCGCACCGTGGCCCGCGACCGGATCGACGCGGGCCCACGCGACCGGCTGCACACGCTCGTCGCGGCCACCACCGCCGCACAGTTGGGCGGGGCGCTGCAGGGCATCGTCCTTGCCGGGCACACCCTGGCCACCGCCCGTATCTCCGACAACGTCATCGAAGGGGCGGCGCAGGGCATCCACGTCGGCACCGCGCGCGGCCCGGCGGCCGGTCAGGTGCTGATCTCCGGCAATGTGATCCAGGTGAGCTTCCCCGCCGTCTACAACCGCGCCCGGCACGCGGTGTTCGTCGCCGACGCGCTGCGCCTTTCGGTGCTGGGCACCGTCGCGGATCTGGCCCGGCGCGGCAACCTGGAGAACTCCCCCACCGACGCCATCCGCGTCCACGGCAGGCGCGGCGCCCGCCTCGTCGTCCGCGACTCCAGCCTCACCCGGTTCACGACCGGCGTGCGCGTCGTCGCCGTCTCGGAGCGCCCCGTGTCCGCCAACCGCCTGTGGCGCGTCAGCGAGACCGCGGCCGAGGGCGCGTCCGCGGCCCTGGTCGCCCCGGACCTCGCCCTGACGGAGCAGGAACGCAACATAGCCATGCCTCTGTTCCTGGCGTAACGGCGGACCTTGACGGGCCACCGGTTCCGCAGTACGTCTGAAGTGTTCCGGTAATGCGCTAGGTGCGCTGGGCGTGATCTTCGGGGTGCGGTTCGCCGTCTCCGCAAGCTCAATGGGTTCGACTCCTCTAGCCGGGCACACAGTTACACGAAGGGACCGAGGCCACCAGGCTTCGGTCCCTTCTCCCGTGGGAGTGGCGCACTTAAACTGACCGCTGCGCGAGGACCCGTGACCTGCGACGACGCAGCACCCAGGCCGGTCCACCTACGTCAAGGAGCAACGGGTGTTCTACTACCTGCTCAAGTACGTCGTCCTCGGGCCGCTGCTGCGGCTCATGTTCCGGCCGCGCATCGAGGGGCTCGAGCACATTCCGGAATCCGGCGCGGCGATCGTGGCGGGCAACCACCTGTCGTTCGCGGACCACTTCCTGATGCCCGCCATCATCAGGCGGCGGATCACCTTCCTCGCGAAGGCCGAGTACTTCACGGGGCCCGGCATCCGGGGCCGCCTCACGGCCGCGTTCTTCCACAGCGCAGGGCAGATCCCGGTGGACCGCTCCGGCAAGGAGGCGGGCCAGGCCGCGATCCGCGAGGGGCTGGGCGTACTGCGCAAGGGCGAGCTGCTCGGCATCTATCCGGAGGGCACGCGCTCGCACGACGGCCGCCTGTACAAGGGGAAGGTCGGCGTCGCCGCGATGGCGCTCAAGGCGCAGGTGCCGGTGATCCCGTGCGCGATGATCGGCACGTTCGAGGCGCAGCCGCCGGGCCAGAAGTGGCCGACCTTCCAGCGTGTGTCCATCCGCTTCGGCGCTCCCCTCGACTTCTCGCGCTACGCGGGCATGGAGCACGAGAAGGCAGTCCTTCGCGCGGTCACGGACGAGATCATGTACGCCATCCTCGGGCTCTCAGGACAGGAGTACGTCGACAAGTACGCGGCGGTCGTGAAGGCGGAGGAGGCCGAGCGGGCCGCCGCGGCGAGCAGGCGGAAATTCCCCCGGATGCCGCTGAGTTGAGGTCCTGACATACGGTCGTGCCCATGAGCGAACACAGCCTGTACACCAAGCTGGTCGGACTCCTCGATGAGCGGGGCGCGGCGTACCGCGTCATCGAGCACGAGGCACAGGGCGCCACGGAGGCGGTGAGCGCGCTGCGCGGCAACACCCTCCAGCAGGCCGCCAAGTGCATCGTGGTGATGGTGAAGATCGGCAAGAAGACGAAGCGGTACGTGCTCGCGGTGGTGCCCGGTGACCGCCGCGTCGACCTGAACGCCGTCAAGCAGTTGCTCGGCGGTACGTACGCGGGGTTCGCCACGCAGGAGGCCGCCGAGCGGCTCGCGGGCAGCGTGAGCGGCACGATCCTGCCGTTCTCCTTCGACCCGGAGCTCGAACTGGTCGTGGACCCGGCGCTCCTGGCCCACGACGAGCTGTTCTTCAACGCGGCGCGCCTGGACCGTTCGCTGGCGCTGCGGACCGCGGACTACGAGGCGATCGCCGAGCCGCGCAGGGCCGCGATCGCGCAGGAGGCGGCATAGCGAAGGGGCGACCGGGAGATCCCGGTCGCCCCTTACTCAGATGCCTAGCGGCAGACCATTACGGCTTGGGCGTGGCGTGCGGGGTGCACGTCACGTCCTTGCTGTCCAGCTTGCCGGTCAGCAGGTACGCCTCGACACGGTCGTTGAGGCACGGGTTGACCAGGTTCGTGATGCCGTGCGATCCGGCATCCTTCTCCGTGATCAGACGCGAGCCCTTGAACCGCTTGTGCAGCTCGACGGCACCCTCGTACGGGGTGGCCGCGTCGCGGGTCGACTGGGCGATCAGGACGGGCGGCAGGCCCTTGCCGGTCTTGACCTCGACCGGCTCGTGCTGCTTGCTCTTCCAGGTCGCGCAGGGCAGGTTCATCCAGGCGTTGGACCACGTCATGAACGGGTTGTCGCGGTGGATGCGGGTGTTGTCGCGGTCCCACTTCTGCCAGCTCGTGGGCCACTTGGCGTCCGCGCACTCGACGGCCGTGTAGACGGCGTTGCTGTTCTCCGACGCGATGTTGCCCGCGGTGTCCGACAGGTCGGGGCTGGCTGCCTCGATCAGCGGCTTCGCGTCACCGGCGACGTACTTGCTCCAGTTGGTCGCGATCTCCACCCAGGCGGAGTCGTAGTACGGAGCGCTCTGGAAGTACGCGATGAGCTCGGCGGGGCCGACGGTCCCGCCCAGCGGCTCCTTCTTCGCGGCGGCACGCAGCTTGGTCCACTGCTCGCTGACCTTCTCCGCCGTGTCACCCAGGTGGAAGGTGGCGTCGTACTTGGCGACCCACTTCATCCAGTCCTTGAGGCGGATCTCGAAGGCGACGTCCTGGTCGAGGTTGGCCTCGTACCAGATCTTCTTCTTCGAGGGGTTGACCACCGAGTCGACGACCATACGGCGCAGGTGCGACGGGAAGAGCGTCCCGTAGACCGCGCCGAGGTAGGTGCCGTAGGAGACGCCGAGGAAGTTCAGCTTCTTCTCACCGAGCGCGGCCCGGATGACGTCCAGGTCACGTGCGGTGTTCGGCGTCGTCATGTGCGGCAGCATCTCGCCGCTGCGCTCGGCACAGCCGTCCGCGTACTCGGCGGCCAGCTTGCGCTGAGCACCCTTGTCCGCCTCGGAGTCCGGCACCGGGTCGAGCTTCGGGGCCTTGACGAACTCCTGCGGGTCCACGCAGGAGATGGGCGCCGAATGCCCGACACCGCGCGGCTCGAAGCCCACGAAGTCGTACGCCTTCGCGGTCTTCTCCCAGAGCGGGGCCTTGGTGACCACGCGGTTGGGGAAGCGGAGCCCGGAGGCGCCGGGGCCGCCCGGGTTGTAGAGAAGAGCGCCTTGGCGCTCCTTCTTCGTCCCGGTGCTGCCGATGCGGTCGACGGCAAGCTTGATCTTCTTGCCGTCGGGCTTGGCGTAGTCGAGCGGGACGGTGACAAAGCCGCACTTGATCGCCTTGTCCAGACCCCAGTCGGCGGGGCACGCCTGCCAGTCGATACCGGCCTTGGCGGCACGCTGCGCGGCGAGCGCGACACCGCGCGCCTCCGAGCTGGTGCGCTGACGGGCGTCAGCGCCGCCGCTGCCCTGGCGGGCGTCGGCATTGGCAACCGGCGCCATGATCGCGCCCGCTATGAGCGAGCCCGTGATCAGCGTGCCGGCGGCGCCGAATGCTGTGGTGCGTCTCAACTGGTTCCTCCCCCTGTCGATTTCCCTGTCGATTTTCGAACAGTAGGAGGATCCTGTCGGTCAACGGGTTCAGTGCGACAGACCGGGCAGGTATTTCTTTACCAATCCGATAGACGGTGCACGGAACTCCGCTGAGCGGTTATGCCCCGTTCACGTGAGTGTGCGCAGCGCCTGGTCGAGGACGCGGCGGACCCGCAGCGCGTCCGGGGCGACCGCGGTGACCAGGACGGCGGGCCCGGCGAGCGGAGTCAGCGCGGCCGTGTCGCCGAGAAGCGCGGGCTGGGGCCTGTTCTGCTCGAATTCCGGTCGTACGACGACGAGTTGCCCGATCGCCCGATGCCCCGCAAGGACGGCAGGACCGTCCCAGCCGCCGGGTGCGCCGGGCCCGCAGGAGAGCTCCTGGTCGAGGAGGAGCCGGCCGGCCCGCCGGACGGTGAGCCGACTGGTGAGACGCCCCGGCTCCTCCCCGGTCCGCCCGAGCACCTGCTCCTCCCGCAGCACAAGGCTCGCGCTCCCGGCGAGCTCGGCCCGCGTGCTGACCCGCAGCTCACTGCCACGCACGGAGATCAACTGCTCCGGCAGCCAGCAGAGTTCCGCATCGTCACCCACAGTGATCCGCACGTCGTACCGCGCCGCCTCCTTCGACTGCCCCGGCAGGGCCAGGGTGGCCGCCGCCGAACCGATGCGCAGCCGGGCCCCGTCGATGGCGGCGGCCTCGACGGTGAGGTGATCACCCCCGAGCGGGCCGCTCATCGCTCCGACGAGGGTGACCTGGGCACCTGTTCCGGCCGACCGGGTGCGGCGCGGGGCGAGCGGCCCCTGCCCGTCGAGCACGGGCAGGACGGTGCCACCCCGCCCGTCGCCGCGCGCGGTGATGCGGGCGGTGCCGCGCACTCCGGATGCCACGACGGTGTCCACGCTCATGCGGACGCGGTCCAGGCGGCGTACTGCGCACGTACCCAGGCGGCGACAGGGCCGACACCTTCGTCCGACCTCAACGACTGGAAGACGACGGGCAGCTCGGCACGCTGCGCCTTGGCGTCCGCGGCCATGCCGGCGAGGTCGGAGCCGACGTACGGGGCGAGGTCGGTCTTGTTGACGACGAGCAGATCGGCGGTGGTGACGCCAGGCCCGCCCTTGCGCGGGATGTCGTCGCCGCCCGCGACATCGATGACGAAGATCTGCGCGTCGACGAGCCCCTTGGAGAAGGTGGCGGTGAGGTTGTCCCCGCCGGACTCGACGAGGATCAGGTCCAGTGGCCCGACCTCGTCCTCCAGGTCCTCCACGGCCTCCAGGTTGGCGGAGATGTCGTCACGGATCGCGGTGTGCGGGCAGGCGCCGGTCTCCACTGCGGTGATCCGCTCGGGCGGCAGGACGGCCTCACGCAGCAGGAACTCGGCGTCCTCGCGGGTGTAGATGTCGTTCGTGACGACAGCGAGGGCACGCTCGTCCCGCAGCTCCTTGCAGAGTGCGGCGACAGTGGCGGTCTTTCCGGACCCGACGGGCCCACCGAGCCCGATCCGAAGCGCCCGGCGACGTCCGTCGGGGCGGTGCGCGTCAGCACTCACGGCCGCGGCTTCGTCGTGGGAGTGGTCTAGGTGCATGGTGCGACTCCTATGGTTCAAAGTTCATTTCGCCCTGGGTGACGGGGCTGGGGGGGCGGGTGTTCCTCAGGAGGCGAACAGCCGCACAGGCCAGGCCGCATGAGCCTCCGCCCCGACCTCAAGCAGCGGCGCCGACGCCGCAGGCAACGCATCGACCCCCTGCTCAAGGGCAGCCCGCGCAGCCTCCGCCGCGGCCCGCGCCACAAGATCAAGCTCAGGCGCAAGCCGGGCCAGCACACCCGTGGCGTCGAACGGATCAAGGCTCAGCAACCGCACGGTCGCCGTCGCGGCCCCGCTGACACACTCGTACGCGGAGCAGTACGCGGCGTCCTGTGCCCCAAGACCCGCCGCACGGGCCGCGAGCCCGAGCACGACGGGCTGGTGCGCGCCCTTGGGCCTGGCGGCGGCCAGCTGGTCCAGCGAGGGATCGGGCCACGCGGCCCGCGCGGCCCGCATCATCTGCCGCCCGAGGCGCCGCCCCGCGACCCGCAGAGCAGCGGAAGGTGTCCGCGCGTCGGCGGCCTCGTCGAGCTCCAGTGGATCGATCCCCAGGGCGGCGGCCGACGCCAACGCGGCGGACACGAGCCCCGTGGTGTGCAGCCGGCCCCGGCAGAACGTCTCCAGGCTCGCGGCGCCGGTGATCCGCCCGGCCTTGACGGCTTCCTCGGCCCCGCCGGAGTGCGCGTGCCCTCCGGCGGGAAACCGGCCGTCGGCCAGAACAAGTAGTGCGGCTCTGGACATGACAGCGCCCGTCAGAACAGGAAGTACCGCTGCGCGAGCGGCAGTTCGGCGGCGGGCGACGGCTCGACGAGCTCCCCGTCGATGGTGACGGCGAAGCTGTCGGGGGCGACCTCCACCCTCGGGAGGGCATCGTTCTCGCGCATGTCCGCCTTCGTACGGCCTCGCGTCGAGCGGATCGCGGTGAACTCCTTGGCCAGACCGAGGCGCTCGGGCAGGCCGTCATCCAAAGCTGACTGGGTCACGAAGTTGACCGAGTTAAGCCCCGGTGCCGCGCCCCGGGCGCCGAACATGGGCCGCGGAAGGACCGGCTGCGGCGTGGGAATGGAGGCGTTCGCGTCACCCATCTGCGCGTACGCGATCTGCCCGCCCTTGATGACCACCTGCGGCTTGACGCCGAAGAACGCCGGATCCCACAGCACCAGGTCGGCGAGCTTGCCGCTCTCCACCGAGCCGATCTCGTGGTCGAAGCCCTGCGCGACCGCGGGGTTGATCGTGTACTTGGCGACGTAGCGACGCGCACGCCGGTTGTCGGCCCGCGTGTCCCCCGGCAGGAAGCCACGCCGTCGCTTCATCACGTGCGCGGTCTGCCACGTACGCATGACGACCTCGCCGATGCGCCCCATGGCCTGCGAGTCCGACGACATGATCGAGATGGCGCCGAGGTCGTGCAGGATGTCCTCGGCCCCGATGGTGGTGGGCCGGATCCGGGACTCGGCGAAGGCGAGGTCCTCGGGGACCGCCGCGTTGAGGTGGTGGCAGACCATCAGCATGTCGAGGTGTTCCTCGATGGTGTTGACGGTGTGCGGCCGGGTCGGGTTGGTGGAGCTCGGGAGCATGTTCGGCAGGGACACCGCCGTGATCATGTCCGGGGCGTGCCCGCCGCCCGCGCCCTCGACGTGAAAGGCATGCAGCGTGCGGCCCGCGACGGCCTTGAACGTGTCGCCGACGAAGCCCGCTTCGTTGAGGGTGTCCGTGTGGACGGCGAGCTGCGCCCCGGTGTCCTCGCAGACGTTCAGGCAGGCGTCGATGGTGGCGGGTGTCGCACCCCAGTCCTCGTGGATCTTGAAACTGACGGCTCCGGCCCGCAGCTGGGCGTGCATGGACTCGCTGGAGACCGTGTTGCCCTTGCCGAGGAAGCCGATGTTGACGGGGCTCGATTCCATCGCCGCGAACATCCGGGCCAGGTGCCACGAACCCGGCGTGATGGTGGTGGCCTTGCTGCCTTCGGCCGGTCCTGTGCCGCCGCCGATGAGGGTGGTGACCCCGGAGGCGAGCGCCTCGTCGACGATGGTCGGCGAGATGAAGTGGATGTGGGTGTCGATGCCGCCTGCGGTGAGGATCTTGCCGTTGCCCGCGAGGACTTCGGTCTCAGGGCCGATGACGAGGTCCGGGTGGACGCCGTCCATCGTGTCCGGGTTGCCGGACTTGCCGATTCCGGTGATCCGGCCGTCGCGTATGCCGATGTCGGCCTTGACGATGCCCCAGTGATCGATGATCACGGCGCCGGTGATGATGGTGTCGGGGGCGCCTTCGGCGCGCGTCGTGCGCGACTGCCCCATCGACTCGCGGATGACCTTGCCGCCGCCGAACACCGACTCGTCGCCGGAGAGTCCGGGGCCGCCGGAGCGGTCCTCCTCGATCTCGACCAGGAGGTCGGTGTCGGCGAGCCGGATCCGGTCGCCGGTGGTGGGGCCGAACAGGTCCGCGTACGCGGCACGGGACAGCTCAGGCATCGAGGGCACCTCCGGTCTCGCCGCGCAGTCCGGGCACGATCCGCAGACCGGCCAGGGGGACGAGTTCGACGTCGACGGGGATTCCGGGCTCGAAGCGCACGGCGGTGCCGGCGGCGATGTTGAGCCGCTTGCCGTGCGCGGCGGCACGGTCGAAGTCGAGACCGGGGTTGGCCTCGGCGAAGTGGTAGTGCGAGCCGACCTGGACGGGGCGGTCGGCGGCGTTGAGGACGGTGAGGGCGGTGACCTCGCGGCCTTCGTTGAAGGTGACGGGCTCGTCGGCGAAGAGGATCTCGCCGGGGACCACGGGTTGCGTGGGACTCATGTGCCGGGCCCCCGTCAGACGATCGGGTCGTGGACAGTGACGAGCTTGGTGCCGTCGGGGAAGGTGGCCTCGACCTGGACGTCGTGGATCATCTCCGGGATGCCGCTCATGACGTCGTCGCGGGTGAGCACCTTGCGCCCCGACGACATGAGTTCGGCGACG
This sequence comes from Streptomyces sp. NPDC048441, assembly GCF_043200235.1. NCBI lineage: Bacteria > Bacillati > Actinomycetota > Actinomycetes > Kitasatosporales > Streptomycetaceae > Streptomyces > Streptomyces sp. NPDC048441. Next base: position 162,362 of record NZ_JBICXM010000017.1, read on the forward strand.
GTACGGCCGTCCCGGGCGCCCTCGAGAATGTGGGACGTGATGAGCGCGATCGACTCGGGGTGGTTGAGCAGCAGCCCCCGCGCCCTTCGCTTCTCGGCCACATCCGCGGCCACATGGATGAGCAGTCTCTCCTGCTCGTGCGGCGTCAGTTGCACGCGTCCCACCTCACAGTCCTCGCTCCGGACCGTGCGGGGCCCGGCTGCCGCGGCCACCGCGACGGATATAGATGTAACACACAAGCAGCGCGTCGATCTTGCGCACCCCGGCTACGAAAACCCCTGGTGGCGTGGCATTGCAGGCTAGTTGGGAGGAGTTTCAACGAGGTTAACCAGCGCTTGACCGTCCCATGACCATCAGCTGGGCTTCCCCATACTCATCAGGCCCCGCAGGCCGTCCTGGAGGGCGTCGACCGGAACCTCGTCGAAAAGCGCCAGCTGAGCGACGAACCCCTGAGCCGCGCCGACCATCACCCGCGCGACATGGTCGGCCGGGATGTCGTCACGCATCATCCCCGCCGCCTGATACCCCTCGACGATCTTCACCCAGGCCACCCGCACCTTGGCGTACCCCTGCTTCAGGACGGCGGCGAGTTCCTCGTTGCGCAGGGTCTCGGCCCACACCTGGACGATCAGGCGCGGGAGGTAGTCGACCGTCTCCTCCGCCACCCCCGGCCTCCGACCGAGCACCTGGGTCAGGGCGCGGCCGACAAGGACGTCCGGCGGCGGGGGTGGGGTCTCCTGGGCAGCGGCCTCGAAGGTCGCCTGGATCCACTCGAGGACCTCCCCGACGATCGCCCCGATCAGCTCCTCCTTGCCCCGGAAGTAGCGGTAGACCGCTCCGGCCGAGAGGCCGACCTCCTTGAGCACGTCCTGCATCGAGGTGGCGTGAAAGCCGTTGCGGGCGAAGCAGAGGGCGGCGCCGTCGAGGATCTGGCGTCGTCGTGCGTCGAGGTGCTCCTGGGATACGCGGGCCATGCCGTCAAAAATAGAACGAACATTCATTCTTGACAAGCGTCCGCGCCGGAAGCACAGTGAGGACATCCCGTAAAACGAACGATCCTTCTCTTTAAATGGAGCCCGGCCATGTCCACGCCGCCCGCCACCTCACCCCCGCAGGGCCGCCGCATCGTGGCGGTGGCCGTCCTGGTCTCCGCGATCGCGGCGTTCGCCCTATGGGCCTTCGCCTGGCCCGCCGCGAGGACCGCTCCCCGCGACCTCCCGCTGGGCGTCGCGGGGCCCGCCACGGCGACGGCTCCCCTTCAGTCTCAGCTCCAGCAGCAGAAGGGGGCGTTCGATGTCCATCGCTACGCCGATGAAGGCGCGGCCCGCGAAGCCATCAAGGACCGGTCCGTATACGGAGCGGTCGCCGTCACGCCGCAGGGGATGAAGCTGCTGACCGCGACGGCCGCGAGCCCCGTGGTCGCCCAGCTCCTGGAGAAGGCCGTGGCCGGTCAGGCCCCGGAAGGGACGAAGGTGACGACCACCGATGTGGTGGCCGCGCCTTCGGCCGACCCGCGGGGCGCCGCACTCGGCGCGAGCGTCCTGCCGCTCGCGATCGCGGGCGTCGCGGCCGGTGCGATCGTGACGATGCTCGGGCTGCGCGGCATCCGCGCGGCGGTCGCCCTCACCATCGCCGCCGCGGCGGTCGGCATGGTCGCCGCCGCCCTTGCACACACCTGGCTGGGCGTACTGACGGGCAACTGGTGGGCGGAAGCGGGGGTGCTGAGCCTCTCCACGCTCGCGGTGAGCGGCACGGTCGCCGGGGTCGCCGCGCTCATCGGCACGGCGGGCATCGGGGTCGGCGCGCTTGCGATGGTGCTGCTCGGCAACCCGTTCTCCGGCGTGACGTCCGCACCGCAGCTGCTGCCCGAACCGGTGGGATACATCGGCCAGTTGCTGCCGCCGGGAGCGGGCGGCACCCTCCTGCGCTCGGTCTCGTTCTTCGACGGTGCGCGCATCGCTGGCCCCGCCCTCACCCTCGGCGTCTGGGCCCTGCTCGGCCTGACCGCCGTACTGCTCGGCTCGCTCCGGCGCCGCACCACTCCGGTGCGCGAGGAGGCGCCGGCAGCGAGGGAAGCGGCGCCGGTCGGCTGACCCGGCACCGCACAGAGACGGCCGTACGCCTCCGCTGTAGCGGACGGGGGCGTACGGCCTTTCACGCGCTCAATAGCCGTACGGCTATGTCGCCTTGGGGCCCCGGTGCTCGGCGGCGATGCCGAATCGCTGCCGTTCGCCCGCACCGGACGTGGACGAGGTGGAGTGCACCGACGACACGGAACTGATCACCTGCTCCTCGCCTTCGTCCGGCAACTCCTGGAGTCGCTCCAGGTCGGCGGCGGAGACCAGGGCCACGAGTGGCTTGCCGTGGCGGGTGACGACCACCCGCTCACCGCCGTAGACGACGCGGTTGATCAGTTCGGCGAGCTCTGCTCGTGCTTGCGTCACCGGAATCTCGTAGGCCATGCTCCCCAGCTTAACCGGCACCCGGCGCCGCCATCCTGTCCCCGCGGGACCCGTTCATCGCAGGTCAGATGGGGCGTCGCCCACTGCCGAGAGGTCCGCGCACCACCTCAGTCCCGCTTCCGCGCACGCCTCAGTTCTGCAGAGCCGCGATCCGCAGTGCTGTCAGCTGTGCGGCGGGCAGTGCTCCCCCGTCCTGCAGACTGACCTCCGCCCACCATGCTCCGCCGTCCTCCATGTGCCGCAGCAGCACACCCTCGCGGATGGCCCAGGGGCAGATGGTGACCGTCTTGACGCCCGTCAGCTTCATCGCCGTGTGCCCCACGATCGCTCCGGCCAGGCTCTGCGCGGCCCGCGGCGCGGAGACCCCCGGCAGCCCGGCGCGCTCGGCCGCCGGCAGCGCGGCGAGCCGGTCGCGGCACTTGCGCAGCTCGGCCCGGCTCAACTGCCGTGCCGTGAAAGGACCCTGGCGGCCAGGGGCGGCGCCACCGAGCCGCGCCAGCTGCTGAAACGTCCGCGAGGTCGCCACGGCGGTGCGCGGTCCCTCCCAGCGGATCCGGGCGGCGACGTCCCGCAGTTGGTGGCGCACGTTGCGCCGCAGCGCCTTCACGCTCTCCTCGCTCGGCGGGTCATCGCCGTCGAAGAAGTCCCTGGTCAGCCGGCGTGCGCCCAGCGGCAGCGAGGCCACGTAATCCGGCAGCCGCCCGCGCCCGAAGGCCACCTCGAGCGAGCCGCCGCCGATGTCGAACAGCGCAAGAGGTCCGGCGCGCCAGCCCATCCACCGGCGGGCCCCGAGGAAGGTGAGCTCGGCCTCCACCTCGCCGGGCAGCGTGCACAGTCGTACACCGGTCTCCTCGGTGATCGTCCGCAACACGTCAAGACGGTTGGGCGCGCCGCGTACGACCGTCGTCGCATAGGCGAGCGGCTCCGCCGAGCCCCACCGCCGGGCGGTCCCGGCAGCCGCGGAGACCGCGGAGACCAGCTGCCCCACGGATTCTTCGGGGATCACCCCGCTCGGCCCGACCTCATCGGAAAGTCTCAGCTTCCACTTGGCGGTGTGAACCGGCAAGGGCACACCGTCCTCGGCGTCCACTACGACCAGCCGGACCGCGTTCGCGCCCACATCCATCACACTCATTCGCATGTGACTCTGAGTACCCATCAAGGCAGTGGTCAGTCAACCTGATTGGCCTTGGCGGGAACAGGGAACCCGTGATCCACAACCGTCGACCACGCGCGAGCCCCCCGGCCGGTCCGCTGGTTCGGGAGGTCCCGCGGCGATGCTGTCGGCCGCGGGTCCGCACGAGGAACTGCTCATCGGGCGTGACGCGCACAAGTCGGTCGTCTCCGCCCTGATCCTCGCCGGTCCTGGGCGATGGACGCGGGCGCCGACATCTGCGTGACGAGCATCCACACGATGGGCAGCGGCCTCGAGCAGGGTTCCGTCTTCCCTCTCCCGGGCGATCTGATCGATCCGACGGTGCTGAACTCGCGGGCGGACCTGTTCGGCACCACAAGCCCGTCCGGGCGGCGATCGAGGAGAGCGAAGGACTGCGTGTGAACGGCAGCATCAGCACTTCGCCGATCAGTCCCATGCGCCTACTCCCGGCCGCTCCGCGAACCCATGGCCTCAGGCGTGGCGCCCGCCGGGTCGGAGGGTCCGGGTTCTACGAAGCTGTAGGGCGGGAGCGGGCCGTTGACGCGCAGTTCGACGTGCGGATTCGCCTTCCGGGCTTCCTCGACCGCGGCGAGGAACACCCCGGCCGCATCGCGCTCCACCAGGAACGACAGGTTGGCCAGCCATCCCGTGGACTCGGGGCCCACGCTGACGGCGTGCGCCGTCGGCTCCAGGGTGCGGTGCAGTTGGACCGCGTCCTCGGCCTCCCGGTTCTGGAGTGCGGCCACCACCATCTCGCCGAGCTGGAGCTTCTGTTCGTAACTGCCGCCGCCCGCCTGCCTGTTGGCCTCGACGAGAGTCTGCAGTTCGGGGGTGTCGGCCATCACGCGGTGCAGGGCACCCTGTTCGTCGTGGCTGGCCTTGACGTTGTACTCGACCTTGCCGGCAAGCGTCGAGAGCCGCTCGCGGTAGTGCTCGGCGCGTTCCGCGAGCACGCTCGTGACGGCCGTGTCGTCCGGGGCCACGTTGCCGAACCGCATGGGAAGCACCGGACCTGCCGCGCCCGCCTCGTTCAACACGTTCTGATGGGCCAGCAGGTCGTTGCGCTTGGCGCGCAACCCCTCGGGCGCGTCGCTGACGATGGCCGCGAGCTCGCCTTCCTCGAGGATGCGCACAGAGCGCGCCGGCTTTCCCACGCCGTTCATGCCTTCGGGAAGCGAAGGGTGCGACCTCGCGGTGACACCGTAGACGTACGTGCTCACTCCTGCTCCTCCTTCCTGCGCGCGGCTGTGCTCTTGCGGGGGCGCGGCCGGGGCTCCGCCTGGCCTTCTTCACGGGACTGCTTGAACGCGTCGGAAATCGTCTCGGCGGCACCGGAAAGCTCGCCCATGAGGTCGGGGAGGCCGGGGTCCCTGTGCGGGCCCGCCTCCAGGTCAAGGCGGTAGCACGCCTCGGCGAAGCGCAGATAAGTGTCGACGCTCGCGACAACCACCCGTACATCAATCTTGAGGATCTCGATGCCGACGAGCGAGACGCGCGCGAAGGCGTCGATGACGAGGCCGCGGTCGAGGACGAGCTCCAGGACGTCGTACAGGCCCCTGGTGCCGCCCGATCCGCCGGCTTGCTGTGCAGGGACAACGGTCATGCCGACCGGCCCTCCTTACTCTGGTAAATCTGTGGGAGATCTACGGAGACCCGCACGGAACGGCGCTCTTGCTCTTACAGCCGCTGGACTCGCGCTCTTACAGCCGCTGGACTCGCCTTCTTCTCCGGATCCGACGATGTGTTCCATACGGCCACCTCGAACACCCGAGTGGCCCGTAAGCCATTGGTCAAACATCTCAGACCTCAGGCCTGCGCTCGCCGTGCCGGGTCGCTTGCTCAAAGGCGTACCCGATGCGCAGCACCTGTAGGTCGGCCCGGTGCGGACCGACGATCTGCAGCCCGACCGGCAGGCCCCCCGGAGTGAACCCGGCGGGCACCGAAAGGGCCGGGCTGCCGGTCGCGGACACCAGGTACGCCGAGCGCATCCAGTCCAGATAGTCATCCATCGGCACCCCGGCGACCTGCTCCGGATACTCCAACTCGACGGGGAACGGCACCACTTGACTGGTCGGCAGGACCAGGGCGTCGTACCTCTCGAAGAACTCCCGCACCCGGTGGAACAGTTGGCCGTGCAGCTCGGTGGCCCGCGCCAGGTCGATGCCGGTGAGCGTGCTTCCCTGCCGTACGTTCCTGACCAGGCTGGGTTTCATCCGGTCGGCTTCCGTCTCCAGGAGCGCGCCGAGCCCCAGGTGGAACTGCCAGGCGCGGAAGGTCCGGAACACTTCGTCGGCGCCGGACAGATCGGGGCAAGCCTCCTCGACCATGCACCCCAGGTCGGCGAACACCCGTACGGCGGGGGCGAGTACGTCGGTGACTTCGCGGTCCACCGGCACCGCCCCTCCCAGATCCGGCGACCACGCGATCCGCAGCCCCCTCGGATCACTCTCCAGTGACCCGCCGAACGCGCTGCCCGGAGTCTCCAGGGCGATCGGTGAACGCGGGTCGGGCCCGGCGATGACGGAGAGCAGCAGCGCCGCGTCGCCGACCGTGCGCGCCATCGGCCCCTGTACGGCCATCGTCGACCACGGGTCGGTGTCCGGCCAGGAAGGCACCCGGCCCGGCGAGGGGCGCAGGCCCACCACGTTGCAGAACGACGCGGGGTTGCGCAGCGATCCGCCCATGTCGCTGCCGTCGGCGAGGGGGTGCATGTTGCAGGCGAGCGCGGCCGCCGCTCCCCCGCCGCTGCCGCCGGCGGAGCACCGGAGGCCGTACGGGTTGCGGGTCGCCCCGAAGACCGGATTGACGGTGTGCGAACCGGCCGCGAACTCGGGCACGTTGGTCTTCCCGATGGTGATCGCCCCGGCGGCGCGGATGCGCTCGACGATCAGCTCGTCGCGGTCCGGGACGTTGTCGGCGAGGAGCGGCGTCCCGTAAGTGGTCCGGATACCGCGGGTGTCGTGGGTGTCCTTGTGGGCGATGGGCAGCCCGTGCAGCGGGCCCAGCGGTTCGCCGTGCGCGGCCCGTTCGTCGGCGGCGTGCGCCTCGTCGAGCGCGCGCTCGGCCACCAGGGTCACCACGGCGTTCACCGCGCCGTTGACCTGCTCGATCCGGTCCAGGTGCGCCTGGACGACCTCACGCGCGGACAGTTCGCGGGTGCGGAGCCCGGCGGCGAGCTCACGGGCGGTGAGGTGGACGAGCTCGGAGGCTCGCGCCTCCTGCGCTTGGTTCGCTTCAGGGCTCATACGCCGAGTCCTTCGCATTCAGCGAACGGCTGAAACACCGCCCGCCTGTTGACTCCCGCGGATCACCGGCCCATGCTCGCCACCATGCTGTTACGTACGTCCTGTACATTTTTTACAGGAACCCTTTTCATGGAACTGGGGAGCAGCCGCCCCCGGAAGAGGAGAGACGCGCCATGAACCGACCGTCTGCCCGCTATGTCCTGCCCCAGTTCACCGAGCACACCAGCACGGGGCAGCGGACCCTCGATCCGTACTCGAAGCTGCTCGAGGAGCGCATCGTCTTTCTGGGTACGCCGATCGACGCCACCTCGGCCAACGACGTGATGGCGCAGTTCATGCACCTCGAATATCTGGCGCCCGACCGCGACATCGCGCTCTACATCAACTCCCCCGGCGGCTCGTTCAGCGCGATGACCGCGATCTACGACACGATCCAGTTCGTCACCTGTGACGTGGAGACGACCTGCCTGGGCCAGGCCGCGTCGGCCGCCGCGGTCCTGCTGGCCGCGGGCACCCCCGGCAAGCGGTTCGCGCTGCCCGGCGCCCGGGTCCTGATCCATCAGCCGTCGTTCGCCGAGCCCATCCACGGCCAGACGTCCGACCTGACGATCCAGGCCGACGAACTCCTGCGCACCCGCGCCCAGCTGGAGCGGCTGCTCGTCCAGCACACAGGGCAGAGCCCGGAGCGCGTCACGGCCGACATCGAGCGCGACAAGATCCTGAGCGCCCCCGAGGCCGTCGAGTACGGCCTGGTGGACCGGATCATCTCGACCCGCAAGTCCTCACTCCGCTCCCCGGACGCGAGGTGAACCGCCGATGCTGCCGCCCGAACTCCCTCCGCTGCCCGCACTCACCCGCGCCGAGGGCGAGTTGATCGACCGGTACCTCGAAGTGGTCGATCTGGTGGGCCGGATCAACCCGGCCCGCGCATCGGACACGTACGGCGGACTGCGCGCCGCCCAGGCCCTGGTCGGCAAGGCCACCGCGCTGCGCGACGCGCTGACGCTCATGCACCAGCGGGGCGAGAGCGCCGTGCACGCGCCGACGTTGGCGCGCGCCCTGCGGGTGCTCGACGGCGAGCGGCGGTCCTCGCGGGTCACCATGCCTCCCCCGTCGGCGTCCTGAGCACGCGTCATATTCGCGCCGCGGACCTGGAGCGTCCGGGGCCGGTCTTAAACGGACCAGTCGGGCTACCTCGTTCGGCGTAGCCAATCGTCGTATTCTCGGCCGGTCCCAGTTGCACCACGTGTGTACGCGGCGGGCGGAATCTGACGTTCCGGTGCTGGTAGAACGATCGTCGAGCCCCTCGGCCCGATCCCGAATCCTGCCTTGTCCACCCGAACGGTTCAGCCGTGAGGAGCCTCACAAAAGGCCGTTTCGGCTCGGAATTCGGGCCTTTCACAGGTCAAGATCCCTTCCGACGACAAGACCCCGCCACACGGCGGGGCGGTCCGGGCGGACGCCGAGTCCTGCCGCCGCCCGGATATCCGGTCGACATCGGTGCACCGGCAGGAGTGGAGGACCCAGGCATGACGGGTCGGTTCCGGAAAGTCCGGACGACGGCCCTTGGGGTGAAGCCGCACACCGCGGCCGGGCAACTTCGCCAGCCCGAATCCGACAGGTCATCCTTCACAGGCGGCTGACGAAGGGTTGCGCATGACCGCGCTGAATCATGTTCCGTCGCTGCTCACCAGGGCCGGCTCCGCATCGGTCCTCACGCTCGCCGTCGTAGGCGGCACCCTCGTGGCCCCAGGGCTCACGTCGGAAGCACAGGCCGCGACACACGGGACGAAGGCGCTCCAGATCGCCGCATCCAAGAAGGGCTCTCCGTACCGCTATGGAGCGGCGGGGCCACACCGGTTCGACTGCTCGGGCCTGACCCTCTACTCGTTCAAGCGCACGGGCAAGAAGCTGCCGCGCACCGCCGCGCAGCAGTACAACAAGACCCGCCATGTATCGGCGTCGAACCGCAGCCGCGGCGACCTCGTCTTCTTCCGCTCCGGCCGGAGCATCTACCACGTCGGCATCTACGCCGGTAAGGGCCGCATCTGGCACGCGCCCAAGAGCGGGACCGTGGTGCGCCTGGAGAAGATCTGGACGAAGAGCGTCTCGTACGGCAGGGTGCGCTGACCTGCCGCCGGGCGGCGGCGGCCGGCCCCACGGCCGACGCCGTCGCCCGGCGCGCCCGCCGCGCTTGGAGTGCGCCGACCCGGATACTCGTGCGGCATGGCCGACGACAGCGGCACCCACGCCGCTCACGACACCCGCAACGAGACGCCCTTCGAACGCGCCGACCGCAACTTCTCGGAGATCCTCCAGGAGTTGAGGGTCACGCAGACCGGCGTGCAGATCCTCTTCGCGTTCCTGCTGACACTCGCCTTCACCCCGCGCTTCCCGTCTCTGGACACCGTGCAGCGCGCCACCTACGTCACCACGCTGCTGCTCGCCGTCCTGGCGGCGGCTCTGTTCACGGCACCGGCCGCGGTGCACAGGGCGCTGTTCCAGAGGCGCGCCAAGCCGCTGATCGTGCGGGTCTCTTCGCACCTCGCCCGGATCGGCATGGGCGTCCTGATGTTCGCCCTCGCCGGATCCGTGCTCCTGGTCGTGGACGTGGCGGTGGGCCGCACCGGCGGGATCATCGCAAGCGCGGGCACACTGCTGGTGTGCGCGGGCCTGTGGGGCGTACTCCCCCGTCTGCTGCGCCGCTCGGCCTCGCGGCAGCACGTCACGCGAGAGCCGCCTCGCTGAGGAGCACCAGGCCGAGCACGCCGAGTGCCGCGCCCGTGCCGCCCTCGACGGCACGGGCCGTACGCGGTCTGCGCAGCCAGTTGCCGAGGCGGTCCACCAGGATCGCGACGGCCGGGAACCACACGAGGGCCAGGGCGACGATGATGGACGCGAGAAGCAGCGTCCTGGGCATCGCGGGGCTCCCCGCGGGCACGAACTGGGGCAGCACGCTCAGGAAGGTGATCGGCGCCTTGGGGTTGAGGGCATTGGTCAGGAAGCCCTGCCGCAGGCTGCCGGCGCCCGCCGCCTTCGGCTCCGCGTCGGTGTCCGGGGCACCGAAACTCTCCAGCGGCCGGGCCGCCGACCGCAGCGCGCGGCAGCCGAGGTACAGCACATAGGCGCCGCCCATGATCTGCAGCGCCCGGAAGAGGGCGGGCACCGCCGTGAGGACCGCCGCCACCCCGGCCACCGCGAGCGCCGTGTGCACCAGGAGCCCGCCCGCGACGCCGAGCGCACAGGTGACGCCCGCCCGTCGGGAGGCGAGCGCGTTGCGCACCACGACGGCGAAATCGGCGCCCGGCATGGCGACCATGCCCGCGGCGACCCCGGTGAAGGCGACCAGTTGTGCGTCCATGTCCCCCACCCTGCCGTTCTTCTGCCTTCAGCAGGTATGTGGAATATCCTGGGTCTGCCTTAAGCAGACGTTTAGCCCCAGGCGCCCAGGCTCTCTCCCGCACCAGGAGACACCATGTACGACCCGACGCGGCTCGCCGCACTGGTGGCGGTCTCCGAGGCCGGGTCCATCACCCGCGCCGCCGAGCGCCTCGGCTACACCGTGCCCGCCCTCTCCCAGCAGCTGGCCAAGCTCGAACGCGAGGCGGGCACCGCTCTCCTGGTACGGCATCACCGCGGGGCACGTCTGACCGGTGCGGGCGAGCTGCTCCTCGCGCGGGCGCGCCGGGTCCTTGACGAGATGGAGCGGGCCCGGCACGAACTGGCCCAGCTGGCGGGTCTGTCCGGCGGCAGGCTGCGCGTGGGCACCTTCACCACGGCGGGGATCCAGCTGATGCCGCCCGCCCTGACCGCGTTCCGCCGTGCCCATCCGGACATCGAGCTGACGGTGCGGGGCTACGAGCCGCCGCTCGGCATCGCGGCCGTCGCGGCGGGCGAGGTCGACGTAGCCCTCACCCATACGTACGAACCCGCTGATCCCGTGTCGCTGCCCGCTTCCGTGACCGCGGAGCCGCTCCTGGTCGAGGAGTTGGTCCTGGTGACCTCGCCGGGACACGCGCTCGCGGGCGCCTCGTCCAGACTGCCGCTGGCCGAACTCGCCGGACAGCCGCTGATCAGCATGGCGCCGGCGCATCCGCCCCGGCAGGGCGTGGAGTCGGCGCTCGTCCGGGCCGGGGCGATGCCCTCGGTCCTGGTGGAGACTCCGGGGTACGCGCTGGTGTGCGCGCTGGTCAGCGCCGGGCTCGGCGTCGCCGTCGTACCGGAGATGGTGGCGCGCACGGCGGCCACCCCGGTGGGGGTGAGGCCGCTGGAACCGGGCGACCTGCGCCGGACGATCTCGGTCGTCCACCGCACCGACGCGTCGTACCCCGCGGCGGACACCTTCCGGGCCCTGCTCCGGGGAGCCTTCGGACGCTCAGCGGGGTGAGGGTGCGCGCGAGGGAGTCTCACCGCGGACCGGCGCGGTCCAGGGCAGCGCGATCCAGACCGTCTTGCCGCCCTCGGGGGTGGGCGTGACCGAAAGCCTGCCGCCGCACTCCATGGTCAGCCAGCGGATGATCACCATGCCGCGGCCGTTGTCCTGCTGGACGGCGGCGGGCAGCCGCTTGGGGTAGCGGGGGTGGCTGTCGGTGACGCCGACGCGCAGTTGCTCGTCCCGGTCGAGCTCGATGTCCACCGTGAAGGTGGGCGACTGGCCCAGGGTGTGCTGGACGGCGTTCGTGGCGAGTTCGGACACGATGAGCCGGACCGTGTCGGCCACTTCGGCGTCGCCTGGCAGGCCCCACTCCGCCAGAACGGTCGAAACGTATTTCCGGGCCGCGGAGACCGAGGCAGGATCGCTCGGCAGGGTGACGGATGCTTCCTGAAGGTCTGCCATGGCGACGCTGTCCCTTTCCCACCGGGGCTGGACTCCGACTCGTAGCGGAAGGCACGAGGACAGACCCGGATTGGTGCTTCGCGCCAGACTGCCACTCCTACGCCGTTCACGGGTGGCGATCCACCGAGATGTGCATATATCTGTCGCTCGAAGCGGTGAACTCTGCTACGGCAGAGCGTATTTGGGCATAGGGCCGACGCTTCCTCTAATGTCGCCGTTGAAACGGCCAGGGGGAGGCCGGAAATGAAGCTCCGTCGGGAAGGAGGCGGACATGCGGTACGGTCCCGCGGTGCGCCGCCGCAAACTCGGCGCCGAACTGCGCGCGCTGCGCACGCTCGCGGGGCTCACCAGTGGCCAGGCCGCGGGCCGGGTCGGCTGGCATCAGTCGAAGGTGAGCCGGATCGAGACCGGGCGTAGCGGTGTCAAGGCCGCCGACGTCACCCTGTTGCTCGAAGCGTACGAGGTGAAGGACCCCCAGCTCCGCCAGTTACTGGTCGCGTTGGCGGGCACGGACGACGAGGGCGGGCGCCGCCACTGGTGGCACGCCTACCGTGAGCTGCTGCCGCCCGCCTACCGCGATTTCATCAGCCTGGAGTCACAGGCCTGTCGGGTGCGCACCCTGGAGACCACCGTCGTACCCGGCCTGCTACAGACGCCGGACTACGCGCGTGCGGTGACGCGGGCCGCGCTCGACGGGCTGCCGGACGAGCAGGTGGACGCGCTGGTGGAGGTGCGCCTGGCGCGCCAGGACGTGCTGCGCGCCTCACCGCCGCTGCGACTCAGCGTGATCCTGGACGAGGCGGTGCTGCGCCGGCCGGTGGGCGGGAGCCGAGTCCTCGCGGGTCAGTTGAAACAGTTATTGAATGCCACACAGTTGCCCCACGTACGACTTCAGGTGTTGCCGTTCGCCGCCGGAGAGCACAGAGGGCTCATCGGGTCTTTCGTTATCTTGTCCTTTCCGAACATTTCTGATCTGGATGTGGTTGTTCTCGACCACTTGACGAGTAGCCTCTACCTCGAACGGAAAGAAGACCTCCAGGCATACACGGATGCCTTCAACTCCCTTCAAGAACAGGCACTTTCACCCGAAGAATCGACGGATCACATCGCCGGGACAGGTGACGGCGCGTAAGGGGGCACCATGACTGCACTGCCTCGACAGGTGGTTTCCAGCACATCTCTGCACCGAGCGCAGTGGCATCGCAGCACCCGCAGCAACGGAATGAACAACTGCGTCGAGACAGCCCCGCTGACTTCAGGGCCGAGGTCGGGGCTCCTCGCCGTGCGCGACTCGAAGAACACCGCAGGACCCGCCCTGCTCTTCTCACCCGCCACATGGGAGGCCTTCGTCCACGGCCTCCGGTGACTACCGGGGTGCGGTGCGGCTGATCACTCGTACGGCATCGGCGATCTGTACGTCGGTGAGATCCGCACGGGCGGTCAGCCGCAGCCGCGAGATGCCGTCGGGCACCGACGGCGGACGGAAACAGCCGACCGCGAGACCCGCGCCACGGCAGTCGGCCGCCCAGCGCACGGCCGCTTCCGGTGACGGTGCGCGCACGGAGACGACGGCGGCGTCGGGACGTACCGCCGAAAGACCTTCCGCCGTGAGGCGTCCATGCAGTTCGGCAGCGACCGCGCGGGCCCGTGCGGCACGCTCGGGCTCCCGGACAAGCAACCGCAGGGCGGCGAGTGCCGCGCCCGCGGCGGCGGGGGCGAGCCCGGTGTCGAAGATGAACGTGCGGGCCGCGTTGACCAGGTGGTCGATCACCTTGGCGGGACCGAGAACCGCACCGCCCTGGCTGCCGAAGGACTTCGACAGGGTGACCGTGGCCACCGTGTGGGGTGTGCCCGCGAGCCCAGCCGCCTGCGGGGCGCCCCGTCCACCGTCCCCGAGCACACCGAGACCATGGGCGTCGTCGAGGATGAGACCGGCGCCGAACTCCCGGCAGGTGTCGGCGAGTTCGGACAGTGGGGCCGCGTCGCCGTCCACCGAGAAGACCGTGTCCGACACGACGACGGCCGTCCCCGCGTGAGCGTCCAGCGCCTTGCGCACCGCCTCGGAGTCGCCGTGCGGCACGACCTGCGTCGTACCGCGCGCGAGGCGGCAGCCGTCGATCAGCGAGGCGTGGTTGCTCGCGTCCGAGACGATCAGTGAGCCGTGCGGGGCGAGCGCGGTGACGGCGGCGAGGTTCGCGGCGTATCCGGAGGACAGGACGAGGGCGGACTCGAAGCCGCAGAACGCGGCGAGTTCGCGCTCCAGCTCCGCGTGCAGCTCGGTGGTGCCCGTCACCAGGCGGGACCCGGTCGCCCCGCCGCCCCAGCGCCGGGCCGCCGCCGCCGCGCCCTCGGTGATCTCGGGATGCCTGGCCAGGCCCAGGTAGTCGTTGCTCGCCAGGTCGAGGAGGCCGCCCGCGTCAGCGGGGCGCGGGCGCAGGGTGCGGACGAGTCCGGCCCGTGCGCGCACGTCCGCCTGCTCGTCGATCCAGTCGAACGGCGAGCTCGCCATAAGGTTCCTCCAGGTCATGATCACGGGCCTGTTTGTAGACAGTGCACAGACCCTAGCCTTCGGGCCACCGGGCCAGGATGTGGCAATACCCACACCACAAAGCGTTTCTGTTGTGTGAATCCTCCTTGGAAAGGCAGGCTCTCGTGCGTAAGGATCAGCGCCATGGATCTGCTGAACACGCTGGTGGACAAGGGGCTTCGGCGCGAACTGCCGACCCGTGAAGAGGCGCTGGCCGTGCTGGCCACCTCTGACGACGAGCTTCTCGACGTGGTTTCCGCCGCCGGGAAAGTGCGGCGGCAGTGGTTCGGGCGGCGGGTGAAGCTCAACTATCTGGTCAACCTCAAGTCGGGCCTCTGTCCCGAGGACTGCTCGTACTGTTCGCAGCGTCTGGGCTCGACGGCCGGCATCCTCAAGTACACCTGGCTGAAGCCCGACGAGGCCTCACAGGCCGCCGCCGCCGGAGTCGCGGGCGGCGCGAAGCGGGTCTGCCTGGTCGCCAGCGGTCGCGGCCCGACGGACCGCGACGTCGATCGGGTCTCGCAGACCATCGAGGCCATCAAGCAACAGAACGAGGACGTCGAGGTCTGCGCCTGCCTCGGCCTGCTCTCCTCCGGCCAGGCGGACAAACTGCGCACAGCGGGCGCCGACGCGTACAACCACAACCTCAATACGTCCGAGGGGACGTACGGCGAGATCACCACGACCCACACGTACGCCGACCGTGTAGACACCGTGCAGCAGGCGCAGGCCGCGGGTCTCTCCGCCTGTTCGGGTCTGATCGCGGGCATGGGCGAGAAGGATGACGACCTGGTGGACGTCGTCTTCGCGCTGCGCGACCTCGACCCCGACTCGGTGCCGGTCAACTTCCTGATCCCCTTCGAGGGCACGCCGCTGGCCAAGGAGTGGAACCTCACCCCGCAACGCTGCCTGCGCATCCTCGCCATGGTCCGCTTCGTCTGCCCCGACGTGGAGGTACGCATCGCGGGTGGTCGCGAGGTACACCTGCGCACGATGCAGCCGCTCGCCCTGCACCTCGCCAACTCGATCTTCCTCGGCGACTACCTGACCAGCGAGGGCCAGGCGGGCAAGACCGACCTGGAGATGATCGCGGACGCCGGTTTCGAGGTCGAGGGCACGGAGACGGTGACGCTGCCGGAGCACCGCGCGGACGCCCTGGCCGCTGCGGGCTGCGGGTCGCACGGGGACGGCGGGGGCGGCTGCGGGCCGTGCGGTTCGTCCGAGGCGGCGCCGGCGGCCGTTGTGGATGAGGCGTCCGAAGCGCGCACGGATCTGGTGGCGGTACGCCGGCGTGGCGCGGGAACGGACCTGGCGCCCAATGCCTGACCTCTCCGTGCCCGAACTGCTCGACCTCGACCGACGCCATGTGTGGCATCCGTACGGTCCCATGCCCGGCCGCCAGGAGCCCCTGGTCGTCGAGTCGGCGAGCGGCGTGCGGCTGCGGCTCGCCGACGGCGGGGGCGAGTTGGTGGACGGCATGTCGTCCTGGTGGTCGGCGATCCACGGCTACAACCACCCCGTGCTCAACGAGGCGGTACGCGACCAGCTGGGCCGGATGAGCCACGTCATGTTCGGCGGGCTCACCCATGAGCCCGCCGTCCGCCTCGCGAAGCACCTTGTCGACATGTCGCCGGACGGCCTCGAGCACGTCTTCCTCGCGGACTCCGGTTCGGTGTCGGTCGAGGTCGCGATCAAGATGTGCCTCCAGCACTGGCGCTCGCTCGGCCGTCCCCAGAAGCGGCGGATGCTGACCTGGCGGGGCGGTTACCACGGGGACACCTGGCAGCCCATGTCGGTGTGCGACCCCCAGGGCGGTATGCACGAGCTGTGGCAGGGGGCGCTGCCCCAGCAGGTGTTCGCGGACGCGCCGCCGACCGGTTACGGGGCATACGACGAGAGGTACGCCGACCATCTGCGGGAGCTGATCGGACGCCACGCCGACGAGCTCGCGGCCGTGATCGTGGAGCCGGTGGTGCAGGGCGCGGGCGGTATGCGCTTCCACTCCCCCGCCTATCTGCGGGTGCTCCGTGAGGCCTGCGACGAGCACGACGTGCTGCTGGTGTTCGACGAGATCGCGACGGGGTTCGGCCGTACGGGCACGCTGTTCGCCGCGGACCACGCGGGCGTCACGCCCGACGTGATGTGCCTGGGCAAGGCGCTGACCGGCGGTTACCTGACGCTGGCGGCGACGCTGTGCACGGCGCGGGTCGCGGAAGGCATCTCTCAGGGCGAGGTGCCGGTCCTCGCCCACGGCCCGACGTTCATGGGCAATCCACTCGCCGCCGCGGTGGCCTGCGCCTCGATCGAGCTGCTGCTCGGGCAGGACTGGGCGACCGAGGTCAAGCGCATCGAGGCCGGGCTGCTCGACTCGCTGTCCGAGGCGGCCACGCTGCCGGGCGTACGGGACGTGCGCGTGCTCGGCGCGATCGGGGTGGTCCAGCTGGACCACCCCGTGGACATGGCGTCAGCCACCCGCGCCGCGACGCGCGAGGGGGTGTGGGTGCGGCCGTTCCGCGACCTCATCTACACGATGCCGCCGTTCATCACGAGCGACGACGACGTGGCACGGATCGGGCGCGCGGTGTGCGCGGCGGCCGAGGAGGGCTGAGATGACGGTCATCGTGGTGTCCGGTACCGGCACCGAGATCGGCAAGACGGTGACGACGGCCGCGGTGGCCGCGCTCGCGCTCGCCGCCGGGCGGAGTGTGGCGGTGCTGAAGCCCGCGCAGACGGGGGTCGCACCCGGGGAGGCGGGAGACGCGGACGAGGTGACACGCCTCGCGGGCGACGAGGTCACCACCCTCGAACTCGCCCGCTTTCCCGAGCCGTTGGCCCCGAACACCGCGGCGCGGCGGGCAGGGATGGCGCCGGTCCGCCCGTACGAAGTGGCCGAGGCGGCGGAGAAGTTGGCGGCCGAACACGACCTGGTCCTGGTCGAGGGCGCGGGTGGCCTGCTCGTACGCTACGACGACGAGGGCGCCACCCTCGCCGACGCCGCCCGCCTCCTCGACGCCCCGGTCCTGGTGGTCGCGTCGGCGGGTCTCGGCACCCTGAACATGACGGCACTCACCACGGAGGCGCTGCGAGCCCGCGGCCTCACCCCCTTGGGCGTAGTGGTCGGCAGCTGGCCCGCCGCACCGGACCTGGCATCCCGCTGCAACCTCGCGGACCTGCCGGAATCGGCGGGGGCAGGGCTCATCGGCGTGATCCCGGAGGGTGCGGGTTCGCTCGAGCGCGCCGACTTCCGCGCGAGGGCGGGGGGCTGGCTGGCGCCGGATCTTGGCGGCACGTGGGACGGGGCGGCGTTCGCTGCGCGGGAGGCGCCGGAGGGGTTCACGCTCGGCCCGGCCCTCTGAGATCCAGGCGGAGAGGGTGGCGTGCGGGTGACTCCGCTCGCCCGCCTGCACTCCGTATCACCCACCTGCCGCGATGGCCCCGAGCGTCGGCGGCGCGATGCCACCGGGAGCGGATCGTCCGCGTCGGCGTGGGGGAAACCGGCCGTGCCGGGGCACCATTGCGGTATCCGCTCGCCCCGCCGAGGAGGGCCCCATGTCACCTCGCTCAGCCAAGGCGGCGTCCCGCGACGCCGTGCACCATCCCGTCTTCGCCCGTTTCTACGCCCGTCAGAGCGTGGCCGCCGAGCGCCTTGTCGGCCCGCTCCGCGGGGAGCTCCTCGCCGGGCTCTCCGGCCGTGTGATCGAGGTCGGCGCGGGCAACGGGCTGAACTTCGCGCACTATCCGGGGGCGGTCTCCGAGGTCGTGGCGATCGAACCGGAGCGCAGACTGCGGCAGTTGGCCGCCTCCGCGGCGGTGCGAGCCGACGTACCGGTCGACGTCGTGCCCGGCACCGCCGAAGCCCTGCCCATCAAGAGCGAGGCGTTCGACGGCGCCGTGGCCTCGCTGGTGCTGTGCAGCGTGCGGGATGTGCCCCGCGCGCTCGCCGAGCTGCGGCGCGTTCTGCGGCCCGGCGGCGAGCTGCGGTTCTTCGAGCACGGCGTCGCGCCCGGCGCGGCGATGGCGACCGCGCAGCGCGCCCTGGACCGCACGGTCTGGCCGCTGCTCTTCGGCGGCTGTCACGTGGCACGCGACACGGTGGGCGCGCTGCGCGCCGCGGGGTTCGAACTCGGCCCGTACCGAACCCTGTTGGTGCCGCCCAAAGGCCCGCGGCTGCCGACCTCGTACTGCGTGCTCGGCACGGCCCGGCGGCCGGCGAGCGACTGATACGGCGAGCGGCGAAATAGCCGTCAGATCTGCTGCGTGAGGTTGACCGCGTTGCCGTCCGGGTCCTTGATGTGCGCGACGCGCTGCCCCCACGGCATGTCGGTGGCCGCCCCGAGCACCTCGCCGCCGAGGGACTCCACCCGCTTCAGGAGATCGTCGACCGCCTCGACCGCGATGCTCAGGAGGATCCGCTGCGGTGTGTCGAGCGGCACGGTGGTGTCCGAGACCACGCCCAGTTCCGAGTCGCCGATGCGCAGGTCCACGAAGAACGGGGGCCCCTCCTCCGGAGTCCTCGACACTTCCTCGGCCCCGAGCAGACCCTGGTAGAACCGCAGCAGGCGGTCGATATCAGGGGTGATGATCATCGGCTGGACGGCGGCAGGCATGGGTGTCCTCCTGAGGTGCGGCTCTCTCCCACCGAACCTATCCTCGCCGCATGATCAATGGCGCGCACCTCATCATCTACAGCAACGACGCGGAAGCCGACCGGGCCTTCTTCAGGGACGTACTGGAGTACCCCCACGTCGACGCGGGCGGCGGCTGGCTGATCTTCAAGCTGCCGCCGTCCGAGGTCGCCGTGCATCCCACGCCTGGCCCCGAGTCGCACGAGCTGTATCTGATGTGCGACGACGTCGAGGCGACGGTGCGTGAACTGACCGCCAAGGACGTGGAGTTCACTCAGCCGGTCACCGACGCGGGCTGGGGTCGCCTCACCCGCTTCCGGCTGCCGGGCGGCGGCGAGGTCGGCATGTACGAACCGCGCCACCAGCGGGCCACCGACCTCTGAGAGGTCGGTTCGTGAGTTGATGTCCGTTGCGGACTTGGTTAGTGCTTCTTGCTGAAGGTGCCGGGCTCGGTCTCGGTGAGGATTCCTAGTGTGACCAGGCGTTTCATCTTGGCTCGGGTG
>NZ_JBICXM010000018.1:0-164374 GCF_043200235.1 Streptomyces sp. NPDC048441
CACGGTCAGGTCATCGGCGAAGTGCCGGTCGCCGGTGGCGTCGGGCACGTACTTCACACAGACAACGATCCTCAAGCTCACGCCGGCTCTCCTACTGCATCGTCTTTACGGGCTGCTGCCTCGCTCTGGGCCACTGCCTTCTTGCAGGCAGCATAGGCGCCTGAAGGGGCGGATCCCGGTCGGGGCGGCCCGCGCTCCGACCAGAATATTACTCGCCAGTACACCCAGTACTTTCCCACTGAGCAAGCGCTTTGAACTGTGACCTTCCCAACGCTCTGTAATCGGCGCGAGGAGGGCCGTACGGGAACTCTCAGTCGCGCAGCGCGTTGAAGCGACCCTGGTGGTAGAGCAGCGGCCGCCCCACACCCGCGAGGTCCCCCACGACCGCCTCCGCGAGGACGATCCGGTGGTCACCGGCAGGCACCCGCGCCGCGACCCCGCAGACCAGCCAGGCGAGCGCGCCGTCGAGCACGGGCACGCCCTCCGGCCCCTCGTGCCACCGGGTGGGCGCGCCGAAGCGGTCGGCGCCGCTGCGCGCGAAGGTCGTGGCGAGGTCCAGCTGGTGCTCGCCGAGTATGTGGACTCCGACGTGTTCGGCCTCGGAGACAGCGGGCCAGCTGGAGGCCCCCGTACCGATACCGAAGGAGAGCATCGGAGGCTCTGCGGAGACCGAGACGAGCGAGGTGGCGGTGAAGCCGACCGGTCCCGAGGGGCCCTGAGCGGTGATGACCGCGACCCCGGCAGCGTGCTGCCGGAAGACGGAGCGCAGGAGGTCGGGGGAGGCGATTTGGGGTGTACGCAGATCGGGCGAGGCCGTCATGGAGTTGTCCTTCTGCAGGAGGTACGAGCGGTTCCGTGGCTGCTCAGCAGCCCGGACAGCGCGCACTTGCATGGCGGGCGAGGTCCACGTGGACACGCTCGAAGAGAAGGAGCTCCGGAGGCATGGGAGCAGGCTGACGATAGGTGCCGGGTGCAGTCAAGTCCGTTCCGCGATGTGAAAGACGCCTGGCACTGCTCTGACCACGCCTCATGACGTCCTGCTCATACCTCGTCACGACGGCCCGCCCTCGCGTCACGACGCCCCTCCCCCGAGTCATGCCGCCTCACACGGCCTTGCCGAGGGCGGCGATCACGTCGACCTTGCGCGGCTGCCCGGTCGCGCGCAGCACGACCCGTCCTTCCGCGTCGAGCACGAGGACCGTCGGGGTCTTGAGGATGCGCAGTTCGCGTACGAGATCGAGCTCGGCCTCGGCGTCGATCTCCACGTGGGACACGCCGGGGACCATGCCGGCCACCTCGTCGAGGACTCTGCGGGTCGCCCGGCAAGGTTGGCAGAAGGCGCTGGAGAACTGCACGAGCGTGGCGCGCTCCCCCAGCTCTCTGCCCGGTTCCGCCCCCAGCATCCCGCCAAGACTCCGCCCCGGTTCCGCCGCGTCGAGCCGCTCCCCGGCGTCGCGTACGCGCACCTGAGCCTCCCGCCCCTCCGTCATGATCCGACCGTCCCCGACTTCAGCGCCCGCCCGCTCCCAGACATTCCCAACGTGACGAGAATCTCGCGGCCTCGGGGCACGATGGGTGGCCAGTCGTCCGTTCTTGGGGCACGATCTGCGCAACGCCGAAAAACCTACGGCTGCGTAACTTCCCGCCGGGAACCCCCTCCCCAGGCAGAAACGAAGGGTCATCCCCACCCATGGCAGAGCTTGTCTACCCTCCGGTCATCGGTGCCGCGAAAACCCTGTTCAAGGCATGGGACCTGAAGATCGACTGCAAAGGGACGGAGAACATCCCACGCTCCGGCGGCGCGGTCCTCGTCAGCAACCACATCAGCTATCTGGACTTCATCTTCGACGGCCTCGCCGCTCTGCCGCAGAAGCGGCTCGTGCGCTTCATGGCCAAGGAGTCGGTGTTCCGGCACAAGATCTCCGGTCCGCTGATGCGCGGCATGAAGCACATCCCCGTCGACCGCAAGCAGGGTGAGGCGGCCTATCAGCACGCGCTCGACTCGCTGCGCTCCGGGGAGATCATCGGTGTCTTTCCCGAGGCGACCATCTCGCCGTCGTTCACGCTGAAGACGTTCAAGTCGGGTGCCGCGCGCCTGGCGCAGGAGGCCGGGGTCCCGCTGATCCCGATGGCCCTGTGGGGCACGCAGCGGCTGTGGACCAAGGGGCACCCGCGCAACTTCAAGCGCAGCCACATCCCGGTCATGATCCGGGTCGGTGAGCCGATGGAGGCTCCGAAGGACCAGTTCGCGGGCGCGATCACGCGGCGTCTTCGCGAGCGCTGCCAGGAGCTCCTCGAAGCCGCGCAGCGCGCCTATCCCGTACGCCCCAAGGGCCCGGACGACACGTGGTGGATGCCGGCACACCTCGGCGGCACCGCGCCGACCGCCGCCGAGGTGAAGGCCGCCGAGGCCAGCTGAATCGATTACTCCGGCGCGTGGACGGTGAGCCGCGCGCCGGGGCTGAACTTCTCGAGCAGCTCGGCCAGTTCGGCGCCCGCCGCTTCGGCACCGGAGCCGGGACCCATCCCCTCCAGCAGGAAGATGGCGTTGACCGACTCCTCCGTGAGGCGGGTGCGGGGGCCCTGGCGCCAGTTCCAGCGGCGGCAGGTGACGCCCTCGTCGTCGCACCAGACGACCTCGCCCGCATCCGGGTGCTCGACGGACCGCTCCCCCGCGGCCAGCGTGACGAAGTCCTCGGTGCCGGTGGCCCGCACCAGGCGCATACCGCCCTTGATCTGGTCAAGGTCCTCGCCGCCGACCGGGATCAGATGGGCGACGCTGATGGCGTTGTAGACGTCGACGAGGGTGTTGATCCGCGGCAGACCACCCTCGGCGAGTGCTCGCTTGGCCAGCGCCTCGGCTGAGTTGCGGGTGCGGGACGGCTTCGCGCCGAAGGCCGTGTAGGCCGCGCGCCAGGCCACCATGTGCGGGTCCTCGTGCGGGGCGCTGCCGCCGAGACGCTCGGCGAGGCGGCGCGCGGCCTCGTCGAGGAGGGCGGACGTGCCTTCGGTACTGGGCGCGTTGACGAGCCCGTACGCCTCGATGGCGACGTGGGTGAAGCCGGGCGCGATGGCACGCACTTCATCGGACACGGTGATCTGGAAGGTCATGGTCTGCCTCGTGTTCGGGGTACGGCACGTTCAAGGTGCGGCGTGTTCGGGGCGCGGCGGTTCAGAGTGCGTCGGGTAGGTGCTCCCACAGGTACGGCCGGTCCGGAGCGTCTTTCAGAGCGCGGAGAACCGCCGGGTGCGGTACAGCACAGAGTACCGGATAGTCCACCTCACTGGACTCGACATCCACCGCGAAGGCGAGCCGTTCACCGCTGAGGGAGAACTGGGCGTCGACTCCCTCCTTGTTCCCCCGGACGTCCTGCCGGTGCCAGGCGCCGTGGAACCGGACGGCGACGAGACCGTGCAGGGCATGACCCGTGCCCGCGTCGTGGGTCAGCCGCTGATAGCAGAGCGCGGCGGGGATGTCCTCGGCACGCAGCAGCGCGGCCAGCGCGTGGGCCTTGGCGTGACAGATGCCCGTGCCCTTCTCCAGGACGTCGGAGGCGCGCCACGTCACCCGCGGGTCACCGCTGTCGGCGGAGTGCGGAATGGCGTCCCGTACGAACACGTAGGCCGCGCGAGCGTATGCATATGAATCGGCGGCCTGCCCGGCGAGGCGCGCGGCCGTCTCGCGTACGAGCGGATGGTGATGATCGATGACGTCGTCCGCAGCCAAGTAGGCGGACAGGTCAGGGGTTTCCTGGATCAGCTGCATGACACGGGAGCATAGAAATGCGACCGACCGCTAGTCAATGCTTTTACGGTCGATCGCATATCTATGCATAGTCTGGAAGGGGCCTTCTAGCGCGCCATTTCTTCCTTGAGGGCCGCCACGAACCCGTCGACGTCCTCCTCGCGCGTGTCGAACGCGCACATCCAGCGGACGTCGCCCGCCGCCTCGTCCCAGAAGTAGAAGCGGTACTGCTTCTGCAGCCGCTCGCTCACGTCGTGCGGCAGCCGCGCGAAGACCGCGTTGGCCTGCACCGGGTGGAGGATCTCCACGCCGTGGACGGCCCGCACGCCCTCGGCGAGGCGCTGCGCCATCTCATTGGCGTGCCGCGCGTTGCGCAGCCACAGGTCCTTGGCGAGCAGGGCCTCCAACTGAACCGACACGAAACGCATCTTGGAGGCGAGCTGCATGGACAACTTGCGCAGGTGCTTCATGTGGCTGACGGCGTCCTGGTTGAGGACGACGACCGCCTCGCCGAAGAGCGCGCCGTTCTTCGTGCCGCCCAGGGACAGGATGTCCACGCCGACCGCGTTCGTGAACGTCCGCATCGGGACGTCGAGGGACGCGGCGGCGTTGGATATGCGCGATCCGTCGAGGTGCACCTTCATGCCGAGGCCGTGCGCGTGCTCGCAGATGGCGCGGATCTCGTCGGGCGTGTAGAGCGTGCCGAGTTCGGTGTTCTGCGCGATCGAGACGACCTGCGGCATCGCCCGGTGCTCGTCGTCCCAGCCGAACGCCTGCTTGTCGATCAGCTCGGGGGTGAGCTTGCCGTCGGGCGTGGGCACCGTGAGCAGCTTCAGGCCGCCCATGCGCTCGGGGGCGCCGCCCTCGTCCACGTTGATGTGCGCGGACTCGGCGCAGATCACCGCGCCCCAGCGGTCTGTGATCGCCTGGAGCGCGACGACGTTGGCGCCCGTGCCGTTGAAGACCGGGAACGCCTCGGCCGTGGGCCCGAAGTGGCCGCGGATGACCTGCTGGAGGCTGGCCGTGTAGTCGTCCTCGCCGTACGCGATCTGGTGACCGCCGTTGGCAAGGGCGAGGGCGGCGAGGACCTCCGGGTGGGCGCCCGCGTAGTTGTCGCTCGCGAACCCCCGTACGTCCGGGTCGTGGTGGCGCCGGGCGTCGGTCTTCGGAGGGTTCACGGGCTCTCTGTCGCGTGTGTCGCGAGCGGTCACGGCTTCTCGGTCAGCCACAGGCGGTTTCCGTTCACTTCCCCGGCGGGCCGCTCCCAGACCCCGGCGATGGCCTCGGCCAGCTCCGTGACGTCCGTGAAGCCCGCGAACTTCGCGTTGGGCCGCTCCGCGCGCATCGCGTCGTGCACCAGCGCCTTGACCACCAGGATGGCAGCCGCCGTTGTCAGGCCCTGCTCACCCCCCGCCTTGCGGAAGGCGTCGCCGAGGGCGAGGGTCCAGGCCTCGGCCGCGGCCTTCGCCGCGGAGTACGCCGCGTTGCCCGCCGTCGGCTTGGAGGCGCCGGCCGCGCTGATCAGGAGGTAGCGGCCGCGGTCGCTGCGCTGCAGGCCGTCCTGGAAGGCGAGCGAGGTGTGCTGCACCGTGCGGATCAGGAGCTTTTCGAGGAGGTCCCAGTCGGCGAGGTCGGTCTCGGCGAAGGTGGCACTGCCGCGCCAGCCGCCGACGAGGTGGACCAGGCCGTCGATCCGCCCGAACTCCTTCTCCGTGCGGGTGGCCCACTCCCGGGTCGCGTCCAGGTCCAGGAGGTCGACTGTGTCGCCTATGACGGTGGCTCCGCCGTGCGCGTACCGCGCGGCGTCCACGGCCTCCGCGAGGCGCGCCGCGTCGGCGTCGGATCCCACGACCGTGGCACCGGCCTCCGCGAGTCGCAGCAGCGTGGCACGGCCCGCGGGACCGCCTGCCCCCGCGACCGCGACCACGGCTCCATCGAGTGCGGACATCGTCCTCGCCTCCTTGCTGTGGGCGCTCACGCGGCGACCTGCTCGGCGCTCGTCGCGGTGATCCCCTTGGTTGAGGCGATCACATGCTTGAGCTTCTTGGACAGCGCCTCATAGAACATGCTGAGCGGAAACTCGTCAGGAAGCACGTCGTCCACAAGTTTACGGGGCGGAAGCTGCACGTCCAGGGCGTCCGGGCCCTTGGCCCAGCGTGATCCGGGGTGCGGGGCGAGATACTGGGACACCAGGTCGTACGCGGCGAACCAGTGCACCAGCTTGGGGCGGTCGATGCCCGCGCGGTAGAGCTCCTCGATCTCGGAGCACAGCTGGTTGGTCACCTTCGGCGCGCGCTCCCAGTCGATCTTGAGCTTGTTGTCGGTCCAGCGGACGACGTCGTGCTTGTGGAGGTACGCGAAGAGCAACTGGCCGCCGAGACCATCGTAGTTCTTGACGCGGTCGCCCGTGACCGGGAAGCGGAACATCCGGTCGAAGAGCACCGCGTACTGCACGTCACGCGCCTGCGGGACGCCCTCGGCCTCCAGCTTCACGGCCTCCTTGAAGGCGGTGAGGTCGCAGCGCAGCTCCTCAAGGCCGTACATCCAGAACGGCTGCCGCTGCTTGATCATGAAGGGGTCGAAGGGCAGGTCCCCGTGGCTGTGGGTGCGGTCGTGCACCATGTCCCACAGGACGAACGCCTGCTGGCAGCGGTCCTGGTCGCCGATCATCTCGCGGATGTCGTCGGGGAGTTCGAGGCCGAGGATGTCGACGGACGCCTCGGTGACACGGCGGAAGCGGGCGGCCTCGCGGTCACAGAAGATGCCGCCCCAGCTGAAGCGCTCGGGGGCCTTGCGCACGGCGATGGTCTCCGGGAAGAGCACGGCCGAGTTCGTGTCGTACCCGGCGGTGAAGTCCTCGAAGGTGATGCCGCAGAACAGCGGGTTGTCGTAGCGCGTGCGCTCGAGATCGGCCAGCCACTCGGGCCAGACCATGCGCAGGACGACCGCTTCGAAGTTGCGGTCGGGGTTGCCGTTCTGCGTGTACATGGGGAAGACCACGAGGTGCTGCAGGCCGTCCTCGCGGTGCGCCGCGGGCTGGAAGGCGAGCAGCGAGTCGAGGAAGTCCGGCACCAGGAAGCCGTCGTCCGCCCAGCGCCGCAGGTCCGCGACGAGCGCCTGGTGGTACGCGGCGTCGTGCGGCAGGAGTGGGGCGATCTCGTCGATCGCGGATATCGCATGGTCGACGGCGAGTTCGGCCACGGACTTCGCCGGGGCACCCTCCGCGTCGAAGTCGATCGAGCCGTCAGCCGACTGCCACGGACGGATCTCTTCCACGGCGTCCTTGAGCATCGGCCAAGCCGGGTGCTCCACGACCCTTGCGATGGGGGCACCCCCACTCGCGGGAGGAACCGCCTCCTCCGTAACCCTCTGCACAAGAATTTCCGTCACTTGTCAACCTCCACGGGAGAAACACGCGTAAGGACACCGTATGCGTGCGAGGTTCTCCACCACAAGAGGAGTCGCGGGAAATTATCCTGCGCCACCCCCAACATCACCGCTGTTTTTCCTGCCGCATCCCGTTGATGCGACCGCTTCTGCCACATAAGCCACCGCTGCCCGCGCATCCTCCAGGAGCCGCGGGAAGCCCAGGAAGCCGTGGAACATCTCTGGATAGTGCCCCCGCGTCACCGGCACCCCCGCAATGCGCAGCCTTGACGCGTACGCGCTTCCCTCGTCGCACAGCGGATCACAGCCCGCCGTGACGATGTGCGCGGGCGGCAGCCCGGCGAGATCGGCGCGCAGGGGCGAGGCGTAGGGGTGCGTGCCGTCGCCGTCCGGTCCGAGGTACTGCTCCCAGAACCAGCGCAGATGCGCGGCCGTCAGGAAGTAGCCCGTCGCGTTCGCCGTATACGAGTCGCTCCGCTGCCCGGCGTCGAGCAGCGGATAGATCAGCACCTGCGACGCCACGGCCGGGCCCCGACGGTCCCGTGCCATCAGGGCGGCGACCGCGGCGAGCCCGCCCCCGCTACTGTCCCCCGCCGTCACGACCGCGCCGGGATCACCGCCGAGCGCCCCCGCACGCGCTTCGGCCGCCGCCCAGCACAGCGCCGCGTACGCGTCGTCGGCGGCTGCCGGGAAGCGGTGTTCGGGGGCGAGGCGGTAGGCGACGGAGACCAGGACGGCACCGGACTCGGCGCAGAGGGTGCGGGCGGTGGCGTCGTGGGTGTCGAGGCCGCAGAGGGTGTAGCCGCCGCCGTGGAAGAAGACGACGGTGGGCCGGGGGCCGCCCGCCCGCTCCGGGGTGTAGACGCGTACGGGCAGGTCGGGAGCTCCGGGCGGCCCCGGGACGGTCCGGTCCTCCACGTCACCCACGGGCGGCGCGGCCTTGCCCGTGGCGGGAGCGGCGGCGAGGATGCGGCGGGCCTCGGCCGCGTCGGTGACGGCGCCGCCGACGTCGGGGAAGGCGGCACTCAGCGCGTCGACGAGGGGCCGGGCGGCGGGGGCGAGGCGATCGGTCTCCGCGGCCACGCTCACACCACCTGCTCCTGGGACCCATGAGACCCCCGGGACTCCTGGGACTCCTGGGAGCGGAAGTACGGGATGACCTTCTCGCCCCACTGCCGCAGGGTCTCCAGGCAGGCCTCCTGCGGGACCGTGCCCATCTGGATGAGGCACATGATCTCGTCGGCGCCCGCGTCCCTGAGCCGCTCCACGTACGCGATGGCGTCGTCGGCGGTTCCATAGGCGTGGTCGGCGTTGAAGGTGGCCGTGGAGGTGGGCCGTACCGGAATGCTCTGCTCGTGCAGCCGCGCGACGACCTGCTCGGCGGCCTCGCGCATCGCGGCCGCCTCGTCCGCGCCTTCGACGACGGCCTCGTCGGGGATGCCCGCACCCCCGTACCAGTGCCCGATGGACTGCGCGAAGAACCGCTGCCCGCGGATGCCGACGCGCTGAGCGGTGTCCCGGTCGTCGAGGACAATCGTCGGACAGAGCACGGAGAAGTGGTCGTTGACGACGCCGGACACGAGGCGTGCTTCGCCGCGGGCCGCGATGGCGGCGTCGTACGACCGGCGCATCTCCGCGATCGAATCGGGTCCTGCGAAGCCCATCACCAGGGCGCCGACGCCCAGTTCGGCGGCCTGCGTCAGGGTCTCGGTCCTGCTGCACGCGAGGAAGAGCGGCGGGTGCGGGGTCTGCTTCGGGCGCGGCAGGATCGGGTGGGGGCCGATGTCGAGAAGCGGCCCGTGATGCTCCAACTCCTCCTCCTGCCAGGCCTTCCCGATGATCCGCAGCGCCTCCTCGACCTCCTGCGTCGTACGGTCCCTGTCGACGCCGCAGAGCGAGGTCTCCTGCTCCGTGCCACCGCGCCCCGCGCCCAGGTCGAGCCGCCCGCCGGAGAGGAGATCGAGCGTGGCGGCGCGCTCGGCGACCCGCGCCGGATGGTTGAAGTTGAACGGCATACAGACGACGCCGTGCCCGATCCGGATGGTGCTTGTGCGCGCGGCGACCCAGGTCAGGAAGATCTCCGGGGCGCTCATGTGCGCGTACCACTTGAGGGAGTGGTGCTCGACCGCCCAGATCCGGTCGAACCCCATCTCCTCGGCGAGCACGGCCTGTTCGACGCTGTCGCGGAAGAGCTGGTGCTCCCGCTCGACGGTGGGGTCGGCGAGCTGCGCCTCGAAGATGACGGAGAACTTCACGCTGCCTCCAGGGAGTTGAGCCGTTGCGGCATAGCCCTTGTTTCAATCAGTCATATGACTAGTCGTCACATGGTGAAGAAACAAGGGCTTCCGCACGGGCTCTTCTCAGCCCCTCACGGGCTCCTCCGCGTCCTGAAGGTCACGCCGGGTCGATGCGGGAGACGCTGCCGCCTATGTCGAGCACGTACAGCTCACCCTTGCCGCCCTGGACGAACGAGATGACCTCGCCGCCGTTGACTCCGAGGTCGCTCGTGCCGGTCACCTTGCCGTCCTCCATCTGCAGCGCACGGACGGTGCCGTCGCAGTAGTCGCTGAACACGTACTGGCCCCTGAGGTCCGGGATCGCCTTGCCGCGGTAGACGTATCCGCCGGTCACCGAGCAGCCGAGCCCGGTGCGGTCGTACTCGTGGACCGGCCGCACGTGGTTCGCGGGCTCCGTGCCGTCCCGGAAGGGATGATTGCCCTCCATCTGGGACCAGCCGTAGTTCTCGCCGCCCTCGCTGCTCGCCGGAGCCCAGTCGATCTCCTCCCAGGCGCTCTGCCCGACGTCACCGATCAGCAGGTCGCCCGTGCGCGCGTCGAAGGAGAACCGCCACGGATTGCGCAGCCCGTACGACCAGATCTCGTCCTTCGCCTTCGGGTCGCCGACGAAGGGGTTGTCCTTCGGGATCGCGTACGGCTCGGCACCCCTCGGGTCGATCCGCAGCAGCTTGCCGAGCAGCGTGTCGAGGTTCTGTCCGTTGCCGTGCGGGTCGCCGCCCGAGCCGCCGTCGCCGAACGCGATGTAGAGGTAGCCGTCGGGGCCGAACTTGATGTCGCCGCCGTTGTGGTTCGCGTAGGGCTGCGTCTGGGTGAGGACGGTGCGCCGGGTGTCCGGCCTGATCTTGCCGTGCCGTACGGCGAACTCGTCGACGGTGCTTGTGCCTTCGAGGTTCGTGAACGAGATGTAGAAGTGCGCGAACTTCTTGTCGAACGCGACGCCGAGGAGACCGCGTTCGCCGTCGGTGGTGGTCTCGGCGGATATGTCGAGGACGGGCTCGCCGAGGCCCTTGGCGTCCAACACCCTTACGGTGCCCGCGCGTTCGGCTATCCAGACCGTACCTCCGGGCCCGGCGGCACCGGCGGTGGGATTCTTGGCCGTGGCCACCTTCGTGAGCGCGACCTTCGCCGCTCGGGGTGGGGCGGCTGGCTCTTCGGCTGACGCGGTGGTCAGGGCGAGGCAAGCGACGAGGCTGATGGTGGCGATGATCGCCGAGCTTCTGGTGCGAACTTTCACCGTGATCCTCCTGGGGGCGACGAGGATGGTGCGCTGCTGGGCACAGGTGAGAATACGGGGACAGGGGTGGCTGGTATAGACCAAGGCCGCATCCATCTGCCGGGGAGGAGCGCCCTACGGTCCCGTCGCCCCACGCCGCGTGACATGCACCGCGTGGCTGTCCAGCTCGTACGCCGCGCGAATCAGCGGAACATGCGTGAACGCCTGGGGAAAGTTGCCCAGTTGGCGGCCCGACCGTAGGTCGTACTCCTCGGCGAGCAGCCCCACGTCGTTGCGCAGGGCGAGGAGCCGCTCGAAGAGTGCGCGGGCCTCCTCCTCACGGCCGATCAGGCGCAACGCGTCGGCGAGCCAGAACGAGCAGGCCAGAAAGGCGCCTTCACCCCCGGCGAGTCCGTCCGGTGAGCCGTCCCCTCCTACGGGGTAGCGCAACACCAGGCCGTCGACGACCAGTTCGCGCTGGACGGCTTCGACCGTGCCGATCACGCGCGGGTCGTCGGGCGGCAGGAACCCGGTCCGCGGGATGAGCAGGAGCGAGGCGTCGAGCTCCGGTGAGCCGTAGGACTGGGTGAAGGTGCCGCGGGCCTGGTCGAAGCCCTGGTCGCAGACCTCGCGGTGGATACGGTCCCGGATCTCCCGCCACTGCTCCACGGGCCCGGGGTCCCCATGCTCCTCCGCCATCCGCACCGCGCGGTCGAAGGCGACCCAGCACATCACCTTCGAGTGCACGTACTGCCGCGGTGCGCCCCGCATCTCCCACAGGCTCTGGTCCGGTGCCGACCAGGTCTTCTCCAGGTGGTCGAGCACCATGCGCCGCAGGGAGACGAGATGCCGCTCGGGGCGCAGTCCGCTGCGCAGGGTCAGATACAGGGCGTCCATCAACTCGCCCGGTACGTCCAGCTGTTGCTGAGCGACCGCCGCGTTCCCGATGCGGACCGGCCGCGAGTCCTCGTATCCGGCGAGCCAGTCGGCCGCCCACTCCGGCAGCCGCCGCTCCCCCGCGATCCCGTACATGATCTGGATGTCCTGCGGCCGCCCCGCCACGGCCCGCTCCAGCCAGCCGCGCCAGGCGTCGGCCTCGGCGGTGAAGCCACTGCGGAGCAGCGCCTCCAGGGTCATTCCGGCGTCGCGCAGCCAGCAGTAACGGTAGTCCCAGTTGCGCTCGCCGCCGATCCGCTCGGGGAGCGAGGTGGTGGGGGCGGCGACGATGCCGCCGGTCGGCTCGTAGGTGAGGGCCTTGAGCGTGATGAGGGAGCGCACGACGGCTTCGCGGTAGGAGCCCTCGTACGAGCAGGTGCCCAGCCAGTCGGCCCAGTACGCCTCGGTGCGGCGCAGCGCGTCGAAGGCGTCCGTGGCTTCGGGAGCCGGCAGATGAGAGGGATGCCAGGTCAGCACGAACGGGATCTGTTCGCCGTCCGTGACCCGGAAGTCGGCGGTGTGCGTGCCGTGGCGGCCGGTGAGCCGCACCGGGGTCCGCAGCCAGACGGAATCGGGCCCCGCGGTCGCGGCGAACTGGCCCTCCACCCGGTGCACCCAGGGCACGACGTTCCCGTAGTCGAAGCGCAGCCGCAGATCCATCCGCATGTCGACGCAGCCGGAGAGCCCTTCGACGATCCGTACGACGCACGGGGCGCCGTCACGGCGCGGCATGAAGTCGGTGACCTGGACCCAGCCGGTCTCTGTCTCCCACTCCGTCTCCAGGACGAGGGTGTCGCCCCGGTACCGGCGGCGGGTGCACGGCTGTCCGTCGTCGGCCGCTGCCGGGGCGATGCGCCAGCGGCCGTTGTCCTTGTCACCGAGAAGCGCGGCGAAGCACGCCGCCGAGTCGAAGCGGGGCAGGCACAGCCAGTCCAGACCGCCGTCCCTGCCCACGAGGGCTGCGGTCAGCAGGTCCCCGATCAGCGCGTAGTCCTCGATGTGCGACGGCATTACAGGAGTCTGGCCCCTCTCCTGGCCAGATAGGCGACGGGATTGATGTCCGATCCGTAGCCGCGCCGGGCCCGGATCTCCAGATGCAGGTGGGGTCCGGTGGCGCGCCCGGTGGCTCCGCTGCTGCCGACCCGGTCGCCGGTGCCGATGCGGGCCCCTTGGCGTACCGCGATGCGGGAGAGGTGCGCGTACACGGCGTAGTGACCGTCACGCAGCCGCACCGTCACCGCCTTGCCGTACGCCCCCGACCAGCGGGCCAGGACCACCGTGCCACCGCCGACCGCGTGCACCGGGGTGCCCTGGGGGACGGCGAGGTCGATGCCTGTGTGGTGCCCGGCGATCCAGTTGCCGCGCACTCCGTAGCGCGCGGTGACGCGGAAGCGCCTGCGCAGCGGCAGGGCGAACCTGCCGGGAGGTCCTTGCGGGGCGAGGGCGCGGGTCTCCGGGATCGCCTCGTCCGCCTCGGCGAGTTCCCGCTCGAACTCCTCGTCGTAGCCGACACCGCAGCCGCCGTCCGCTTCCGCGGCGGCTTCGGTGCCGGATTCGGTGTCGGATTCCGCGGCGGCGTGCGGCGCCGGTCCCGCCACGGTGAAGGCGCCGCCGGCCATGAGGACCGCGGCGACGCTCAGTACGTCACGTCGTGTGGTGCCCGCTTCACGCGGGCTGTCTATGTCGTAGCCCATGCCCGCCAGCACACTGTCGACGGGCCCGGCGCGCACTCCGAATGCTCCGCTTGGCGTAATGCTCGTGACCCTCGCGATGCCGATGCCGATGCCGCTCGCGCCGTCGTCAGTGCGCGCTCGGCCGGTACACGGTGAGCGCTTCGGGGAGCTTGTCGAGGAGGAAGGCGGGAGGCGCGGGGGCGATTTCGCCGTCGTACGCCATCTGTGTGTCGTCCGGCAGGCCGGAGATGACCAGACGCTGGGCCTTGGCGGACGCGTACACACGGGTCTTGGCCAGCTGACCGGCCAGCGCGGCGACCAGCAGGCGGCTGCGCGCGAAGCTCCCGGCGTGCGCGATACGGACGTCGAGAAGACCGTCGGCCAGGTCGTGCCTGCGCACCGGGGCGATGCCCGCGCTGCGGTACGCCCCGTTGCCCGCGAAGAGCAGCCACATCGAACGGAGCCTGCCGTTCACCACCGCGCGCAACGGGCGTCCCGTGCGCAGGATCCGGGTGGCGCCGAGCAGGGCGGCGGGCGGTCCGCCGATCTTCGGGGACCACTCTTCCCTGATGCGTACGAGTTCGGGGTAGGCGCCGAGGCTGAACGTGTTCAGGAAGTACACCGGCTCGGAGAATGTCCCGCCGTCAGGGCCGCTCCCGGTCAGCGGCCTGATCCGGCCGACGTCGGCACGGACCGCGCTGCCCTCGGCGAGGGCCACGCAGGCGTCGGCGACCGTGTCGACGCCGAGGTCGGCGGCGAAGTGGTTGAACGTTCCGCCGGGCAGCACCATCAGCGGCACATCGAACCGCAGGGCCTGGGGCACGGCCGCGTTCACCGTGCCGTCGCCCCCGCACACGCCGAGGACTCCGCCGCGCCGTGCGGCGTCCCTGGCCGCCTCCTCGAGCACCTTGGGCAGCGGCCCCGCGTCGTCCTCGTAGAGCACCACTTCGGCACGTGGCAGGGCGGTCTTCAACTGCCGTACCGGATCGAGGAGTTGCGGCTGGGCCCCGGAGGAAGGATTCACCACGACGACGAGACCCTCGCCGTCCGGCAGCACGGGGGCATCCGTCCGGGGCCGGGCCGGCGGTGGCAGTTGGGCGCGCGAGGGCACCATGCCGCGCACCGCGTAGGCGGCGCCCACGCCGAGAGCCGCCCCGACCAGGACATCGCTGGGGTAGTGCACTCCGGTGTAGACGCGGGAGAAGGCCACCGACGCCGCGACCGGGGCTACAACCGCGCCCAGACCCCGCGACTCCAGCGCGACACCCGTGGCGAAGGCCGCCGCCGATGCCGAGTGCCCGGAGGGGAAGGAGCTGGTGACCGGCTGCCGGGCGAGGTGCCGTATCACCGGCACGGCATCGAGCACAGGGCGGGAGCGGCGGACCGCGCCCTTGCCCAGGGTGTTGACCGTGGCCGACGCGAGCGCAAGGGACGTGATGCCGCGCACCGCCGCCCGCCTGCCGCGTACGCCACCGAACGCCCACATGCCCGCGGCGATGCCGTACCAGAGCAGCCCGTGGTCGGCGGCCCGGCTCAGCCGTGGAAGCACGGGCTCCGCCGCAGGCCAGGAGCGTGCGGCCACACGGTGGAACGCCAACCGGTCGGTGGCACTGAGCAGTCGGCGGACGCGCGGCTCGGGTAGATCACTCATGAACCCCGTATACCCCCGAGCGCCCTGAGCACCGCACGGATCTTGCGCCGGGACCACGAGGTTCACTTCAATCAGCCACATGCCAGCCCGTCGCCCCACCTCGCCCCAGCGCTCCGGAAGCTCTTCCCGGTCCCGGCGGCCCGACGATCTGCCGCCGACCGCGTGGGCCGTCCTCGGCCTGCTCTCCTTCCCCGGGGAGCGGACCGGGTACGAGCTGAAGAAGTGGGCGGACGCCTCGCTCCGCTTCTTCTACTGGTCACCCGCCATCAGCCAGATCTACGCCGAACTGCGCCGCCTCGAAGCGCTCGGCTACGTCACGTCGCGGCGCTCGGAACCCGACGAGCCCCGCGCGAAGCGTTCGTACGCCATCACCGGCGAGGGCAGGACCGCACTCGCCGGCTGGGCAGGGAGCGCCGATGACGCGGGACCGCCGGTCCTGAAGCACCCGCTGCTCCTGCGGGTCTGGCTCGGGCACCTCGCGGCGCCGGATCACCTGCGGGCCATGGTTACGGAGCACATCGCGCGGACGCGGGGCGAGCTGACGGACGTAC
Organism: Streptomyces sp. NPDC048441; assembly: GCF_043200235.1. NCBI lineage: Bacteria > Bacillati > Actinomycetota > Actinomycetes > Kitasatosporales > Streptomycetaceae > Streptomyces > Streptomyces sp. NPDC048441. Next base: position 15,454 of record NZ_JBICXM010000018.1, read on the forward strand.
GTGACGCGCTGGCCCGCGCGGACGGGGTCGAGACGTGGGCGCATCCGCAGATCGCGCTGCGGTGGAGCGTGCGGCGTCTGGAGGCGGAGATGGAGCTGGCGGAGGCGATGCTGACCGATCTGGCCGATCTGGCCGAGGCCGGGGATCCGGCCGGGCCCTCGGCTCTCCCCGGTCAACCTCCGAAGGACTCGCCCACCCACGGGTGACGTGGCTCGCGGCAGTGGGCCTCCGAGCGGTAGGACGGGCGGGGCCAGCCGACCCCGCCATCTGGAGCAGTGCACCTGTGAGCACCCGCGCCGTCCTTGTCGCCGCCGTCATCACCGGGCTGCTTCTCGGGATCCTGGGAACCAGAGCGGACGACTCCGATTCTTCGGGGCACCCCCGTACGGGCGGTTCCTTCGCGGAGGCGGGCCGTTAGGCTGCGACATTGCCGCGTGGCCCTACCGTCATCGCCGCGTGGCCGCCGAGCCGCCTCGACGGAAGCGAGTGAACCTTGAACTTCCTCACCATCGGTCACCGCGGGGTCATGGGTGTCGAACCCGAGAACACCCTTCGGTCCTTCATCGCCGCGCAAACCGCGGGCCTCGACCTCATCGAACTGGATCTGCATCTGAGCAAGGACGGCGCCCTCGTCGTCATGCACGACCCCGACGTGACGCGTACGACCGACGGCAAGGGGCCGATCGCCGAGAAGACCCTGGCCGAGCTGCGGGAACTCGACGCGGGCCGCGGCGAGCGCATCCCCGTCTTCGAAGAGGTCCTGGACGCCGTGCAGGCGCCGCTCCAGGCCGAGATCAAGGACGTGGCCGCCGCGCGTGCCCTCGCCGAGGTCATACACCGGCGCGACCTGGTCGGCCGCGTCGAGGTGATCTCCTTCCACGACGAGGCGATCGCCGAGATCGCCCGCCTGGTCCCCGGGGTACGCACCGCGCTCGTCGCGAGCCGCTTCGGCACCGACGTCGTGGAGCGCGCCACGGCGGTCGGCGCCACCACTCTCGTACTGAACATCAGGCGCCTGACCCTGGAGATCGTCGAGCGGGCCAGGAAGGCCGACCTGCGGATCATCGGCTGGGTCGTGAACACGCAGGACGATCTGCGGCTCGTGCGGGCGCTGCAGCTCGACGGCGCGACCACGGACTACCCGGAGATCAAGCGGACGGGCCGCTTCACGGCGTAGGACGCGCCCCCTCGCCCGGCTCTCAGGCGAGGGGCTTGACCAGGAGCTCGAACTGAAGGTCGTCCCTCTGCGGGATGCCGAACCGCTCGTCGCCGTACGGGAAGGGGGTCATCTTTCCCGTACGGCGGTAGCCGCGCCGCTCGTACCAGGCGATGAGGTCTTCGCGTACGGAGATCACGGTCATGTGCATCTCCGTCACACCCCACGCCTCGCGGGCGGTCCGCTCGGCCTCGGCGATGATCACCTTGCCGAGGCCCGCGCCCTGGAGCGCCGGGCTCACCGCGAACATCCCGAAGTAGGCGTGCTCGCCGCGGTGTTCGAGCTGGCAGCAGGCCACGATCTCGCCGCTGCGCTCGACCGTGAGCAGTCGGCTCGTGGCCGACTTGATGACGTCGACGACACCCTGCGGGTCGGTCCGCTGCCCCTGAAGGATGTCCGCCTCCGTGGTCCAGCCGCCGCGGCTCGAGTCACCGCGGTACGCCGACTCTATGAGTTCGACGAGCGCGTCGACGTCCGCGTCGGTGGCATCACGGAAGGTGAGGTCGCTCGTGCTGGGGCGCGGTGCGGTGTCCATGGGCGGGTTCTCCGATCTCTCCGGCCCGTCGCCGTCCGGCGCGGCGTGGGCGAGGCACCGCCGAGCGTAACCCGCCACTAAAGTGCGGCCGCATGGTGCATGTACTCAGTAGCAGGACCCTTCTCCGCCCCACCGACCCCGAGCGCTCACGGACCTTCTACGGCGAGGCACTCGGCCTCGCCGTCTACCGCGAGTTCGGTACGGGCCCCGAGCGGGGCACGGTCTACTTCCTCGGCGGCGGCTTCCTTGAGGTCTCCGGCCGCTCCGAGACCCCGCCCGCGCCGGGCCTTCAACTGTGGCTGCAGGTGGCGGACGTGCGGGCGGCGCACGATGAGGTCGTGGAGCGGGGCGTGGAGGTGGTGCGGGAACCGGTGAAGGAGCCCTGGGGACTGATCGAGATGTGGATCGCGGATCCGGACGGTGTCAGGATCGCCGTCGTCGAGGTCCCGGCGGACCATCCGTTGCGGTATCGCCCATGACCCGGAAACCGCATCTAGCCCATAGCCGAGATGGGCGGGGCCGGTGATGCGTCCGGGGCATTCGGCCGCCGGGCGAGCAGCACGCTGGCGACGATGATCCACAGCCCCGACACGAGGAAGGCGAAGAAGCCGACCCAGGGGATGAACACCAGCACGCCGAGCACGATTCCGGCCCAGCCCAGCCAGCGCGGCAAGGGGGTTCCGCTGCGCGCTGTACCCAGGCCGGCGGCGAGCACCATGATGCCGATTCCGCCGACGAACGGAATGAAGAAGTCGTTGCCGATGGCGTTCATGGCCTGGAGGGCCGAACCGCCGACTTTCCGTTCGTCGCTTGCGTCGATCAGCGCGAGTGTCACGCCCGCTGCGACCCAGAAACCCCCGGCCGACAATATCCCTCCGGCAAAAGCGACTTGGGGCAGCCAGCCGTGCCGGTCGGACTCCGCGAGGTGGTGCCGGAGACTACCGGCGAAGAAAACCAGAAAGACTCCGGCCAGGACCAGCAGGTACATGGAAACCGCCTGCTGCGTGTCGTGCTCCTGGAAGAACTGCTTGATCTGCACCCCGGAATCTCCGACATCCGGCGTATCGCCACCCATAACGAAAGCGACGGCAATCAGAACAACGGCCACCAGGCCCGTCAATGGTCCAAGGCGCATCGGAATCCTCCGATCCGGACATTCCAATACCTGTTGTCAGCCTTTCACGCAACATAGGGACCGGCAACACGACTCATTTGCTCATGGCCCAGGGGACTATCCCGCGCTCAGCGGGGCACACGGCTGATCCGAGAGTTTGGAGGTGCTCCATGGCCCCGCCCGGCGCATCCGACGTGCGCCATGGCATCCCTCGTCGGAGGATGAACCGGACCCCTCTCCGAGGAGACCCGTATGTCCACGCAGGTGAGCCCAACCCTGGAGAGATCTCGTATGCAACCTCCCCGGATCCTGATCGTCGGCGGCGGATTCGCCGGTATGGAGTGCGCGCACAAGCTGGAGCGGTCGCTCGGGGCGCACGACGCCGAGCTGCGGCTCATCAGTCCGCAGGACCATCAGCTCTATCTGCCGCTGCTCCCGCATGTCGCGTCGGGCGTACTCACCCCGCAGTCGGTCGCGGTGCCACTGCGCCGGATGCTGCGCCGCACGGCGATCATCCCGGGCGGGGCGGTCGGTGTGGACCCGCACGCGAAGGCCGTGATCGTACGGAAGATCAATGGCGAGGAGGTCGTGGAGCGCTACGACTATCTCGTGCTGACGCCGGGCAGTGTGACCCGGCAGTTCGACATCCCCGGAGTCGACAAGTACGCCGTGGGCGTGAAGACCCTGGCCGAGGCCGCCTGGATCCGTGACCACGTGATCTCGCAGCTCGACCTGGCGGCGGCGAGTTCCGACCCGGTGGAGCGGGAGTCGCGGCTGCAGTTCGTGGTCGTCGGTGGGGGGTATGCGGGGACTGAGACAGCCGCGTATCTGCAGCGACTCACCAGTGCCGCCGTGGAGCGGTATCCGGGGCTCGATCCGTCGCAGATCAAGTGGCATCTGGTCGATATCGCACCGAAGTTGATGCCCGAGCTCGGCGACCGGCTCGGGGAGAAGGCCCTCGCCATCATGGAGCGGCGTGGGGTCCATGTGTCGCTCGGGGTCTCGGTGGCCGAGGCGACCGAGGCGACCGTCACGCTCACCGACGGGCGCGTACTGCCGTGCCGGACGCTGATCTGGACGGCCGGTGTGGCGCCGAGCCCGCTCATCGCGACCTTGGGCGCCGAGACCAACCGAGGCCGCCTCGTCGTGCGCCCTGACTTGACGGTGCCGGGTCTGGACGGTGTGTTCGCGCTCGGCGACGCGGCTGCCGTGCCGGACGTCGTCAAGGGCGGCGACGCGATCTGCCCGCCGACCGCCCAGCACGCCATGCGGCAGGGCTGGGCCGCCGCGAAGAACGTCACCGCCGCGCTGCGGGGCGCGCCGCTGACCGACTACCGGCACAAGGACATGGGCCTGGTCGTCGACCTCGGCGGCATCCAGGCCGTATCGAAGCCGCTGGGCGTACAGCTGACGGGGCTACCCGCCCAACTGGTGGCGCGTGGATACCACTTGGGGGCGCTGCGCACCCTCACCGCACGTTTCCGTACCGCCGCGAACTGGGGGCTCCACGCGGTGGCGGGCGACGACTACGTACGGACCGGGTTCCAGTCCCAACGGCCCGCCACTCTCGCCGACTTCGAGAAGACGAATGCCTATCTCTCCGCGGAGGAGATTCACGCGCGGGTGACGGCGGTGGTGGCGGGGCGGTCGATGGCCCCGGAGAAGCCGCGGCTGAAGAAGTAGCCGCGAACATGGCCGGTCGATCGGCTGGTCGGACAGCTGAGCGGCGACTACCAGTGGTGGGGTAGCGCAGCTCTCAACATTCAACTGTCCCAAGGACGGAGACGTCCAGGGCTCCGGAATGCCGCCGTCGCCGTCTGAAGGTCGATGCCGCCGTCAGGCGGTCGATGGGCGCCATCCGAAAGGGGCCGTCCCGACGTCAGAACGAGCCGTCCCGGCGCCTGTCTGATCACGGCGTGCGTCCCGTCCGTACTACGCGTCACTCGCCCCCGTACAAAGGACTCCACCACCATGCGTATCGGCATCGATGTCGGTGGGACCAACACCGACGCGGCCCTCCTGGGCCACGACGACCGCGTGCTCGCGGCCGCCAAGTCACCGACCACCGACGACATCACCTCTGGTGTCACCGACGCGATCCGGGTACTCGGCCCGCCCGTCGAGTCCGTCACCGCGGTGATGATCGGCACCACCCACTTCCTGAACGCGCTCGTCGAGGGCGCCCGGCTCACTCCCGTCGCGGCCGTACGCCTCGGCCTTCCCGCCACGGCCGCCCTGCCACCCATGACGGACTGGCCCGCACGGCAGCGGGCCGCTGTCGGCGGGCACGGCTATCTCTGCCACGGCGGGCGGGAGTTCGACGGGCGGCCGCTGTCACCGCTCGATCCGGACGAGCTGAAGCGGGTGGCCGCCGACATCGCCGCGCGCGGGCTCACCTCGGTCGCCGTGTCGTCGGTGTTCTCGCCGGTCGCGGAGGCGGACGAGCGGCGCGCCGCCGAGATACTGCGGGCCGAGCTCGGCGGGGGCGTGCACTTCTCGCTCTCGCACGATCTCGGCCGGGTCGGGCTGCTCGCCCGCGAGAACGCCACGATCATCAACGCGGCGCTGCGGGACCTGGCGACCGTCATCGTCGAGTCGTTCGGGAAGGCGCTCGCCGAGGTGTCCATCACCGCGCCGTTCTTCCTGTCGCAGAACGACGGAACGCTGATGGATGTCGACTTCGCACGTACGTTTCCCGTCGCGACGTTCGCTTCGGGTCCCACCAACTCGATGCGGGGCGCGGCTCTTCTCTCCGGCCTCGGGGACTGCGCCGTCGTCGATGTCGGCGGTACGACAGCTGACGTGGGGATTCTCACCGGGGGGTTTCCGCGTGAGGCGGCGGGCGAGAGCGAAGCCGCGGGGATTCGTACCAACTTCCGTATCCCTGACGTCCTTTCACTCGGCATCGGTGGCGGGTCCCTGGTGTCAGGCGACGGCGACACCGGGCCGCGGTCGGTCGGTCACCGGATCACCGACGAAGCTCTCGTCTTCGGCGGTACGACGCTGACAGCGACCGACCTCGCCGTCGCCGATGGACGGGCGGACATCGGGGACCGCTCCCATGTGGCCCGGCTTGGGAGGGAGTTCACCGCACGCGCCCTGGACAGGATCGCCGAGCGGCTCGCCGAGAGCGTCGACCGGATGCGGACTTCGGCGGCCGCCGCGCCGGTGGTCGCCGTCGGCGGCGGCTCCGTCCTCCTGCCCCGAGCCCTGCCCGGCTTCGGCGATGTGCGTCGCCCAGCGCACTTCGACGTGGCCAACGCGGTGGGCGCGGCGATCGCCCAGGTCGGGGGCGAGGTCGACCGGGTCTTCCATGTACCGGACGGGCGGCGGGACTTCGTGCTCGCCGAGGCTCGGGACGAGGCAGTCGGGCGTGCGCAGGACGCCGGGGCCCGCCCCGGCACCGTACGCGTCGTCGACATCGAGGAGGTGCCGCTCGCCTATCTGCCGGGCGGCGCGACCCGTGTCCGGGTGAAGGTGGTCGGCGATCTCGACCTGGGGCGGCTCACCGAAGCAGTGGCGCGTAGCGTCGGAGTGAGCGCCGATGCATGAGATCACGCTCGACAACCTCGACGACATAGCCCGGGGCGCGGGCATCCTCGGCACGGGTGGCGGCGGCGACCCGTACATCGGCAAGCTGCTCGCCCGCGAGGCGATCCGCTCGTACGGTCCGGTGCCGGTCGTCGGCATCGACGCGGTCGACGCCGACGCGACCGTCGTCCCCATCTCCGGCATGGGCGCGCCCACCGTCCTCCTCGAGCGTGTGCCGGGCGGTCACGAGGAACTGGCCGCGCTGCGCGCTTTGGAGGAACACCTGGGTCGCCGGGCCACCCACCTCGTGCCCCTGGAGGTCGGCGGGGTCAACTCGATGCTGCCGATCGCGTGTGCCGCGCGGGCGGGGCTTCCCCTCGTGGACGGGGACGCGATGGGGCGGGCGTTCCCCGAGGCGCAGATGGTGCTTCCCGGCCTTGTCGGGGTCACCAACTCGCCGATGGCGCTCGCCGACGACAAGGGCAACACGATCATCGTGGTGGCCGTCGACAACCATGCCGCCGAGCGGATCGCGCGCGCGGTGTGCGTGGAGCTCGGCTGCCAGATCAGCTGCGCGGACACGGTGCTGCGCGGCGATCAGCTCCCCGACGGCCTGGTCCCCGCGACGCTGACGCTCGCCGAGCACCTCGGCTCGGCGGTGCGCGAGGCGCGTGCCGCGCACACCGATCCGGTGGCCGCGGCGCGGGCGGTCCTTGCGGGCGTTCCCCTTCTGACGGGCAAGGTGACCGACGTGAGCCGCCGTACGGAGGGCGGCTTCGCGCGCGGTCGCGCCCGGGTCGAAGGGATCGGCGACGATGGGGGGCAAGTGCTCGAACTCGGGTTTCAGAACGAGCACTTGATCGCCACGCGTGACGGTGCGACGGTGGCGACGACGCCCGATCTGATCTGCGTCCTGGACAGCGCGACCGGCGATCCGGTCACCACGGAGGGCCTGCGCTACGGGCTTCGCGTCAGCGTCCTGGCCGCCCGCTGCGATCCCCGCTGGATCACTCCGGGCGGTCTCGCGCTGACCGGGCCCCGGTACTTCGGGTACGAGATGGCCTACGTGCCGTTCGGTTCGGCGCTCGAGGCCCGACTCTGAGCCGTCGGGGCGGGCGGTCGCAGGGTGATCGTCCGCCGCGTGTGCTTCTCCACCGCATCGCGGGAGTAGAGAAGGGGAAAGGAACCGTCGGCGGCCCAGCTCGCGAACAGGTCGTCGTAGTGCGGGCTGCCCGGAACGTCTGACTGGCCCGGCGAGTTCATCGCCACGGAGTCGTCCCAGGAGCCGACGTCCACCACGATCCGGAACGTGGCCCCGGCGGTCTGCCGGACCCGGGCCCGTATGCGGCGGCCCCCACGGTGTCCCCACTGCCGCCGCGCGGGACGGGGCCCACCGAAGCCCACTCCGGGGCGGGCCCGAACGCCGTCGTCACCCGCTCCGTGTCGTCCCCGTACGCACGCCACTCCTCCGCCATGTCGCCGCGGTAGAGGAACAGCCGTGCCGCACGGTCGTGTTCGGCGTACTCGTCACCCAACACCTCGGAGAGCAGGCCGAGCCCGCGCCGCCGCCACAGGTCGAGCTGGAAGAGGCGGTCACGGGCCGCGTTGAATCCCTGGGCGAGGAAGAGGTCGTCCTGCGAGGCGGCGTACAGGTGCGGGACGCCCCACTGGTCGATCCGTATCTCCACGGGCTCATGGAGACCTGGCACCTCGAAGACGTCCGTGTCGTCCGTCACCGGGTCTCCTTCGCGGCGGCAACCGCCGAACTCTCGTCCGGTACAGCCGGTTTGGCGACGATGGCCCCGGCCGGGCCTGGCCCCGGCGCCAGCCAGACGACCGCGAGCAGCACGACGAGGTTGGCGGCGAGCGCGATGATGCCGCCGTTCACGCCGTGGTACGGGTCGTTGTCCGTGGCCCACAGCAACGTCATCACCACAAGGCCGGTGATCATGCCCGCGACGGCGGCTCTCGCGGTCAACCGCCGCCAGAACAAGGCGAGCAGTACGACAGGAACGAGCTGCGCGAGACCCTCGTACGACAGGACGGAGAGCTCCACGAGGGTGTTCGGGTAGAAGAGACTGCCTGCCAGAGCGATCAACCCCGCGATGACGCAGACCAGTTGGGAGAGCCGCATCGTCCGCATGTCGTTCGCGTCGCCGGGCTTCCCCGGCGCGCGGCGGCGCGCTCGCGGGTCGGCGCCGTTGCCACCACCGAGGATCGTGCGGCCCCACAGGGTGCCGATGGAGAGCATGAAGACGCTCATCGGCACGATCGCCGAGAGTGCACCGGCGACACCGATGAGGGCGACGACGGGTGCGGGCAGGGAATCGGTGACGAGGCTGAAGAGGGCAAGGTCGGGATTGCCCAGGGTCGGCATCACGAAGAGCGCCGTGGCACCGACCACCATCGGTACGAACAGGAGGAGTTGGTACCAGGGCAGGAGCAGCGCGTTGCGGCGCAGCGCGTTCGGGCTCTTCGCACTCAGGTATCCGGCGACGGTGGTCGGGAAAATGGTGATCGTGACGGCGTTCAGGACGACGGTGCTCAGGAACCACATGGCGTTGCGCCCGCCGGACTCGTGCCCGGGGAAGGTCAGCCACTCGGGCTTCTCGGTCACCATGCGCTCCATGAAGTCGCTGAAGCCGCCGAGGTAGTGCATCGGGATGTACACGGCGAGGAACACGACGGCGATGATCACCAGCATGTCCTTGAGCGCGCTCACCCACGCGGAGCCGCGCAGGCCGGACACGAGGATGAACACTTCGGCCACGACGAAGGAGATGACGGCGGCGACCTTGAGATCGACGCTGCCGTAGGTCATGGCGTTGACCACCACGCCCATGCCCTGAATCTGCACCTGGATGTAGGGGACGATGAACACGGTCGCGACGACGGCGACGAGGATCCCCACCGGGCGTGAGCGGAACCGGAATTCGGCGATGTCCGCGATGGAGATGAGGCCGTGCCTGCTCGCGTACGTCCACAGGGCGGGGCCGACGACGTACGCGACGGCGAAGCCGACGGTCAGATAGGCGACCAGGTAGAGGATCGGTGCGCCGAAGGAGTACGACCAGCCGGCCGTGCCGAGGAACGAGAAGCTGGTGTACGTCTCCCCCGCCATCAGGAGCCAGATGAAGAGGACGCCGAGTCCGCGGCTGGAGACGGACCACTCGGCGAGCCCCTTGGACCGGCCGCGGGCGCTCCACACGCCGATCCCGATGGTGGCGACCATGGCGAGCCCGAACACGGTGGTGGCGACGGCTGCGTTGCCGTTCATCGGCGGCCTCCTTCGAGGTCGGGATCGTCTGCTGGGATGGGCTCGACGGCGTTCGTGCGGTACGCCGGGTCGAGCCGGGCGGCGAGCCAGATGACCAGCGGACTGATCACCGTGGCGGCGATGACCCAGGCCAGCAGGAAGGGGACGCCCAGGATGCGCGGCTCGATGCGGTTGGCCACGAGCGGGGCCAGGCCGTAGAGCAGCACGGGGACGAGGAGCAGCCAGAGGGAGGGGCGAGCCACGCCGCGGAGGGTGGGGAGACCGTCGAGGGGCGAGGCCGCGGGGTCCGGTGGATCCTGCTCGCCGCTGTCTTCGTCTTTCGGGGGCATGAGGGGGCTCCTTGGGGGGGGCGGGGAAGGTCACACCGAGGGGTCGTAGCGGCCGTCGACCGCGGTCCAGCCGCCGTCGACGCTCAGGACGGTGCCGGTGACGAAGGTGGACGCGTCCGACACGAGATAGGCGACGGCGCCGGCGATCTCGTCGGCGCGAGCCCACCGCTTGAGCGCGGAGGCCTGGGCGTAGGCATCGAACCATGCGGGGTCGGCTGCGATCTGATCGGTGAGCGGGGTACGGACGACACCGGGCGCGACAGCGTTGAACCGCACGCCCCGCGGCCCCCATTCCGCGGCCGCTGTCCGCAACAATTGGATCAGGCCCGCCTTCGACGCGGCGTACGGCCCCTGCCCCGGCTCCACCTGGAAGGCCCGCATCGAGGCGAACCCGACGACGCTGCCCCGGCCGCGCTCGGCCATGCCGGGGGCGGCGGCCTGGATGAGCGTGAGGTACGAGCGCAGGTTCAGGGCGATGACTCGGTCGAACTCGTCGAGGCCGTAGTCGGCGATGCGCTTGCGCACGTTGGCCCCGACGGTGACGACGAGCCCGTCGAGCGGCTCCCACGCGGCGACGGCCGCGCGGACGGCGTCGGGGTCGAGGACGTCCAGGGGGTGGGCGACTGCGGTGCCGATGCGCCGGTCCGATGCCGCCTCGCTCTCCCGCGCCGCGAGCGTCGCCGTCTGAGCCGCCCCCGCCGCGTCCCGGTCGGCGACGATGACGTGTGCGCCCTGCGCGACCAGCGCGCGGACGGCCTCGCGGCCGATGCCGCTCGCGCCGCCGACGACCGCGACGCGGCGGCCGTCGAGCCGGAACAGATTCGCGTAATCCATGGTGATGCTGCCTCTCTTGCCAGGGCCTACGGGACTACGGGACTTGGGGACTTGGGGTCCTCTGGGACTTGTGGGCCTAAGGACGCCTACGGCCGGATCACAGCCATCCGCGTCACCGTCAGCTCCTCGATCGCGAACCTCGGGCCCTCGCGGCCGATGCCCGAGTCCTTGACGCCGCCGTAGGGGGCGATGTCGCTGCGGTAGCCGGGGACTTCGTTCACCACTACGCCGCCGACCTCCAGGCGGTCCACGGCCCGCAGCGCGGCACGCAGATCGCGGGTGTAGACGGCGGCGTGCAGGCCGTAGCGGCTCGCGTTGACGACGTCGTACGCGGCGTCCAGGTCCGGCACCGCGCGCAGGCAGACGACCGGGCCGAAGATCTCCTCGTCCCAGGCGGGTTCGCCGTCGGGGACGTCTACCAGCAGGGTCGGGACGACACACCGGCCGCCCGCATCGCGCACTCCCCCCGCCACGAGCCGCGCGCCCGCCGCCCGCGCCCGTTCCACCCAGGCGAGGACCCGCTCCGTCGCCGTCTCGTCGATGAGCGCCGAGACGCGGGTCTCCGGGTCCCGGGGGTCGGCGACCACCACATCCGGCAGCCGTTCCGCGAGCCGCTTCTCGAACTCCTCGGCGACCGCGGCCACGACGACGACCCGCTGTACGGAGATGCAGGCCTGCCCCGACGCGTAGAACCCGCCCCGCACCACCGCGTCGGCCGCCGCGTCGAGATCGGCGTCGGCGGCCACGACGAGCGCCGCGTTGGAGCCGAGTTCGAGGACTGTTTTGCGGGGTGCCGCGTCGCGCGCGATGCGGTGGCCGACGGCCGCGGACCCGGTGAAGGAGACCGCAGCGACCTCCGGATGCGTGGTCAGCGTACGGCCGACTTCCGCGTCGCCCGTGACGAGTTGCACCGCTCCGGCGGGCGCGCCCGCCGCCACGAGCTGCTCCCGTACGAGATGGACGAGCCGCAAGGTGGCGAGCGGGGTCGCCGGTGCGGGCTTGACGATCACCGGGCACCCCGCGGCCAGGGCCGGGGCGATCTTGTGGGAGGCCAGCAGGACCGGGTAGTTGAAGCCCGCGATGCCGACGACCACGCCGACGGGGCGCCGCGTCCAGAAGCCGAACAGGCCCTCCCCGGACGCCTGGAGGTCCAACGGCACGGTCTCCCCGTGCAGATGAGCCACCTCGTCCGCGGCGGCCTGCCAGGTGGCCACGGCCCGCCGCATCTCGACCCCGCAGTCGACCCGCGGCTTCCCGGTCTCCAGGATCAGCAGGTCCACCAGGTCGGGCAGCGCGTCGGCAAGCGCCGCGGCGACGCCGGTGAGCACCTGCCGCCGCACCCCGGCGGTCAGCCCGCCCACCTGTACCCGCACCGACGCGGCATGGTCGACGGCCCGCGCGGCGAGGTCTTCGTCACCGACCGGAGCCACGGCGATCTCGGTGCCGTCGTACGGGAATCGGACAGCCTCGCTGCGAGGCGCGGTCACCCAACCGTCCCCGATCGGCAGCCCTTCGGGACACGACCTCATCGCGCACCCCCGGTGGCACCGTTCAGGAACGCGTGGGCCGCGGCGGCGTACACCCGTGTGTACTCGATGATCTCGTGCACCTCCACGAACTCGTCCTTCTGGTGCGCGATCCACTTCCCGCCGGGGCCGTAGACGACGGTCGGCAGACCGGCGTCGCGGGTGAGGATGGTCCCGTCCGTGGTGCCGGGCACGGCTCCGAACGGCGGTGGTCCGCCGTGCACTTGGCGATGCCCTTCGACGAGGGCGGCGACCACCGGATGGTCCTCGGGCAGCTCGATGGCGGGCCGGTCGTCGACGACGGTGAGCCCGACGCCCACGCCCACGGTCCCGGCCGCCTCGACCGCGAACTCCCGCACCCGCTCGATGAGTTCGGCGTGATCGGTGCCGGGAATCGTCCGTACGTCGATGCCGACGAGCCCGTGCGCGGGGATGACGTTGAGCTGGTCGGGGTCCCCGCCGTGCAGGACGGTCGGCGTGACCGTCACGCTCCCGGCGTGCGGGTGGGTGCCGTACCGCTCTTCGGCCCAGGCCTGGACGCGGGCGAGCGCCTCGACGATGCGTGCACCGGCGACGATCGGGCTCTTGGCCTCCTGGGGCATAGCTCCATGGGCCATCACCCCGTCGAGATCGAGCCGCAGCCGGATGCCGCCGCGGGCCGATGTGCAGACCTCGTACCCCTCCGGCTCGCAGACGATGACACCGTCCACCTCACGGGCGAGGGGCGTGGCCGCGAACGCCTTCGCACCGAGCATCAGCCCTTCCTCGTCGCACAGCACGCCTACGACGACGCGGCCGGGGAAGGGCCCCGCGAGCTGAAGTGCCCGTACCCCGTAGATCATCGCCGCGACGCCGGACTTCATATCGGCGGAGCCGCGCCCCCACAGCTTGCCGTCCCAGATCTCGGCCCCGTAGGGATCGACACTCCAGTCCGCGGGATCCCCCTCCGTGACGACGTCGATATGGCCTTCGAACATCAGGGTCGGCCCCTGGCCGCCCCCGCCCTCGATGACGGCGACGGTGTTGGGCCGTCCTGGCGCGACCTCCACCACGTCGTACGTCCAGCCGAACTCGGTGAAGAGCCGGGCGACGAGCTCGGCGGCGGGCCGCTCGACCTCGGTGGCTCCGGCCGCGTTGACGGTACGCAGCCGGACCAGATCCTGGGTGAAGGCGACGGCGGCGGCGGAGTCGGACTCCGAGACGGCGACGGTCGCGCTTGAGCCGGCGGACGCGCTTGAGCTGGAATGCATGGAACCTCCAAGTCGGCCGGACACGAGGCCAGTCGACTGGTCAGACCAGTTGAGTTCCCGTACTCTGCCTCCACGTTCACGGCCGGGTCAACCACCAGATCTTGGTTTTCCGCGCCGACGTCCCGTATCAGCTGCACATCAGCTACACACCGTGGAGGGGGCGGGCCGATGGCCGCCGACGACACCGACCTGTTCCGGCCGGTCACACCGGTCCGCGCCTATCAGCGGGTGGCGGAGCAGATCGAGGAGCGCATCCTCAACGGCGATCTGCCGCCCGGCTCCCGGCTGCCCGCCGAGCGCGATCTTGTCAACCGCTTCGGCGTCGGCCGCTCCACGGTCCGCGAGGCGCTGCGCGTCCTTCAGTCGGCGGGCCTGATCCGCTCACGCCCCGGCGACCCGCTGGGCGCCGAGGTCCTCGGCGTCACACCCGACAACCTCAGCCAGGCCCTGGGCCGCCTCACCCGCTCCAGCGTGGCGACACTCGGCGAACTGGTGCAGTTCCGCATGGTGCTCGACGCCGAGAGCAACCGCCTTGCCGCCCGTCTTCACACCGAGGCCGACCTCACTCGTATGCGCGAACAGATCACCCGCATGGAATCCCTCACCGGCCGCGGCCCCGCGTCCCTGCATGCGTTCAGCGAGGCCGACGCGCTGTTCCACCGCGCGATCGCCGAGGCGAGCGGCAATTCCCTCCTCGGCCTGTGCGCACGCGCCGTGCACGAGGCGGTGGTCGAGGTCATCGAGAAGAAGATCGCCGGAGTCACCGACAGCACGGCCTGGATGGAACGCTCCATAGCCCATCACCGCGAGGTCCTCGCGGCGATCAGCGCGGGCGACGGCCCCCTCGCGGGCCGCCTGGGCCGCACGGCGCTGCACGAGTACTACGCGGAGCATGTGGAGCCTCAGACACGGGAGTTGCTCGCGGCGTCGGTCGAGGACCACTGACGACTCCGGGCGCCCCCGTCAGCCCCGGAGCCCCGGAGAAAGCCCGAGCCGCCCCTCCAACTGCCCCAGCAACTCCCCGAGCAGTGCGCTGAGTTGACCCTGCCCACTCTCGTCGAGACCTGCGAGGACCACCGTCTCGTACGCGAGCTGGTCGGGCAGGAGCGAGTCGACCAGGTCCCGGCCCGCGTCGGTCAGGCGGACGTGCGAGACCCTGCGGTCCCGGGAGTCGACGCGGCGGTCGACCAGGGTGCGCTCCTGGAGCTGCTTGAGGCGCTTGGTGACGGCGGCGCCCGATGAGAAGGTCTCGCGGGCCAGCTCGCTGGGGGTCAGTTCGTGGCCGGTGCGGCGCAGCGCGCCGAGGAGGTCGAATTCGGGGCGGGTCAGGCCCACGCGGCGCAGCGGTGCGTCCTCGGCCTGTTGCAGGAGGGCGGCGCAGCGGTTGATGCGGCCGATGACCTCCATCGGAGCGGTGTCGATGTCCGGCCGCACCGTCTGCCACTGCCGCACGACGGCGGCGACGGTGTCGCTGGGCGCTCCGGAGCGAACTCCCGAGCGCACTCCTGAGCCATCGCTCTGCGCACCAGCGGCGCCGCCTTCGTTCCCTTTCCTCATGCTTCCCGTCCTCGCCCTTCCGCGTCGCCCGGCTCGTCACACGCGTGCGCGCTCGCCCGACTCCATGCCACGTACCGTCGCCGCGAGCGTACGGTGTCCTGCCTGCTCGGCGACCATCACCCGCTGCTCCGGCAGGGCGCGCTGCCACCATTCGCCCGCCGCCGCGTCGTGCGCGGTGCGCAGGTCGACAAGCGCCGCCGTCAGGCTGCGGCGGTCCTGCCGCAGGGTGCCCGGTGTGCGGGTCGGGGCGGCGAGGGTCCGCTCGGCGTGGGCGCGGGCCCGGTCGGTGGCGTCGATGGCCAGCTCGATGTGGTCGGCGGCGCGGCGGTTGGTGACCGCGATCGCCGCGACGATGCCGAGCAGTGCGCCCACGACGGTGTCCACGACCCGGTCGAGGATCAGCCCTCCGGGCTGCTGGAACCTGGCGAACTCGGTGACGAGGAGCGCCATCGGCGTGACACACACACTGCCGAGCCAGTAGTTGCGGGCCATCAGGGCCTCCGCCCCGAAGGCGAGTGCCAGGCAGCAGACGATGAGCGCGGCCTGGTTGAAGTGGGCCAGCGGGACGATCGCGGCGAAGGCGAGCACACCGATGAGGTTGCCGACGACCCGCTGCACTCCCCTGTTCCAGGTGAGCGTGACGTTGGCCTGGTAGAGCGAGGCCGCCGTGACGAGGGCCCAGTAGGGGCGGCCGACGCCGAGGGCCAGGGACGCGTACCCCGCGAGCGCGCAGCCGAGGGCAGTCCGCAGCGCGATGGGCAGCAGCGGCGATCCGGGGCCGAGGCGACGCCACAGAGATACGGGCTTGGGTGCGGACGCCAACTCGGCCTCTACTCCGAGGAGTTCGTCGTCCGCTTCGGGCCGTACGTCGCCGGGGCGCGGCACCGCGCTCGTGCCGCGCAGGCCCGCCGCCCAGGAGCGCAGCAGGGCGGGGTCCGCCGCCGACGGCTCCGCCAGGGCGTCCTCGGCGCGGATCACCAGGCGCTCCAGGGCGCGGCGCGCCGCCGTGCGGGAGCCGGTGGCGAGCAGTGACTGCCAGGCCGCGTGGACGGCCGCGGCCGCCGCCGGTCGTGCCCGCTCCCGGCCGGGGCCCGCCGCATCGGCGTACGCGGCTGCCGCATACAGGGCCCGCGCGGTGGCCCGGCGCTCGGGGCCGTGCGGTCGCACCAGGGCGGGGGCCATGCCGACGAGCCAGGCCACGGCGCCCGCGCCGAGCGTCAGGGCGAGGTGACCGGGGACCTGGCCGATGGCCTGCGGTGCGAACAGCGTGGCGGAGCTGATGAACGTGAAGATGAGGTGGCCGGGCGGGCCGATGCGGGTCGCGTCGCAGAGGGTCTTCTGAGCGGCGGCGAGCAGCGCGCCAACGGCCACGAGCACCGCCGGGGACGTGGTGAGCGAGGCGGCGACCATGGCGGTGCCGACGCTCGCGAGCATCCCGATGACGACCCAGACCAGGGCGCGGGCACGGGCGGCGTAGGGGAGGTTGTGCGCGTAGAGGGCGCAGAACGATCCGGCCATCGTGTACATCACGAGGTCGAGGCGGCCGATGGCGAGGAGCGTCAGATTCGGTATCGCGGTGGCGACGACGACGCTCGACGCGGGCTTGAACCAGATGTCGGACGGCTTGCCAGGACGCAGCACACCGGCCAGCGGGAGCCTGCGGACACGGGAGGGACGGGACGGAGACGGGATCGAGGGGGGCGAGGACGGGTGCGAGGAGGGGGGCGGCGTACTGCTCATGCCTAGAACATTAGCAAGTGTTTTACTCGAAAACGATTTAGTGAGACTTGGTGCGGCCGGGCGGCGACCGTTCCGGACGGCGGACGGGCCGCCCACTCCCCTACCGCGCCCCCGGCGTACCCCCGTGCGCTCGCATACACCTCCCTGTGCGAGGGCATCGACCCGACGACGCCGTCGATCGGGGAGGTGTGCGGTGCACGGACCGGCGCAGGCCGGCTGGCTGCTCGTCGTGCTGTGCGCGGCGACCGGGTCCTACTGTCTGCTGCGGACGCGCAGCAGGATCGAGGAACAGCGCCGGTCGGCGGGCGGCGAGGCGCTCATGGGGTTCGGGATGGCGCTGATGGCCCTGCCCGCCGTCGTACTGACTCCGCCGCGGTGGGCCTGGCTCGGCTATGCGTCCGTGTTCGGCGCGGCAGCGCTCCGCGCGCTCTGGGCCGCGCGACGGGATCCGCACCATCTGCACCATCTGGTCGGCGCCTGCGCCATGGTCTATATGGCGGTGGCCATGGCCGCGACACCCGCCGTGCACGCGGGCCACGGCGGCGGGGGCACACCGGCGCTCACCGGTGCGCTGCTGCTGTACTTCGCCGCGTACGTGCTCGGGGCGGGGGTCCGCCTCCTGCCCGCGGCGACGCTCGCGACGGCGGAAGGGGGTGGCGGCAGCGTCGGCGGTGGCGGTGGTCCTGTCGTGGGGTGGGCCGACCGGCCGGAGCTGGCGATGGCGTGCCGTCTGTCCATGGGGATCGCCATGATCGCGATGCTGCTGACCTTGTGATGACCCCTGATACCCGCGATACCCGCTGACACCCGCGATACCCGCTGACGCCCGCAATACCTGCTGGTATCCGCTGGTATCCGCGCCGCACCCGCCCTCTGCGGACCGTGGCGTGCGTCACTTGAGGCGATAGTCCATACCCTCCGACGGCGCCACCCTCATAGTCTTGACGCATGTTGCTCCCCGTTGCGCTGTTGCTGCTGGGCGCCCTCACCGCCGTCGTCGCCCCGCGCCTCCTCGCACGGGCGGACTGGCCGGAGCGCGAACCGGTGGTCGCGCTGTGGGTGTGGCAGTGCGTCGTGGCGGGTGTCCTGATGTGCTGCGCCTTGTCGATGACCCTGAGCGCCGCCGCCGCGTGGCAGGCCGTGCGCGGCCACGTCTTCGCGCCCGCGCCGCGCGATGTGGTCGAGGCGTACGCACTCGGGGCCGGAGGCTCATGGGCACCCGCGACAGCCGTGACACTGGCACTCGGCGGTGCGTGGACCGCGGCGATGCTGACCCGGGAGATCGCGCGAGCACGGACCCGGCGTCGCAAGCGGCGTGCCGAACTTCTTCTGCGCGCCCCGCAGTTGCCCGGCGAGGAGCCCGGCGCCGACCGTCTCGTCGTCCTGGAGGGCGAGCGCCCCGACGCCTGGTGGCTGCCGGGTGCCGCGCCTCAACTGGTCATCACCACCGCCGCGTTGCGCCGCCTGAAGGGGCGTCAGCTGGATGCCGTGCTCGCCCATGAGCAGGGGCACGCGCAGGCGCGGCACGACTGGCTGCTGCACTGCTCGGGCGCCCTGGCCGCGGGGTTCCCGCAGGTGCCGGTCTTCGCCGCGTTCCAGGGTGAGATGCACCGCCTGATCGAACTGGCCGCCGACGACGTGGCATCGCGGCGCTTCGGCCGTCTGACGATCGCCCTCGCCCTGGTCGAACTCAACGAGGAACGGGGCGTGTTCGGCCCCTGCCCGACCCCGCAGGCGCATGTGCCGCAGCGGGTGCACCGGCTCCTGTCCGCACGGCCACGGCTCACTGCGAGCCGCAGGCTGCGCCTGACGGCCGCCGCGGCACTGGTTCCTGTTGTTCCGCTCCTGGTGACGTTCGTGCCGGGGCTGCGGGCGCTGGGATAGCCCGCAGCGTCGGCTCCCCCGTCAGGAGCAGCCGCCAGGACGCACCCCAGGACAGCGCCCCCAGGATGGCCATCGGCGCCGCCCGTCGGCAAGGATCACCCCATGCACCCCGTCCCACTCGCCTCACCGCCGAGCCCACCCCGCCCGCCCGGCTCCCGGGCCGCACTCACCGCCGCGCTGCTGTGCGTCCCATCGGCCCTGCTGATCCTCCTGGTCGAGCTGGAGTGGCGTCCGCTTCTCACCCTCGACGGCGACATCGCGCGCACCACGCACCGCTGGGCCGTCGCGCACGACGGCCTCACCCATGCGAGCCGCATCCTCACCGACTGGGTGTGGGACCCGTGGACGATGCGCGCGCTGTGCACCGTGGCCGTGGTGTGGCTCGCGTTCCGCCAGGCATGGTGGCTCGCACTGTGGCTCGCGGCCACCTCCGCGATCGGCACAGTGGTGCAGCAGGCGCTCAAGGCGGCGATCGACCGTCCGCGCCCCGCGTGGCCCGACCCGGTGGACTCCGCGCGGTACACGGCCTTCCCCTCGGGGCACGCCATGACGGCGACGGTGGTCTGCGGGCTCCTCCTGTGGCTGCTCCGTGTGTACGGCGTCGGGCCGGCCGTGTGGCGCACGGGCCTGACCATCGCCGTGGTCTCCGTCGTCGGGGTCGGCGTGACCCGGATCTGGAACGGCGTGCACTGGCCGTCGGACGTCGTCGGCGGCTGGCTGCTCGGCGCGCTGCTGGTGGCGCTCGCGATCGCGACGTACGCCTACCGGCCGGGCGCCCGCACAAGTTCGCGTATGGACACCACCACATAACCCGCCTGCGGCCGACCGCGCTTGACCGCCCGTCCGCCGGTCCCGGAGGATCCGTCCCATGACGATCAAGGGCGCGCTCTTCGACTTCTCCGGGACGCTGTTCCGCATCGAGCCCACCGGGACATGGCTGCGTGCGGTGCTCCAGGAGGCTCGGCTCTCGCTTCCCGACCCGGAGTTGGAGCGCCTCGCCGCCGAACTGGAGCAGGCGGGGGCCTTGGCGGGCGGGGCGAGTCCGGTCGCCGTGCCCGGCCATCTCACCGAGCTGTGGGCCCGGCGCGACAGCAGCGCCGAGCAGCACCGGGCCGCGTACACGGGCCTGTCCCACGAGGTCACGCTCCCCGATCCGCGCCTGCACGACGCCCTGTACGACCGCCAGATGACGCCGGAGGCCTGGCACCCCTACGCCGATGCGGCCGAGGTCCTCAGCGGGCTCCGCGCGCGGGGCATTCGGGTCGCCGTGGTCAGCAACATCGGGTGGGATCTGCGCCCCGTCTTCCGCGCTCACGGCCTGGACCCGTACGTCGACGCGTACGTCCTGTCGTACGAGCACGAGATCCAGAAGCCGGACGTTCGCCTGTTCGCACGTGCCTGCGAGGCGATCGGCGTCGATCCGGGAGACGTCCTGATGGTCGGCGACGACCGGCACGCGGACGGCGGCGCGGCCACGCTCGGCTGCGCCGTGCACTTCGTGGACCACCTGCCGGTGGACCGGCGCCCGGACGGCCTTCGTCCCGTGCTCGGCCTCGTCGACGGAGGCGACCTGGGATGAGAGGTCAGGCCTCGCCGACCACTCCGCACGGACCCGAGTGATCGCAGTACGGCTGGTTGCCGCTCGCGCCACAGCCGCACAGCATCACGCGCGTCTCCCGCACGTCCCGCACGTCCCCGCCGTCCGCCGCCATGATCAGCAGATCGCCGCGCAGCACGAGCGTGCCGTCGCCGCGCCGCTCCACGGTGGTGGGGGCGGTCGGCAGCTCCGCAGTCCCGTCGGCCGGCTCGTACTGCAACGCCCCTGACGGGCAGCGGCGCACCACCTCTGCGACCTCGTCCGCGGGGGCCGCGTCGGGGGAGATCCAGGGGCGGCGCCCGGTGTCGAAGACCTGCGGCAGCCGTCGTACGCACTCTGCGGCGTGCAGACACCGCCGGGCGTCGAAGGTCACGGTGATGAGGTCGCCTCGGTAGGGCTTGCCCCGCTCAGCTCCGGGCTCATGGCTGCTCATGGCTCACTTCCCGGGCTCATGGCTGCTCATCGCTGCTCACGACTGGTAGCCCTCGACCTCGGCGGTCGGCCTCGCCCGCGCGTCGTCCGGGTTCTCACCGAACTCGGACTTCGCGCGCCGCTGGCGCAGCAGGTCCCAGCACCGGTCGAGTTCGCTTTCGATCACACCGAGCCTCGCGCGCTCCGTGGTCTCGTCGATCGCTCCCGTGGCCAGGGAATCCCGCAGGGTCCGCTCGTCGTCGACCATCGACGCGATCCGGGACAGAATCTGCTCTTGATCCATCTCAGTACGCCTCCTCGGCCCCCTGCGGCCCACTGTAAGGAGGGTTCGGCCGATCGGCACCGTGGGCAGGCAACACTCCCCCGCGGTGCTGCCTGCCCCAGGCTGCGCCGGACCGTGCAAGGCCCACTGGAGGACCTTGGTCCGAGACGCCCCGAGTATACTGGCTCAAAGCCAGTCAACGCAGGAGTTACGGGATGTCCCCGCGTAGTCCGTCGGTCAATGAAGAGTTGCGAAGGCGTTCTCGCGAGCGGCTCCTACAGGCCACGGTCGAGCTGGTGGGCGAGCACGGTTACGAAACGACGACCCTCGCCGACATCGCAGGACGGGCGGGCTCCGCGCGCGGCCTGGTCTCCTATTACTTCCCCGGCAAGCGGCAGCTATTGCAGTCGGCGGTGCACCGCCTGATGCACCGCACGCTGGAGGCCGCTCTCGAGCGGGAGCCGTGCTCCGATGACGGGCAGGAGCGCCTCGCCCGTGCCATCGACGCGATCCTGGGCCTGGCCAGGGATCAGCCCGTCCTCATGCGCACCCACATGGCGGGGATCCTCCAGGCGGACGGGTTCGTGCAATGCCCGGAGCAGCAGCGTCTCGCTGAGCTGCTCCGCGAGACCGTCGTACGCCATGGGAAGCTCGATGTGGACACCGACTATCCGCTGCTGCGCGCCCTGTTGATGGGCGCGGTCTTCGCGGTGCTGCTGCCGGGGGCGCCGATGCCGGCGGGCAGACTGCGGGCGGAGCTTTTCCAGCGGTACGGGCTCGCGTGGGAGCTCGGGGTCCCGCCGGGCGACGAGCCGCCCGGCGGGACACATGCACGAGTGGATCCGGTCAGTCGAAGTAGTCCGGCTGACTCTGGACGTTGAGCTCACGGACGCGGACCCGCTCGGCGGGATCAGTCCGCTTGTCGTCGATCTTCAGGACGTCGAAGCCCTTGGCGATGTCGTTCGAGAAGACATAGCCGTTGTAGTAGTACGCCGACCAGGAACCGCCCGTCTGGATCGCGTCGGTGGAGAGAGGGCCACGCTCGAAGTAGCCGATCTCCTTCGGCTTCGAGGAGTTCGTGAAGTCCCAGACGGAGACGCCGCCTTGGTACCACGCCTGGACCATCAGGTCCTTGCCCTTGACCGGGATCAGCGAGCCGTTGTGGGCAACGCAGTTCTCGGTCGCGGCCTGGTGGCGCGGGATCTTGTAGTAGCTCTTGAAGACGAGCTTGCGGTCATCGCCCTTGCCGGTGACGTCGTAGATGCCGTTGGCGCCGCGCTCCGGTCCTGTCGCCTCGTCACAGGTGGCGGCGCCACCGCCGCCGAGCTCATCGGTGAAGACGACCTTGTCGGCCTTCTGGTTGAAGGTCGCCGAGTGCCAGAACGCGAAGTTCTTGTTGTCCTGGACCTGGTCGATGACCTTGGGCTTCTCGGGGTTCTCGATGGAGAAGAGAATCCCGTCGCCCATGCAGGCGCCCGCCGCGAGGTCCTTGGAGGGCAGCACGGTGATGTCGTGGCAGCCGGTGGTCTTGGAGACACCCGGGTTGGTGGGCCCGCCCGGGTTGCCGCCGCCGTCGGGGCCTTCCCCCGGGAACAGCACGGGGAAGTCGATGACGGCCGCCTTCTGCGGGGCCTTGCGGGGCACCTTGATGATGGAGATGCCGTCGTGCGGAGGCTGGCAGTCCGGGAACGTCGCGCTCGGAGAGTACGAGGAGACGTACACGTAGACGTTCTTCTTCTCCGGCACCAGGGTGTGCGTGTGCGAGCCGCAGGCGGTCTCGACGGCGGAGACGTACTTCGGGTTGGCCTTGTCGCTGATGTCGAAGACCTTCATGCCCTCCCACGAGGACTTCTCGGTCGCGGGCTGCGTGGTGCTGTTGCAGGAGCTGTCGCTGCGCGAGGAGTCGGTGGAGAGGAAGAGCAGATTCCCGGAGACAGAAACGTCGTTCTGCGAACCGGGACACAGGACTTGGGAGACGGTCCGCGGCTTCTTCGGGTTGCTGATGTCATAGATGCGGAAGCCGTCGTAATTGCCCGCGAAGGCGTACTTCCCCTGGAAGGCGAGGTCGGTGTTGAACCCCGGCAACGCGTCCTTGGGGATGTTGGCGAGATGTTTGATGTTGTCCGAGTGCACGATCTCGTCAGGCGCGGGTATCTCGCCGCTCTTGACGGCCGCCCTCGCGTCGGCGGCGTCGCTCTTCGACACGCTCTTGGGCGCGGCGGGCGAGTCGCCCGGGTCGGGCGTCGCTCCGGCGGGCGCCGCGCTGAACAGCGCGGCGATCAGACCGAGCGCGGCCGCGCCGACGCCGAAGCGTCTGCGCCGTGTTCGGGGATTGTTCAACAGGGTCACTGCGTCCTCCCTAGTCGCCGTTCGTAGTCGAACGGTTCACGGACACCCGCAGTATCGTGCTCATCATGCACAGATCAACAGATGGCAACGCACCTGTAATGAAAGTTATTGATCGCTCTCGCGCGTAAGCGTGCTAGGACGGTCCCCAACTCCCCCGCGCGCCACAGGAGGCAGCCGTGCACCATCGTCGTACGCCCGCCGTCGCCGTGTTCCTCACGGCCGCCGTTCTGGCGCTCGGCGCCTGCGACTCAGGCGGTTCCGACGCCGGTTCGGAGCCGGGCAAGAAGGCCGCCCCCGGCCCGTCCGTGATCGCACCGGGAAAGCCCGGCGAGACGGCCGCCACCATGTCCGCCGAGGACGCGGCCAAGAAGAGAACCGACGACGACACCCCCAACTCGGCGGACTTCACCTACGCCCAGATGATGATCACGCACCACGGCCAGGCCCTGAAGATGACCGAACTCGCCCCGAAGCGCGCCGAGTCCACGAAGGTCAAGCGCCTCGCCGACCGTATCGCGGCGTCGCAGCGCCCGGAGATCGGCGCCATGAAGGGCTGGCTCAAGAGCCACGGCGGAGCAAAGAAGCAGCCGGGGCACGACCACGGGACGATGCCGGGTATGGCCACGGACGGGCAGTTGAAGCAGTTGCGCGCCGCGAAGGGGAAGTCGTTCGACGAGCTCTTCCTGAAGCTGATGATCACTCACCACAACGGCGCGGTCACGATGGCGACGGACCTGCTCTCCGACGGCAACAACATCCAGGCCGAGGAGATGGCGAACGACGTGATCGCGCAGCAGACGGCGGAGATCAGCCGGATGCGCAAGATGTGAGGTGCGGCAGCGGGGTGGGGTGGCCGGTGCGGCGATCAGCGCACCGGGCACGGGCTGGCAGTGGTTGTGGCGTGGAGGCAGTGCGTCGGCGTCTCGGGCCGACGCGATGAGCTTGAGGGATCCGCGGCGGCCGTGGCCGGTCGCGTGCATCACGGCGAGCGCGGGATCCCGGCCCTCGACCTGCGCCGTGCGGTACTCCCGGGCCGCCGCCAGCCGCCCCTCACGCCCGCGCGGCCACGGGGGGGGCGGGCGCGTCGCCCGGCTCGTGCGGCGGCTCGGTGTGCAGGCCCTCCAGGGCGATCCGCCCTTCCGACACCACGGCCCGCGCGTCGCGGAAACACCGAGAAAGGGGCTCTCGAGCGCAATCAAAGGTAGCCGTGCGATCGCACAAGGTCACGAACGGCACACAAGGCCGCGCGACGCGCAGCTCTGAGGTGGTTCGGGCCGCCCCCCCCCTGGAGCTGCCCCCGGATCAACGCGCCCCTCACCGCATCTCCCCCTCGACGCACCGGAGTGCGATGCTGAATGCATCCCCCGAGGCCGCCTCGCGGAAGGAGCACCGCCGTGCTGCAGGTCGCCGTCGTCGGATCGGGCCCGAGCGGGGTCTACACCGCGCAGTCCCTCGTCCAGCAGGACCGCGTGCCGGGGGTGCGCGTCGACGTCATCGACCGGCTGCCCTGCCCCTACGGCCTCGTCCGTTACGGCGTCGCACCCGACCACGAGAAGATCAAGTCCCTCCAGAACAATCTGCGTACGGTCCTGGAGCACGACCGTGTCCGCTTCCTCGGCGGTATCGACATCGGCCCCGGCGGCTTCCCCGTCGCGCGGCTTCTCGGCCTCTACCACGCGGTGGTCTACTGCGTGGGCGCGGCGGCCGACCGCAAGCTGGGCGTGCCGGGCGAGGACCTGCCGGGCAGCCACTCGGCCACGGAGTTCGTGTCCTGGTACAGCGCGCACCCGGACGCGGCGGCCGACGGTTTCGTGGGCAGCGGCTTCGTCGGCGGCGTGGAGTCCGCCGTGGTCATCGGCGTCGGGAACGTCGCGGTGGACGTCGCGCGGATGCTGGCCCGCGGCGTGGACGAACTGCGGCCCACCGACATGCCGCAGGCGGCGCTCGGGGTACTGGCCGAGAGCCGGGTCCGCGAAGTCCACATGGTGGGGCGGCGCGGACCTTCGCAGGCGCGCTTCACCACCAAGGAGCTGCGTGAGCTCGGCTCGCTGCCGGACACCGAAGTCATCGTGGATCCCGCTGAGTTGGCGCTCGATCCCGCGTACGCCGACCCCTCAGGGCTGCCCGCGGCGGGCCGCCGCAATGTCGAGGTCATGCGCGGCTGGGCCGAGCGTCCCGCGCAGCACCTGCCGCGCCGCATCCGGCTCCGTTTCTTCCTCCGCCCCGTGGCCGTGTCGGATGCGGTGGGGCGCGTCGGAGGGGTGCGGTTCGAGCGGACGCTGCCGGACGGGCGGGGCGGGGTGACGGGCTCCGGACAGTACGAGGACATCCCGGCGCAGCTGGTCCTGCGCTCGGTGGGCTACCGGGGAGTGCCGATCGACGGGCTGCCGTTCGACGCCGGGCTCGGCACGGTGCCGCATCTGACGGGGCGGGTGCTGCGGGCGGGGGCCGCGTCGCCCGGCGAGTACGTGGCGGGGTGGATCAAGCGGGGCCCGACCGGCGTCATCGGAACCAACCGTCCTTGCGCCAAGGAGACGGTGCAGTCCTTGCTGGACGACGCCCCCGCCCTCGTACAGAGGGATGTGCCCGATGACCCGCTTTCCGCGCTGCGCGACGCTGGGCTGCGCCCTGTGGAGTGGCAGGGCTGGCTGTCGATCGAGCGTGCGGAGGCGGAGCTGGGCGCGGCGCTCGGCCGGGGGGTAGTGAAGATTCCGGACTGGGCTGGGCTGCTTGCCGCGGCTCGGGGCGCCTAGCGTTTCACCGGGGACGGTGCGGTGAGGGGTCTGCGGGCCGTTGGGGCGGGCCGCGCGGCTCCCCGCGCCCCTTGCAGGGTGCCCACGCGCCTCTTCTGGGCCGTGGGCCGTCACCGCGCTCAGCCCGCGCGCCTGTGGGGGCTGAGCGCGCAGTTCCCCGCGCCCCTGCGGGGCACCCATGCTCGTGTGCGGCTACTGGCCCGCGCGCCCCCTACGGGGCGCTCCCTACGAGGCGCTCCCCCTGCGGCATTGCATGACCATGCGTCGTGATGCATACTATTGCTATGTCCAAGGTCCTCACCTCACTCCCCTCCGGCGAGCGCGTCGGCATTGCCTTCTCCGGCGGTCTCGACACCTCTGTCGCCGTCGCCTGGATGCGCGACAAGGGCGCCGTCCCGTGCACGTACACCGCCGACATCGGCCAGTACGACGAGCCCGACATCGCCTCCGTGCCCGGCCGTGCCTCCGCGTACGGCGCCGAGATCACCCGGCTCGTCGACTGCCGTGCCGCGCTGGTCGAGGAAGGGCTCGCGGCGCTGGCCTGCGGCGCGTTCCACATCAAGTCGGGCGGGCGCACGTACTTCAACACCACGCCCCTGGGCCGTGCCGTGACCGGCACGCTCCTGGTGCGGGCCATGCGCGAGGACGGTGTGCAGATCTGGGGCGACGGCTCCACGTTCAAGGGCAACGACATCGAGCGGTTCTACCGGTACGGGCTGCTCGCCAACCCGCACCTGCGGATCTACAAGCCCTGGCTCGACGCGGACTTCGTCACCGAGCTCGGCGGCCGCAAGGAGATGTCGGAGTGGCTCGTCGCGCACGGGCTGCCCTATCGGGACTCGACGGAGAAGGCGTACTCCACCGACGCCAACATCTGGGGCGCCACCCACGAGGCCAAGACCCTTGAGCACCTCGACACCGGCCTGGAGACGGTCGACCCGATCATGGGTGTGAAGTTCTGGGACCCCGCGGTGGAGATCGACACCGAGGACGTGACGATCGGCTTCGAGCAGGGCCGCCCGGTCACCATCAACGGCAAGGAGTTCGCCTCCGCCGTCGACCTGGTGATGGAGGCCAACGCGATCGGCGGTCGGCACGGCCTCGGCATGTCCGACCAGATCGAGAACCGGATCATCGAGGCCAAGAGCCGCGGCATCTACGAAGCGCCCGGCATGGCCCTCCTCCACATCGTCTACGAGCGTCTCGTCAACGCGATCCACAACGAGGACACCGTGGCCGCGTACCACAACGAGGGCCGGCGCCTGGGCCGCCTCATGTACGAAGGCCGCTGGCTTGACCCGCAGGCACTGATGGTGCGCGAGTCGCTGCAGCGCTGGGTCGGCGCGGCGATCACCGGCGAGGTGACTCTGCGGCTGCGGCGCGGCGAGGACTACTCGGTCCTCGACACCCAGGGCCCCGCGTTCAGCTACCACCCGGACAAGCTCTCCATGGAGCGGACCGAGGACTCGGCGTTCGGCCCGGTGGACCGGATCGGCCAGCTCACCATGCGGAACCTGGACATCGCCGACTCCCGCGCGCGGCTCGAGCAGTACGCGGGCATGGGCCTGGTCGGCGGTGGTGCCGGCGGGGGCCACGCGACGCCGATCGGTGCCGCGCAGGCGGCATCGACCGGCCTGATCGGCGCCATGGACCAGGGCGGCGCCGAGGCGATCGCATCGCGTGGCGAGGCCACGGCCGAGGAGTCGATGCTGGACCGTGCCGCGATGGAGTCCGGCACCGACTGAGACCGGTCAGCCGGTGAGGTGCCCGACCGTCGGTGCCACCGTGCCGAAGAGGTCCGCGATGGTGGTCAGACTTCCCGTCTGGAGCGTCGCGGCAGGCACGGTGCCACCGTCCGGCGCGGGCAGCGAGCGGGTGGCGGTGGCTTCGGCGACGACCGTGGGCCGATAGCCCAGGTTGAAGGCGCCCTGGGCGGTGAAGGTGACGCACATGTGGGTCATGAACCCGGCGAGCACCAGGTCGGGTCCGGCGTCCAGGTCGCGCAGCGTCTTCTCCAGGTCGGTCCCGTGGAAAGAGTCGGGGAACTGCTTGACCACCACCGGCTCGCCTTCGGCAGGCGCCACTTCGGGGCTGATGGCGCCGATCTCGGCGCGGATGTCGTAGGGGGTGCCCTCGCCCCCGTCGTTGATGATGTGGATGACCGGTGTGCCCGCCGCGCGGGCGGCGGCGAGCAGGCGGGTCCCCGCGGCCAGGGCGGGCTCGGCGCCGTCGAGGGTCATGACGCCGGAGCGGTAGGTGTTCTGGAAATCGATCATGATCAGGGTGGCGTCAGCGAGGCGGGGCAGCGTGTTGTCGAGGCCTATGACGTCGCGCAAGGTCTTAGCAGCATTCATGGGTAAAAGGTGCCTTTCCCGTATCAAGAAGTAGTGCGGAAGCGTCGGCGATAAGACGCCGGCGTGGTGTTGATCTGCTTACGGAAGGCCCGGTGCAGCGTCTCCACCGAGCCCATCCCGGTGGTCTCCGCGATCTGCTCCAGCGTCGCGTCCGTGGTCTCCAGGAGGCGGCGGGCCGCCTCGACCCTGGCAGCCTCCACATAGACGGCCGGGCTCGTGCCGGTCTCCTGGCGGAAGACCCGGGCGAAGTGGCGCTCGCTCAGGCACACGTGCCCGGCAAGCGCGGACGCCGACAGATCGCCGTCGAGGTGCTCGGTGATGAACACCCGCAGCTCATCCATGTCCCTGCGGGCCGCGGCGGGCCGGCTCAGCGGCACGCTGAACTGGCTCTGGCCGCCCTGCCGCCTGAGGTACATCACCAACTGCCTGGCCACGGCGAGCGCGAGATCCTCGCCGTGATCCTCCGCCACCAGGGCGAGCGCCAGGTCCATGCAGGTGCTGATGCCCGCGCCGGTCCACACCCGGCCCGAGCGCACGAAGATCGGGTCGGCGTCGACCCTCACCCGTGGGTGCTCGGCCGCGAGCTGCGCCGCGGTCGACCAGTGTGTGGTCGCCCGCCGCCCGTCGAGGAGTCCGGCCGCCGCGAGCAGGTGCGCGCCCACGCACACCGAGGCGATCCGCCGCGCGTGCGGCGCGGTGGCCTTCACCCACTCGACCACGGCCTCGTCGACCCGGGCCACCGGACCTTCCGGCCGCATGTCCACCGCGCCGGGCACCAGGAGTGTGTCCACCGCGGCGCCCACGTCGACGAAGGTCAGGTCCGCCACCAGGCGCACCCCGGCCGACGTGACGACCGGCCCCGCGTCGGGTCCCGCGAGGCGGACCTCGTAGCCCGCACGGCCGCCGGTCTCCCGGTTGGCCAGGGCGAAGACCTCGGCCGGTCCTGTGACGTCGAGCAGGTCGACATCCGGGAAGACCGCGATGACGACACGGTGGGGAGTGGGCATGGGTCCATCGTCACGGCAGCAGTCGATGACCGCAATGACGGTTGTCTGTCACATCCGGCCATGGGGCGGGCACCCCCAGGGTCGAGGACTGGGGACATCCCCAGGTAAGTCCCCGAAGCGGGGGCCGTACAGGAGTTCGTACGTTGGCGCTGTCGCGATGGATCACGGTTCCGGGCCACTACCGGCCCGCGGGAGGGCGTTGTGCGCTACGTCATCGAGGTGTACCGCTCGCCTGACGGCGTGCACGGGAACGTCGTGGACGAGGGTGGTGGGAACGAGGACCCGGGTCCCTGTACACCGTTTCACGGCTGGCTCGAACTGCTCTCGCTCCTCGAGCCGCCCCAGGAGGACCCGGCGACGGGCTCCTCCCATGCGGCGGACGGCGACTCCTGTGACGCCTGATCCGACCGCGTGGGAAATGGCTCTTCAGGTGTCGGGAATCTGCTTGTATCGAGAGCGGTTTCGGCATCATCGTGGACGTTCCGGGCCATGTGCCCGGCACGGGCAGCCGTCACAGTCCTGGCGCCCGTGCCGGGTGCCGACATATGGGGGCGGTGATGACGTCCGGCGGCACGGTGAACGGCCATATCCACACCCCGGCGCCCCCTGAGGCGTTCTCCGGGCGCACGCGCGAACTCGCCGCGCTCCAGGAGGAGTTCGGGCAGGCATGTGACGGTGTTCCGCGCCTCGTCCTGATCGACGGGCCCGGCGGCATCGGCAAGACCGCGCTGGTGCGCAGGTTCCTGGACACGTCGGGCGACGAGGCCTGCGTGCTACAGGCGAGCGGCGAGGAGAACGAGAGCGCGCTGCCCTGCGGGGTGCTGGCCCAGTTCGTGGGGCAGAGCCCGATCCCGCTGCCCGACTGCCTGGGTTCGCTGGTCCGCGTCCCCCGCTCGGCGCCCGGCACCCTGCCGCCGCTCGCGGCCGGCTTCGGGCTGCTCGACCTGCTGAGCGAGTTGCAGGACAAGGGGCCTGTGATCCTCGTGCTCGACGACGCCCACTGGGCGGACTCCGCCTCCCTGAACGCCCTGACGTTCGCGCTGCGGCGGCTGCGCGTCGACAAGGTCCTGGCGATCGTGACGGCACGCGACCCGCAGGCGCCCCAACTGCCGGAAGGCATCCGCAGGCTGCTCACCGACGTCCGCACCCGACGGATCCCGCTCTACGGGCTGAATCCTGATGAACTACGGTCCCTCAGCGCCCAGTTGGGGGCCGACCTGCTCCCCCGCTCCGCGTCCGTACGCCTTCACGACCATACGCACGGCAATCCACTGCACGCCCGCGCCCTCCTCGACCAGGTGCCCGCGCACGTCCTGCGGGACGTCGCCACGCCGCTGCCCGCGCCCCGTTCGTACGCCATGCTGGTGCTCGCCAACCTCGCGGAGTGCGGGTCCCAGGCGCTGCGGCTCGTCCAGGCGGTCAGTGTGCTCGGACTCTCCTGCCCCCTGAGTGTGGCCGCCTCGCTCGCGCGTGTTCCCGCGCCACTGCCCGCCCTCGAACGGGCCGTCAAGGCAGGCCTGTTGAGGGAGACACACCCCGGCGCCGCGCCCGAGATCGCGTTCCCCCATCCGCTGGTCCATGCCGCGGTCTACCAGGACATCGGACCCGCGCACCGGGCCGCCCTGCACACGCGGGCCGCCGCGCTGGTCGAGGACGACTACGCGAGCCTGCGACACCGGGTGCTCGCCGCCACGGGCCCCGACGAACACCTCGCCGCCGCCCTGGCGGCATGTGCCAGGCGTGAGGCGGCCACCGGGCAGTGGGCGGTCGCCGGTACGCATCTGCGTCATGCGTCGCGGGTGGCGACGACCGACCTGGAGCGCGACAGGCTCGCCGTCGAGGCGGTCGAGGCGCTGCTGCTCGACGGCCGTGTGCACGAGTCGGCCGAGCTCGCGGCCGGGTTGCCGGAGAGCTCCGATCCGGCGTTGCGCGGCTACGTACGCGGATATGTGGCGCGGGTGCAGGGGCGGATGGAGCAGGCACAGACGCTGCTCGTCGACGCCTGGGACCAGTGCGATCACGAGAGCGATCCCTCGCTGGCCGCGCGGGCGGCCGAGCAGTTGAGCTACGCCGCCGTGATGCGCGGGCGGTCCGCCGACGCCGCCCGGTGGGCGGAGCGTGCGCAGCGGCTCTCCACCCTCCAGGGGCCGAGCCGGATGCTGCGCTTCAACCATCTCCTCGCGCTTGGCCTCAGCGGCTTCGCCAAGAAAGGCATCGAGCTCGCCGGAGATCTCCCCGACCCTCTCCTCGTACCGCCTGCGAGCATCGATCTGCTGCTTGCACGCGGGCAGTTGCGGCTTTGGTCGGACGATCTGCCGGGCGCACGTGCCGACTTGCTGGGCGCTGTGGCCAACTGCCGTAGGGGCACTGTGCCGTTGCGGCTTCTCTCGGCCTCCGCGCTCGCCCAGACCCTGCACCGGCTCGGGGACTGGGACGAGGCCCTGATCCACGCCGAGGCGTCCGCGTCGATCGCCGACGACAGCGAGCAGTCGTGGCTGAAGCCCGTCACGCACGCCATCGCCAGCTGGATCCTCGCGGCGCGCGGCACCTGGGACCGCGCTTCGGTGCATCTGCGGCTCGCCCTGGACGCTCCCGGCTGCGACGAGAGCGCGCTCGCGTTCGCGTACGCGGCGTCCGCGCACGGGCACTTCGCCGAGGCCCGCGCGGAGCCGGAGCGGGTCGTCGAGGCACTGCGTCCACTGCTCGACTTCGCCTCGCACGACGGGGTGAACGAACCGGGCGTGGTGGCCTGGCGTGAACTCCTTGTCGACGCACTGATCCAGCTCGGCGAACTCGACGAGGCGGAGGAGGTGCTCCGGCCCTACGAGGAGCGGGCCTCGGCGCGCGGGCAGCACTCGGCGCTCTCCGCGGCGGCGCGGGTGCGCGGCAATCTGCACGCGGCGCGCCGGGAGACGGACCGCGCGCAGGCGTCGTTCCTGCGCGCCCACAACCAGGCGGCGCAGGTCCCCTCCCCCTTCGCCCGCGCCCGCGTGGAGCTCGACCACGGCTCGTTCCTGCGCAGGATCGGCCGCCGCTCGGTCGCCGTGACCCAGCTCCAATCGGCGTACACGACGATGAGGGAACTGGACGCGGCCCCCTATCTCGCGCGGTGCGAAAGGGAGTTGGACGCCTGCGGGCGTGCGGCACCCCCGCGGCCCGCGCACGATCCGGCGGATGTGGACTCCGCCGCCGAGGGACTTACGCCGCAGGAGCTCGCCGTGGCGCGCCTCGCGTCGCAGGGCTTCACCAACCGGCAGATCGCCACCGCGCTCGCGCTGAGCGTCAAGACCATCGAGTACCACTTGGGCCACACGTACACGAAGCTCGGCATCACCTCCCGTATCGGGCTCGTGACCTACTTCGCCCCGCAGGACCGACGAAGGTCGTCGTAGCCACCCCTGGCCGGACCCCCGCACACCGGGGTTATCCCTGGGCGGTTCCCTGAGGCACCCCAGCCGGTGCCCGGCGTAAGTTCTTGCCAGGTCAGGGGACGGGCCGCACAACTGGGGGTGCACAGATGGCTGTCACGGAATGTCCGGCGGTATGCGACGACGCGCCACCGGCCCTGCGTCTGCGGTTGCTCGGGGGGTTCCACCTCAGCCGCGGCGAGGGCGACGGCGGCAGTCATGTCGACGTGTCCGCCAGTGGGCAGCAGTTGCTCGCCCTGCTCGGCCTCCGCGGCCCCGCCACCCGCTCGATGCTCGCCGGGACGCTGTGGCCGGACGTCACGGAGGAGCGGGCGCGGGCCTGCCTCCGTACCGCCATCTGGCGCCTGAACGGCGCGGGTTCGGCCATCTGCGACACCCGGACCGGGGCGCTCGGCTTAAGCGGGTACGTCCGGCTGGACATCCAGGACTTCACCGTCACCGCACACCACATACTCGCGACCTCGGCAGAGGGGACCGGGGCCGCGTGCGCCTCACTCATGGGGATGGGTGAGCTACTGCCCGGCTGGTACCAGGACTGGGTGGTGTTCGAGCGTGAGCGGCTGCACCAGCTGCGGCTGCACGCGCTCGAAGCGCTGTCGGCGGGGCTCGTCGTGCGGGAGCAGTATGCTCCCGCGCTCGATGCCGCGCTGGAGAGCACCCGCGTCGACCCGCTGCGCGAGAGCGCGCACCGGGCCGTCGTGACGGTGCACCTCGCCGAGAACAATCTCGCGGAGGCGGTACGCCATTTCAAGGCGTTCCGCGGCCTGCTCCGCACGGAGCTCGGCATCGAACCCTCGGAGCAGTTCTGCACGATGGTGCGGCACGCGCTGACGCGCGCCGGCCTGCCTGTCCGCGCGCGCTCGGGGGTGCACGGGCCGCAGGTCGTCGTCCCATCCGCCCCTGCCGGCCGTGTTGGGGGACGCGGCCGGCAGGCCCCGTGACGTTCCGCCACGCTCGGGCACGGGGGTGTCGAGCGCGGCGGAACGCCATGAGGACGGGGAAACAGCGGCGGCCGGGAGGGAACACCTCCCGGCCGCCGCTGCCGCACGCCCCCTGCGGGCGCCGCCTCACTCCCCCTGTGGGCTCCTGAGTTCCTCGATGGCCTGGTCCACCGCCTTGTGCGGCAGACCGGTCCTGCGGCACAGGTCCTTCGGTTCCATGCTGCTCAGTACGTCGTCGACGCTCTTGTCCTCGACGCTCGCGATCTCCCTCACATAGCGCTTGACCCGGTCGGCCGGATCGGCTGCCGCCGCCCGGGATGATCGCCTCGTACCGCCCGCGTCCCCCGCCTCCCCCGCGGCCCGCGGGACGGGGCCGCCGCGGGCCGCGCCCTGCCGCCTCTCCTGCTCGAGCCAGGTGGTCCAGACGCCGCGCCCGACGAGGTGCGCCGCCGCGCTCTCCGCCACCGAACCGTCCTGGAGGATCCCGTGGTCGGCCGCGTCCGCCCTGACCAGGAGGCGGCAGGAGGCGGCGAGCATGGGCGGCGACGTGACGGGCGGCACCGGCTCGTCGAGCAGGGTGCACAGCGCGGCGATGTCCGGATGGAAGGGCGCGTAGGGGACGAGATGCTCCAGGATGCTGCCGATCCGCTCCAGATCCGGGGCCGGGTGCAGCAGCAGGGCGTGGACGCCGATGGTGCCGACGAAGGGATTGACGCTCCCGGAGACGCTCCTGGAGTCGAAAAGCCGCAGCAGCTGCCGCGTCGAGACGAGGTCGATCCCCTGCCGAAGACCCGAGAGCGCGGCTTCCATGGCGAGGTCGTGCGTGCGGTCCGTCGGCTGCCAGCCGACGCCCTGGCGGACCATCTGGATCGAGGCGAACTGCGGCTGCGGGCCCTGCGGTCCGTTGCTCACGAACACCAGGGTGGTCCACCCGTCGAGGACGTGCAGTGCCTGCGCGAGCGGCAATCCGTCGGCGGGCTGCCTGCGCAGCCTCAACCGGTAGCCGCCGGGCGGCAGTTGGCAGCTCCAGGCGGACCACTCCTGGCCACCGGCCGGCTCCCAGCCGCCAGCGCCGCCGTCCACGGCCGCACCGGTCCCGTCGGCGATCTCCAGGGCGAACGGGTCGAGCTGCCAGCCCCGGCGCAGATTGCGGATCAGGACCATCAGGGTCGGCGGGCCTTCGCCGTGCGTCGACCGGGTGCTCCAGCGCGTGGCGGCCTCGCGATGGTCTTCGCGGGTCGTGGGCGTGCCTTCGACGGGGGTGGGCGTGGGCATACGGGGCAGTGCGAGCCGTTCCGTGAACGCCTCGGTGCCGACCTCGACCAGCCGGCTCTCCACCTCACCGCCGAACCGCTGCTCTATGCGGTAGATGCCGGGCGGCAGCGTGGTGTCGATGGTGCCCATCGCGTGGGCCACCTCGCGGAACGCGGAGTCCGTGACGGTGACAAGGACCGAATGGGTGTCCGGTATGACGACGAACGGCACCCGCTCCGCCGCGTCCTCTCGTGAGCGTCGCCCCTCTCCTCGTGAGCGTCGCCCCTCTTCAAAGCTGGACACCATTCCCACCGCCCGTCACTACCTCGAAGAATCCGCCGTCCCTGAAATCCGCCGCGTTCACACTCTCCGGAGTGGCGCGGTACAACCCGGGCTTGAGCTTCTCGACGCTCTCCCCCGCGTCGATGTGCAGCCTGAGCGGCACCCCGCCGGGATTGCCGCCCCGCAGCTGCACCCAGCCGCGGAACCCGTCGGGGAACCGCAGCGTCACGGGGAACATGCCTGTCTCCAGACCCCGCGCGAAGACCATGGGCGCGCTGGTGCCCCTGATGAACCTCGCCTCCTGGGGGATCAGTCCCTGCGTACGGTCCACGACGTGCCGTACGACGTAGTCGGCGAGGCTGTCGGATGTGACCGTGCCCTCGGGTGTCGCGCCCGCCCCTCGAAGACCTTCGAGGACCGCGGTGGTGAAGTGCCCGCGTGCCAGGTCGGGGTCGGGGTTCTGCTCCTCGTACGCCGGGTCGCCGAGCGAGGTGGCGAACCCGACGAGACAGTCGACTTCCTCGGGCGCCTCTGTGGTGTCGGTGAAGGGCGGCCCGAACGCGGCCACGCCGCCGAAGCGGGTACGGCAGCAGTCGGCGAAGAAGACCACCTCGTGGAACGGGGAGGCCGACTCGTACCAGTTCAGGTACTGGCGTACGGCGATGTGATTGCCCAGCAGGTCCATCGCGGCGTTGGCCATGAGCAGCGCGGCGTCACCGCCGAACGGCGCGATCCCGTGCCCCGCGAGGAAGACATAGAGGCGGGTGCGGCGCCATGCCGTGAGC
Source organism: Streptomyces sp. NPDC048441 (assembly GCF_043200235.1). Taxonomy (NCBI): domain Bacteria; kingdom Bacillati; phylum Actinomycetota; class Actinomycetes; order Kitasatosporales; family Streptomycetaceae; genus Streptomyces; species Streptomyces sp. NPDC048441. The sequence continues at coordinate 51,691 of NZ_JBICXM010000018.1, forward strand.
TGTTCCCCCTCGGGCCGGTCCGCGACCGCGTGCCTGACCGCGCGCAGCGAGTGGTAGAGCGCGTGGTTGACGTTCTCCCTGGTCGGTACGGCGCTCATGACGTCGGCGGTGAGCTCGTCCTCCTTGGTGGCGGTCACGAGCCGGACGTTGGCCTCCGGCACGGCTCCGCCCGCGGGATCGACGAGCCACTCGCGGAACCGGCCCGCGTCGCCCCGCGCCCCTTGCAGGTCGACGATGGCCGGGTATCGGTTGATGCCGACGACCACGGCGTAGTGCAGGTCGTTCATCGTGCTCTCCCCCTCTGTCGGTCCACGCGCCGTCAGTCATCGCGCCGTCAGTCGGCGAGCATGTCGGCCACGCTGGCGAGGACCTGCGGGTCGTCGTCGAACGCGGTGTGGCTGCGGGCCCCCGCGCGCAGTCCGGGGCCGCCGTCGCCGGGCGACCACACGGTGCGTGCGGGGTCCGCCCGCAGGAAGCCGCGCAGATCCTCGGAGTCGGGCCCGACGGCTGCCGCGTCGAGGTACCAGTGCTGCATGCCCGCGATCGGCGTGACGGCGGACTGGTTCTCCGGACCGCGCTCAAGGACTCCGGAGATGAAGTAGAGCAGCGACCTGGGGTAGAGGAACGACAGAAGGTGGTCGGCCTGCTCCGCCTGGTCGGACATGGTGAACATCCGGAACCGGTCGAAGAGTTCGGCCTGGCGGCGCACGACGGGCACGAGCTTGTTCACCGTGCAGGCGGGCGCGAGGAGCACCACGTCACGGATCCGGAAGTCCTGAGGCAGGGGATCGTCGTCCGCGTCGCGCCTGCACGCGAGGTCGTCGAGGAGGTTGCTGATGAAGACGGCCCCCGCGCTGTGGCCGACGACGGTCACCTCGGGGCGGGTGCCCGTGGCGAGCAGCTCGGCGAACCGGTCGAGGAAGTAGCGTCCCGCGCGGACCTCGTTGTCGGCCGCGGCGGTGAAGGTCTCGTCGGTCTGCCGCTTCATGGCGTCCCAGATGGCCGCCCCCACATTGGCGAGGTAGAACTCGCGGAGGATCTCCTCGACGACTGTCGGATAGAGCCCGTGGTCGGTGCGCTGCCGGTAGCGGCCGACGACGGCGCCCACGACACGCACGGTCTTGCGCACCAGGAGCGCCGTGCTGACCAGCGCGCGATCACCTTGGCCACCGGACCTGGCGGCCAGCTCGGCCACCACGTCCGGTGACATCAGTGTGGCCGCCGCGGCACGCCCCCCGATGACGTCTCGCGCCGCGGCGGCCGGCTCTGTGGTCGGCGGGAGCGCCGAGTTCACGATCTCCCGGGTGCGCTCGGCCAGTTCGGTGTCCGCCGCGAGCCCGGTGGCGATCTGCTGCTGCTCGGACTCGCTCAGCGGCAGCACGTCCGGCGGGGCGGTCAGCCGCGCGTACGGCTCCAACCCGTCCCGTACCTGGGCGAGTTCGGCACCGACAGCCCTCGAGGTAGGGGTGGTCACCACCCCGAGGGCCCGCTGACCGGGCTGCTTGAACACGACGCCGGTGGCATACCGGGTGACCCTGTTCAGGAGCGTACGGAAGACGCTCTCGTTCAGGATCTGCGGGAGGTTGCCCCGCAAGGTATCGAGCAGGCCGCTGCTCCACACGAAGAAGACGGGATCGGCACCGGCCGCCTCGTACAGCGGCATGAGCCGCTCGGCGGTGGCGAACCCCAGCGTGTCGTCGATGAGTCCGCCGTGGAAGTGCAGCACGACGCGCGGGCGGTCCTTGAGACGGGCCACGAGCTCGTCGATGTCCGCGGTGGTGGTCGAGGCGAGCCGACCACCCTGCCGGCTGTGGATGCACCGCTCACGGAAGGAAGCCATGCCCAGGAAGGTAGGACGGCCCCGCCGCCTCGGCCTCCGGGACCAGCTCAGGGATAACCCTGACTAGGAAGGACCAGGAACCACTAGGAATCCGAGGTGGCGCCCATCCACTCCGCCTCGTACGCCGCGTACGTCCCGTCGTGCGTCGCCAGATGCGTGAACTGGTCGACGTACTCCTTGAACTGCTCGTCCCCGCGCGGCAGGGCGTACGCCTTCTCGGAGAAGGTGAACGGCTTCTCGGGGTGCAGGGAGCAGAGTTCGGGGTGGATCTTGGACTGGTAGCGGGTCTCACTGGCGTCCGTCATCATCACGTCCGCGCGGCCCTCGATGATCTCCTGGAAGATCGTGGTGTTCTCCGGGTGCTCCTTGATGGTGGCCTGCTTGATGTTGGCGCGGGCGAACTGCTCGTTCGTGCCACCGGGATTGACGATCACGGTGGTGCCCGGCTTGTCGATGTCCTTGAGCGTGCCGTCGCCGAACTTGTCCTTGTCCGCGCAGCGCACGATCGGCGTCTTGCCGTCCTCGCGGGTCGGCTCGCTGAAGTAGACCTGGCGGGCGCGCGGCAGGGTGATGGAGACGCCGCCCACCGCGATGTCGCAGCGGCCCGCCGCGACGTCCTTGGTCAGGTTCGCCCACGTGGTGGCGACGTACGAGGGCTTGGCATCGAGGCTCTTGGCGAGGTCCTCCGCCATCTTGATGTCCACTCCGCTGTACGTTCCTTCGGCGGGGTCCAGGTGGGTGAACGGGCGGTAGTCGCCCGTCGTGCACACCTTCAGTACGCCCGCCTTCGGCACGGAGTCCAGCAGGCTGCCGTGGTGGCGGTCCTTGCCGCGCCCCGTGTCTGGCGACGCGGGTGCGGCAGCGGTGACAGCAAGGAGACAGACCAGGGCGGACAGGGTGACGGCACGCTTCACGGGGGCTCCTCCGGACGGGTTCGCGACTCGAAGGGATCACCTTCGCAGAACCGTTCTGGCAGGTGAAGCCCCTTCTCATCAGGCGATCACCGGGCTCATCAGGCGAGCGGCGCCAGCTGAGCCGCGGTCAGATCGGGGCCCGCACCGGTGTCGTACGCGCCCTCGTCGAACGGGTAGAGCGGGCGCTCCACCCGGTGGTGGCCGAGCCGCGGCAGGTCCTGGTCGACACCGCCCGGGGTGAGGGCGAGCAGCCAGTCGGCGGCCATGTCATAGAGCTCGGGCTCCAGGTAGCCGATCTTCACGACCACCAGGTCGAAGGTGCGCGGGTCGATGCCGAGGCCGCCGTCCGCCGGGCCCATGAAGTCCGCGAGAGTGTGGAAGGGTTTGCGGCGCTCGACCAGGATCACGGTCACGCCGCCGGTCCGCACCGCCGCCATGTCGACACCCCGGTCGTACGCGCCGCCCTCCGCCCGGTCCTTCTGCTCAGCGGCGCGCTGCAACGCCACGACGGTGCCGGTGAGTTCGTACGGACCGCCGTGGTTCGCGTCGACCTTGCCGCCCACGCTCAGGGTGACATCGGCGCCCACTCCGGCGTCGAAGCAGCGGGCGACGGCGACTGGGTCGGTGATGCCGGGGTGGACCGCGGTGACCTTCCCGGAGCGGATCTCCTCGTTCTCCAGGAGCTTGCCCAGCATGTACGCCAGGTCGCCCGCGCCGCCCGCCGTGGGGTTGTCGCCGGAGTCGCTGATCAGGAAGGGGCGCTTCGTCGAGGCCACCGCCTGCTCGACGCACTCCTCGGCGCCGCCGGTCGGGCCGACGAAAACGAAGTCGCGGCGCGCGTCCCAGTAGCGGTGTGCGAGCTTCTCGGCCTCGGCCGCGGCCAGTTCGGCGTCGTCCCCGGTGACGACGATCGCGGCCTTGCAGCGCGGCTCGTCCGCCCAGGCGTAGCCGACCCACAGCGCGGCGTCGAGGATGCCGGGCAGCTTCTCGATGTCGGCGAGCGAGGCGTACAGGGACTTGGCGGGCTCCAGGCGGGTGCTGGTCTTCTCGCCGGGCAGCAGGACCGGCACCTGCACCCAGGCGCGGTGCGGCCGGGTGCCCTCGCGCAGGCAGCGTACGAGATTGCGCGCGGCGCGCTCGCGGGTCTCCCAGGCGTCCTCGTGCGGGGCGAGGCGGTGGGCCGTGAGCAGGTCGATCGGCTCGGCGAACCGGCGCGAGACGTTGCCGTGCAGGTCCATGCCGGTGGAGATCATCGGGCGGCCGCCGTCGGGGGTGCCGACGGCGTCGAGGGCGGCACGGACCGCCTCCGTCAGATCGGCTTCGGCGTCGGTCAGGCCGATGACGCTCATCGCGCCGTGGATGTCGTAGACCAGGCCGTCCAGGGGGCCCGCTTCCCTTATGCGCGTGACCAGTTCGTCCTTCAGGAGCAGATACGACTCCGCCTCCACGGGACCGCCGGGCAGCGACGTCGCGTGGAGCAGCGGCACCCACTCGACCGTGTAGGCGAGATCCGATTCCGGCCGGGTCCAGGTATAGCGGTCCAGGAGATCCTGGCCGCGGGTCTGGCGGAAGTCGTCCGTGGTGGAACGGTGCGGGCAGAAGGTGGAGGACTCGATGCCGATGCCGCCGATGCCGATGCGGAGGCGACGCTGGTTCGTGGTCATGCGGGGGCGCTCTCTTCCTGGGATGCCGGGTCCTGGGGTGCCGGTGTGGTCGGGAGGTTCTGGCGCAGGGCGGTGAGTCCCGCGCCGAGGAGGCCCGCGTCGCGGCCTGTCACGGTGGTGGTGATCTCCAGGTCCGCGGTGGCCAGGGGCAGGCAGCGCTCGTACAGGACACCGCGTACGGCGGCGACGAGCGGTTCGGCGGTGGCGAGGACGCCACCGAGGGCCACGGCCTGCGGGTTGAAGAAGTTCACGACGACGGACAGGACCGTGCCGATGTGCCGTCCCGCCGTACGGACGAGGGTGGTGGCCTGCGGGTCGCCGTCCGCGACGAGGCGCAGGAGTTCGTTGGTGTCCGCCACCTCGACGCCCTGCTGTGCGAGTTCGCGGATGAGGGCCGCGCCGCTCGCCACGGTCTCCAGGCAGCCGATGTTCCCGCAGCTGCACGGGCGGTCGCCCGCCGCCTCGATGCGTACGTGACTGATGTCGCCCGCGGAGCCGTTGGCACCGTCGTGCGGTCGCCCCGCCACGATGACACCGCTGCCGATGCCGCGGCCCGCCTTGACGACCACCAGGTGGTCGAGTCCGGGGCGTGCGGTGCGGTGCTCGCCGACGGCCATCATCGTGGCGTCGTTGTCGACGGTGACGGGGATGCCGAGGCGTTCGGCGAGGACGTCACGCAACGGATAGCGGTGCCAGCCGGGCATCCGGGACGGGCTCAGGACGCGGCCCTCGGCGGGCTGGACGGGGCCGGGGAAGGCGACGCCGAGCGCGCGGACGGTGCGGCCCGCCGCGCGCTGGCGGGCGCCGGCTTCGGCGAACTGTTCGCAGAGCCAGTCGACGGCGGACTCCGGCCCCGCGGTGATGTCGTGCGGCAGATCGACGGCGTCCAGGACGGTGCCGCCGAGGTCGACGACTCCGATGCGGGCGTGGTGGCTGCCGAGGTCGGCGGCGAGCGCGACACCGCCCTGTGTGTGGACGCGCAGGAGCCGGGGGCGCCGGCCGCCGCGTGATGCTCCCTCGCCGGATTCGGTGAGCACACCGGCGGTGACGAGTTCCTGCACGCGCAGCGAGACGGTGGAGGGGGCGAGCCCCAACTCCCGTACGAGATCGGCCCGGGAGGATGCGGCGCCCGACGAGACCAGTTGCAGGATGTGCTGCGCCGACCCCGGTTCGCCGTGTGGTGTTCCGGCGCCGTGTGGTGTTCCGGCCATGGCGCCCCCAGTTGCTTCGATCAGTTCGTTCGACATCGAGACGAACACTAAGGCCCATCAAAGCAAGATGGCCAGACCTCCCCGAGTTTGTCACTTCTTGCCGAACGAAGCTCTTGACTTGTTTTTGTCGTCGGTTCTAGCGTTCAGGCGCCGCCCGTCGATCCCCGGCACGGTCCGGCTCTCGCAATCCTTGGAGGCCCTTCGCCATGCATTCACGGCGATCACGTCCCCGCGCGCGGCGCCGCGCACTCATAGCCACGGCGGCGGCCGTCGCCGCGCTCGCGCTCACGGCGGTGACCGGCTGCACGCAGGAGGGCGGCCGTGTCGACATGGGGCCCACCGGCGGCACCCCGGTGGAGGGCGGCTCCGTGACGATGGCGCTGCCGCCCGCCGCGACACCGAACTGGATCTTCCCGATCGGCCCGCCCGGCTACGGCGCCTCGTACAACTACGGGATCCAGTCGCTGCTCTTCATGCCCGTGTACGGCGCCGTGCAGGACAAGGACAAGGCGGCCCTGACCACCCAGGGCCCGAGCACCCTCGGCCTGAAGCCGAAGTTCAGCGACGGCAACAAGGTCGTGACCGTGCCGCTGCGCGAGGGCGTTCAGTGGTCCGACGAGAAACCGGTCACCGCACGTGACGTGGAGTTCTGGTTCAACCTCCTCAAGGCCAACAAGAAGGACTGGGGCAACTACTCGGCCGGCGCGATGCCCGACAACATCAAGCGCCTGGAAACCGTCGACGACCACACCGTGCGCCTGCATCTGAGCCGCGCGTACAACCCCGACTGGTTCACCGCCAACCAGCTCACGCTGATGCGGGCCCTCCCCCAGCACGCCTGGGACGCCAAGACCGAGGGCGGGAAGGTCGGCGACTGGGACCGTACGAAGGAAGGCGCCAAGACCGTCTTCGGGCGCCTCACCCGGCACGCCAAGAGCCTCGGGTCGTACGGCTCCGACCCGCTCTGGAAGACGGTCAACGGGCCGTGGAAGCTGGCGGGCTGGCGCGACAGCGGCCAGGTCACCATCGTGCCGAACGAGAAGTACACCGGGCCGAAATCACAGCGTCCGCACCTCGACAAGGTCGTCTTCAAGCCCTTCACCACGGCCGACTCCGAGTACAACGTCCTGCGCTCCGGAGGCGTCGACTACGGCTACATCCCGCCGTCGGTGATGGCGCAGAAGGAGAAGTTCGAGGAGAAGGGCTACCGCGTCGATCCGTGGGAGGGCTGGGCGGCGACGTACATCGTCTACAACTTCAACTCCACGCAAGCGGGCCCGATGATGGACCAGCTCTACATCAGGCAGGCGATGCAGCACCTCGTCGACCAGAAGGCGATGGGCGACGTCATCTGGCAGGGCAGCGCGACACCCACGCTCGGCCCGGTACCGGTGACGCCGAAGAGCCAGTACCTGTCCAAGTCGATGGAGAAGAACCGGTACCCCTTCGATGTGAAGCAGGCTCAGCGGCTCCTCGCCGCGCACGGCTGGCAGACGCAGGACGGCACCGCACGCTGCGTACGCCCAGGAACGGGCTCCGACGAATGCGGCAAGGGCATCGCGCGCGGCACCCCGCTCGAACTCACCCTGCTCTCCCAGTCAGGATCCACCGAGACGACGAACATGATGCAGGAGCTCAAGTCCTCGCTCTCCAAGGCCGGGATCGACCTCACCGTGCGCCAGCAGCCGCTGAACTCGGTGCTCGGCAACTCCGTGCCCTGCAAGGCGAAGGACCCCGGCTGCGACTGGGACATGTCGTTCTTCGGGACGGCCGGCAGTTGGTACTACCCGCTCAACCCCAGCGGTGAGCAGCTCTTCTCCACCGGCGCCTCCGCCAACTTCGGCAATTACAGCGACAAGAAGGCCGACCGGATCATCCGAGGCGTGCAGTACTCGCCTGACATGAAGGCGATGCACGCGTACGGCGAGTACCTCGCCGAGCAGCTTCCGGTGATGTGGATGCCCAACCCTGCCTACCAAGTCTCCGTGATCCGCAATGACTTGCGCGGCATCAGCCAGAACCCGACGGTCACCTTCGCACCGCAGGACTGGTACTACGTCAAGAAGAAGGGAGCCGACAAGTGACCGGCTTTCTGGTCAAGCGCTTCCTTCAGGCGCTCGTCGTGCTGTTCCTCGTCTCGATCATCGTGTTCACGCTGCTCCATCTGCTGCCGGGCGGCCCCGCGCGCGCCATCCTCGGCCCGAAGGGCACGCCGCAGCAGATCGACCAGTTCAACCACCAGCAGGGTTACGACCGTTCGCTGCCCGCGCAGTACGTGATGTATCTGAAGCGGCTCTTCACGGGCGACCTCGGCGACTCCTTCAAGCTGAACTCGCCGGTCTTCGAGCTGCTCAAGCAGCGGCTGCCGAAGACCCTGCTCCTGACGGTGCTCTCCACCGCGCTCGCGGTGGTCATCGCGGTCCCGCTCGGCCTTCTCCAGGCCGTGCGGCGCGGCAAGGCATCGGACTACGCACTGACGGGTCTGGCCTTCCTCCTCTACGCGACGCCGGTGTTCTTCCTCGGCCTCATCATGATCATCCTGTTCGCGCAGGTGATGCCGATCTTCCCGGCGGAGGCACCGCAGGGCGAGAGCATCGGTGAACTCCTCGGCGACTTCACGGGGTTGGTGCTCCCGGTGGTCACTATGGCCTTCGGCATCGTGGCGATGTTCAGCCGCTACATGCGCTCGGCGGTCCTGGACAACCTCACCGAGGAATACGTCCGTACGGCGATGGCCAAGGGCCAGTCGAGCCGCCGGATCATGGTCCGCCATGTCCTGCGCAACGCCCTGATCCCCCTCGCCACCCTGCTCGGCCTGTATCTGCCGACGCTGTTCAGCGGCGCGCTCGTCGTCGAGTCGATGTTCAACTACCCCGGCATGGGGCTGCTGTTCTGGAATGCCGCGCAGGGCTCCGACTTCCCGGTGCTTCTCGGCGTGACGCTCGTCGTCGGTGTCGCCACCGTCATCGGCTCGCTGCTCACCGACATCCTGTACGCCGTCCTCGACCCCCGGATACGGAGCGTGGCATGAGTACCGCGACCGCAGACGTCACCCCCGAGGCAGCTCCGGGGCACGAAGAGGCGGCACAGGCCACGCCCTCGCTCGCCCGGCGCACGCTCCAGGTCTTCACCGGCAACAAGCTCGCCCTGACGGGCGTGGTGGTCCTGGTCCTCCTGCTGGCCTTCAGCTACCTCGGTCCGCTGCTCCACTCCACCGAGCAGGTACACACCGACCTCACCCAGGCGAACCTCGCTCCGGGCAGCTCCGGCCATCTCCTCGGCACCACCGACCTCGGCTACGACATGATCGGGCGGCTGATGGTCGCCGGGCAGACGTCGCTCGAGATCGGCCTGGCCGCAGGCCTGTTGGCGACCTTGTTCGGGACCGTGTACGGCGCGGTCGCGGGATATTTCGGCGGCTGGGTGGACGCGGCGATGATGCGCGTCACCGACGCCGCACTCGCGATCCCCGCGATGTTCCTGCTCGTCGTGGTCGCCGCGATCATCACGCCCAGCAAGGGCGTCCTCATCGTCATCATCGCGTCGGTCGCCTGGCTCTCCCCAGCCCGCCTGGTGCGCGGCGAAGCGCTCTCGCTGCGCGACCGCGAGTACGTCCAGGCGATGCGGATGATGGGCGGCGGCGGCGCACGGGCCGTGTTCAAGCACATCGTGCCCAACGCGATCGGGACGGTCATCGTCAACTGCACCTTCCAGATCGCCGACGCCATCCTCTACGTCAGCTATCTGGCCTTCCTCGGCCTGAGCATTCCTCCGCCGTCGGCCGACTGGGGCTCCATGCTGTCGGCCGGGATCACCTACACACAGAACGGCTACTGGTGGCTGATCTTCCCGCCGGGCATCGCGATCGTCCTGGTCGTCGCCGCGTTCAACTTCATCGGTGACGGGCTGCGGGACGCGTTCGAAGTACGGCTGCGGAAGTAAAGGGATACCTCGGAGATGACCTCGATGACCTCGGACTCGATGACCTCAGAGACGGCCGGGCCACTGCTCAAGATCGAAGATCTGCGCGTCGACATCGCCTCGCGCGAGCGCGTCGTCCACGCCCTCGACGGCGTCTCACTCGAACTCGCCCCGGGCGAAGCCCTCGGCATCGTCGGCGAGTCGGGCTGCGGCAAGACGATGACCGCGCTCAGCATCCTCGGCCTGCTGCCGCCGGGCGGTGAAGTCACCGGCGGGCGCGTCCTGTTCGACGGCCGTGACCTGGCCACCGCCACCGCGCCGGTGCTCCAGGACGTACGGGGCAACACCATCGGCATGGTCTTCCAGGACCCGCTGACCTCGTTGAACCCGACGATGACGATCGGCACACAGGTGGCCGAGCCGCTGATCCTGCACCGCCCCGACCTGAGCAGGAAGGAGGCGTGGGCGCAGGCCCAGGAGATGCTGCGCCTGGTCGGGATGCCGCAGCCCGCCGAGCGCATGAAGGCGTATCCCCACCAGCTGTCCGGCGGTATGCGCCAGCGCGTGGCGATCGCCATGGCCCTGGTCTGCGAGCCGAAGCTGTTGATCGCCGACGAGCCGACGACCGCACTCGACGTGACGACACAGCACCAGATCCTGGAGCTGATCGACGGTCTGCGCGAGCGGCTCGGCATGGCGATGATCCTCGTCACGCACGACCTGGGCGTCATCGCCAACCGGGTCGACCGGGTCGCGGTGATGTACGCGGGCAGGATCGCCGAACAGGCGGACGTACGCGGCCTGTTCGCGCGCCCGCGACACCGCTACACGGAGGCTCTCTTCGCCTCGCTCCCCGAGCGGGCAGCCGACAGCGGCACCGAACTCCACACGATCCCGGGCCTTCCGCCGAACCTGGCGGTGCGTCCGACGGGATGCCGGTTCGCGCCGCGCTGCACCTTCGCGACGGACGAGTGCCGTACGGAGGAGCCACTGCTCGCCGACGATGAAGTCCGGGGCGGGGAGCACCGGTTCGCGTGCTTCCATCCGGTGCCGGACGAGGCGTCGGACGACGAGGTCGTGACCCCGGCGGTCCTGCCGGCGCCGCGCTCCCCCGGTGACGTGCTCCTCGAACTCGACTCCCTGGTCAAGGAGTTCCCCCTCAAGGGCGGGGCGTTCTCGCGCAGCCGGGGCACGGTGAGCGCGGTCGGCGGGGTGTCCCTGGAGATCCGCAAGGGCGAGACGTTCGGCATGGTCGGCGAGTCCGGGTGCGGCAAGACGACGCTCGGCCGGATCGTGGCGGGCCTGGAGGAGCCGACAGCGGGACGGATACGCTTCGACGGCCACGACCCGGCGGAGATGTCGCGGGCCGAGCGGCGGGCACACCGGCGGCGCGTGCAGCTGATGTTCCAGGACTCCACGGCCGCGATGGACCCCCGGATGCGGGTCGGCGAGATCCTGCGGGAGCCTCTCGTCATCCAGGGAGTCGGCAGCCGCGCCGACCAGGAGAAGCTGATCGGCGAACTCCTGGACGCGGTCGGCCTGCCGCGCGGAGCCGTGCACCGCTACCCGCACGAGTTCTCCGGCGGTCAGCGTCAACGCCTCGGATTGGCGCGGGCGTTGACGCTCTCCCCCGACCTGGTGGTGGCGGACGAGCCGGTCTCCGCGCTCGACGTGTCCGTCCAGGCGCAGATCCTGAACCTGATGCGGGAGCTGCAACGCGAACGCGGCCTGACGTACCTCTTCATCTCGCACGACCTGGCGGTGGTACGCCATCTCGCGGACACCGTGGGGGTGATGTACCTGGGCAAGCTGGTGGAGTCGGGGCCTGCCGAGCAGGTGTACGCGCACCCCCTGCATCCCTACACGCGGGGCCTCCTCGACACGGTGAACCTGCCGGACCCGGAGGCGGCTTCCGACGTTGACCGCACTCCTCTCGAGGGCGAGACACCGTCGGCGGCGAAGCCCCCGTCGGGCTGCCGCTTCCGTACTCGGTGCCCGGCGGCCCAGGAGGTGTGCGCCACCACGGAGCCGCCGGTGAGCACCCCGAACAGCGCGGGACACCAGGTCGCGTGCCACTTCCCGCTGCCCGCTCCTCGGCTAGCGTCGGCAGTGTGAAACTCGCGGATGCCCTGACCCGCCGCCCGCTCGTGCTCGACGGCGGCCTCTCCAACCAGCTGGAGGCCGCCGGGCACGACCTGAGTGATGCCCTGTGGTCGGCGAGGCTGCTCGCCGATGAGCCCGAGGCCATCGCGGCGGCGCATCGGGCGTACTACGAAGCGGGCGCCGACATCGCCACCACGGCCAGCTACCAGGCGACGTTCGAGGGCTTCGCGAAGCAGGGCGTGGACGCGGTGAGCGCCGCTGAACTACTGCGCCTGAGCGTGGAGTTGGCGAGGGAGGCGGGAGCCGGTGCGGGCCGGGAGGTGTGGGTGGCCGCGTCGGCGGGTCCCTACGGCGCGATGCTGGCGGACGGCTCCGAGTACCGGGGCGGGTACGGCCTGACGGTGGCCGAGCTCGAGCGCTTCCACCGCCCGCGCCTCGAGGTCCTCGCCGACGCGGCACCCGACGTCCTCGCCCTGGAGACCGTCCCTGACACCGACGAGGCACGGGCATTGTTGCGTGCGGTGCGCGGCCTCGGGGTGCCCGCGTGGCTCTCGTACACCGTCTCCGGTGGCTACACGCGCGCGGGGCAGCCCCTGACGGAGGCCTTCGCCCTGGCGGCCGACGCCGAGGAGATCCTCGCGGTCGGCGTCAACTGCTGCGATCCCCAGGACGCGGACGCGGCGGTGCGCCTTGCCGCGCGGATCACGGGGAAGCCGGTGGTGGCGTACCCGAACAGCGGCGAGACGTGGGACGCGGGCGCACGGATGTGGCGGGGCCCGGCCCACTTCAGCGCGGGCCGGGTCGTCGGTTGGCGGGACGCCGGGGCGCGGCTGATCGGCGGGTGCTGCCGGGTGGGGCCGGAAACGATCACGCGGGTGGCCGCGGAGCTGTCCGGAACCGACCGGCCGGAGTAGGGCCTTAAGGGTGCGCGACACTCCATCACCCCGGTCCCGACCTGCGAGAACACCCTGTCCGAGGGTGACTGTCAGTGCCTGGGTGCAGACTGAGCCGTACCTGAGACAACGACGTCGCGGAGGTGGCCACCATGGCCGACATGATCCTGACCGTAGGCACCCGCAAAGGCCTCTTCATCGGCCGCAGGCGCAGCGGCTCCAGCACCTGGCAGTTCGACGACCATCCGTACTTCAACGCTCAGGCCATCTACTCGGTGGCGATCGACGCGCGCGGCGAAACCCCCCGACTGCTCGTCGGCGGCGACAGTTCGCACTTCGGCCCGTCCGTCTTCCACTCGGACGACCTCGGAAGGACCTGGACGGAGCCCGCCAAGGCGGCCGTCAAGTTCCCCAAGGACACCGAGGCCTCCCTCGAGCGGGTCTGGCAACTGCACCCCGCGGCAGCCGAACCGGACGTGGTGTACGCGGGCACGGAACCGGCCGCCCTGTACAAATCAGTGGACCGCGGCGAGACCTTCGACCTCGTACGCCCCCTCTGGGAGCACCCCTCCCGCGCCCAGTGGGTGCCGGGAGGCGGCGGTGAAGGCCTGCACACCGTGCTGACCGACCCGCGCGATCCGAACGCGGTGACGGTCGCCGTCTCCACCGCCGGAGTCTTCCGCACCCTGGACGGCGGCAAGAGCTGGTCCCCGTCGAACAGGGGCGTCTCCGCGGTCTTCCTGCCGGATCCGAACCCCGAGTTCGGCCAGTGCGTGCACAAGGTCGCGAGGGACGCCGTCGATCCGGACCGCCTGTATCTGCAGAACCACTGGGGTGTGTACCGAAGCGACGACGCGGGCGCGCACTGGACGGACATCGGAGAAGGCCTCCCCTCCGACTTCGGCTTCTCCGTCGTGGCCCACCCGCACCGCGCGGACACCGCCTACGTCTTCCCGATCACCGCGGACATGGACCGTGTCCCCGCCGACCACCGATGTCGCGTCTACCGCACGTCCGACGCGGGCAAGAGCTGGGAACCCCTGAGCACGGGCCTCCCGGCCGCCGACCACTACGGCACGGTGCTGCGCGACGCGATGTGCAGCGACGACCAGGACCCGGCGGGCATCTACTTCGGCAATCGCAACGGCGAGGTGTTCGCGTCGGCGGACGACGGCGACAACTGGCGGGAGTTGGCGTCCCACCTCCCCGACGTACTGTGCGTCAGGGCGGCGGCCATTGGTTGATCGACGCCCCCGTTACGGCAGTAGGGTGACGCCGTGGCACAGCGACCCTTGCATGAAATCGTCGAAGCGGGCTGGGCGAAGGCCCTCGAACCCGTCGCCGGGAAGATCACCGAGATGGGCGGCTTCCTGCGCGCGGAGATCGCCGCGGGACGCACCTACCTCCCGTCCGGGCCGAACGTCCTGCGCGCGTTCCAACAGCCCTTCGACGAGGTGCGAGTGCTGATCGTCGGCCAGGATCCCTACCCCACCCCGGGGCACGCGGTGGGGCTTTCGTTCTCGGTCGCGCCCGAGGTGCGCCCGCTGCCCGGCAGCCTCATCAACATCTACCGCGAGCTCGGCTCCGACCTGGGCGTCGCACCACCGTCCAACGGCGACCTGACGCCCTGGACCCGGCAGGGCGTCCTGCTGCTCAACAAGGCGCTCACCACGGCCCCGGGGCGTCCCGCCGCGCACCGGGGCAAGGGCTGGGAGGAGGTCACCGAGCAGGCCATCCGGGCGCTGGCCGCGCGCGGGCGCCCCCTCGTCTCCATCCTGTGGGGGCGTGACGCCCGCAATCTGCGGCCACTGCTCGGCGCGCTGCCGTCCGTCGAGTCCTCGCACCCGTCGCCCATGTCGGCGGACCGCGGCTTCTTCGGCTCGCGCCCGTTCAGCCGGGCCAATGACCTCCTCGTCCAGCAGGGCGGACAGCCGGTGGACTGGCGGCTTCCGTGACGGACACCTCCTGGGTCCTCGGGGTCGACTCGGGCGGCTCCGGGATGCGGGTCGCCCTCGGCGGGCCTGAGCAGTCCGGCCGCCCCGCCCCGGTGAGCTCGAAAGAAGCGGTGCGCACCGGTGCGCGCGGCATCGACGCCGGGCACTTCGTCGAGCAACTGGTGCCGATGGCCGAGGAGTTGCTGGAGAAGGCGGGTGGCGGGCGGATCACCGCTGTCGCCATCGGCGCCGCCGGCATGGCGACCCTCGGCGACGACCTGCGCGCGGAGCTGCCCGCCGCGCTCCGGCAGACCTTGGGCGCAGGGCACCTCGCGCTCGCCGCGGACGCCGTCACCGCGTACGCGGGCGCGCTCGGCGACCGTCCTGGTGCGGTCGTCGCCGCAGGCACCGGCATGATCGCGATCGGCACGGACCTGACCGCCTGGCACCGCGCCGACGGCTGGGGGCATCTGCTCGGCGACTGCGGCGGCGGCGCGTGGATCGGCCGGGCGGGGCTCGATGCGGCGATGCGGGCGTTCGACGGCAGGCGCGGTGGTTCGAAGGCGCTGCTCGCCCGTGCCGAGGAGTTGTTCGGCCCCGTGTCCGGGCTGCCGGGGCAGCTCTATCCCCGGACGGACCGGCCCGCGATGCTCGCCTCGTTCGCCCCCGAAGTGGCCCGCTGCGCCCCTGACGACCCGGTGTCCGACGCGATCCTGCGGGATGCCGCCCGGCACATCGCCGAAGCCGCCGCCGCCGTCTGCCCCGCGCCCGACGCGGTGGGCCGGGGCGAGCGGCCCGAAGTGGCGCTGACGGGAGGCCTGTTCAAGATGGGCGAGGCGCTACTGCGTCCCGTACAGGCGGGGCTTGCGGGCTGTCTGCGGCATGTGCGCGTGGTCGAGGCCGCGGGTGACCCGCTGGACGGCGCTCTGCGCATGGCCGCCGATGTCGCCATGAACCGACTGCGGCTGCCGCTCGACCCACACATGCTCACCGTGCACACGGAGTGCGACAGTTGACCACCCCGTACGACCGCTCCGCAATACGACAGTTGACCTTTACGTAACTCATAAGACAAAAGCGGACTTATACCGCCCACCTGTACCCTCCCCGAACAGCGAAGCCCCCGAAACCAGTAACATGCGGCGCCATGAGCTCCCCCACTGGGCCCGCATCAGGCCTGCCCGTACGAATGCCGCGACCCCGCCAGCCGGGACGGCACCGTCGCCCGGAGCCCGTGGCGGCTCCTGAGGACGCGCCCGCGCTCGTTCTCGCCGTACCGGGCGTACCCACCACCGCGACGCGCAGCCTCGCCGAAGAGGTCGTGAGCATCGCCCGCTCCGAGCTGCCGGGCCTCGACGCCCGCATCGGATACCTCGACGGGACCGAGGACGCCACGACCGCGTCGTTCCCCGAGTTCCCCTCGCTGCACTCCGTCCTCGCGCATGCCGCCGCCGAGCGCACCGCGCGCCACGAGCAGGCGCGCGCCGCGGGTTCGGACGCCGTCGAGCCCGACGGCCCCGTCGCCGTCGTCGTGCCCCTCCTCGCGGGCCCCGACAACGCGCTGATGCGGCGCGTGCGTCAGGCCGTGATGGACAGCCGTGCCCCCGCCGAGCTGACGGACGTCCTCGGCCCGCACCCGCTGCTCGCCGAGGCACTGCACGTGCGCCTGTCGGAGGCCGGTCTGGCCCGTGCCGACCGCGCCCGCCTGTTCACGGTGGCGACCGCGGCGGACGGCATCATCCTCGCCACGGTCGGCGGCGAGGAGGCCGTGCAGGCCGCCGGGATCACCGGCATGTTGCTCGCCGCCCGCCTCGCGGTGCCGGTGATGGCCGCCGCGCTCGACCAGGAGGGCGCCATCGCGGCGACCGCCGAGGAGCTGCGCGGCTCCGGTGCCACGCAGCTGGCGCTCGCCCCGTACCTGATCGGCCCCGAGATCGCCCCGGGCCTCCTCGACCTGGCCGTCAAGGAGGCGGGCTGCTCCGTCGCCGAGCCGCTCGGCCCGTACCCGGCGATCGGCAAGCTCGCCCTCTCCAAGTACACGGCGGCGCTCGGCATCGCCCCGCAGCAGCCGTCGGGCGCGCCGGTCCACTGACCGCGACGCGCGGGCAGATCTGATGCCGTTACGCCGATGGGCCCGCCCCCTGATGCAGGGGGCGGGCCCATCGGCGTACGGGCGGATGCTCAGTCGAAGATCACGCAGGAGGCGGCAGGAGCCGCGACCGAGCCCGCACGGCGCGGGATGCCCGTCCCCGGGTCGATCGCGAACCAGGTCACGTCGCCGGACCGCTCATTGGCCGCGTACAGGAACCGTCCCGACGCGTCGACGGCCAGGTCACGCGGCCAGTGGCCGCCGCACGGCACGGTGGCCGCGAGCCTCGGCCGCAGCCCGTCCTCGTCGAGTGCGAGCACCGAGATGACGTCCTGGCCCCGGGTCGCCGTCCACAGGAACCGGCCGTCGGGCGCGACGACGATCTGGGAGGGGAAGGCCTCGCCGTCGCCGTCCGTGGGGCCCGGCAGGACGGCCGCCTCGCCGACCGGCCTGAGGGTGCCGTCCGCGGCGTCCCAGGTGCAGATCGTGACGGTGGGGGCCAGCTCGTTCAGGACGTACGCGCGGTCGCCGCGAGGGTGGAACGCGAGATGCCGCGGACCGGATCCCGGCCGCAGCGCGACCTCGCGGTGCGGCAGGAGCTCGCCCTCCGCCGTGAGCTCGCAGACGCGTACGGAGTCGGTGCCGAGGTCGACGCTCACCACCCAGTCACCGCTCGGGTCGGGAAGCACCTGGTGGGCGTGCGGTCCCTGCTGGCGCTGCGGGTGGGGTCCCGTGCCGGAGTGCGGCAGGACGCCGGAGGGGGCGGGGGCGAGGCTGCCGTCGGGGCGCAGGGGTACGGCGGTGACGCTGCCGGAGCCGTAGTTGGCGGTGAGGACGTGACCGTCGTGCACGGCGATGTGTGTGGGCGCGGCCCCGCCGACCGGCACCGGCGCCCCCGCCTGCTCGGGCTTGTCGCCCTTCAGGTGGTACGCGGCGACGGCGCCCGCGGAGGTCTCGCTCACGGCGTAGAGCGTGTCGCCCGCGGGTGAGAGCGCGAGGTACGAGGGGTCGGGGACGGTGTCCGTGGCGCCGAGAACGGTCAGCGCACCGCTGTCCGCGTCGACGGCCGCGGTGAGGATTCCGGCCCCGCCCGCCGCGGTGAAGGACCCGATGTACGCCCGCTGTCTGTCGCCCTGTCTGCCGACCACTGCGTTCCCCTCTCGACTCTCGACCGAACGCCGTGTCCGGGAGGCGCTCGTGCGGCAGACGCTAGCAGGCGGTCTAGACCAAGGCGTCGCCACTTTCGCCACTTTCGCCACTTTCGCCACTTTCGCCGCGCGTCCTGGCAAGGGCCTCCGGGTGGTGGACGTAGGCGGGGTGCCGCTCCACGGTGTCGTACGTGCGGTGGAAGACGGGCGTCGCGCTGCCGGACAGCGGCGGCACGATCCAGGACCAGTCGGCGCCGACGGTCCTGCCCTTGCTCTCCTCGCGGCCCAGGTGGGTCAGGAAGCGCCGGGACTCGGTGTGGTGGTCGGTCATGGTGACGCCGGCCCGGTCGAACGAGTGGAGCACCGCCCGGTTGAGCTCGACGAGGGCGCGGTCCTTCCAGAGGGAACGGTCGCTGCGGGTGTCGAGCCCGAGCCGCTCCGCGACGCGCGGAAGGAGGTCGTAGCGGTCGCTGTCGGCGAGGTTGCGAGCACCGATCTCGGTGCCCATGTACCAGCCGTTGAAGGGCGCGGCGGGGTAGCAGACGCCCCCGATCTCCAGGCACATGCAGGCCAGCGCGGGCACGGCGTGCCATCGCAGGCCGAGCTCCGCCCACCAGGCGTGATCGGGGTGCTCGATCGGCACTTCGAGCACGGCGTCGGGCGGCAGCCTGAACCACCTGGGCTTGTCGTCGGACCCCTGGATCACCAGGGGCAGTACGTCGAAGGGGCTCCCGGGGCCGCCCGGCCAGCCGAGGCGGCGGGCAAGGGCGGTGATGCCGACGTTGTGCGGGTCGCCGACGACGCCTCCGCCGGGGCGCTGGTATCCGGCGTACCTGATGAGCTGCTCGTTCCAGATGCGGGGCCCTGGACGGCCGGGCGCGTCGGGGGCGAAGACGGTGATGAGGGGCCTGATCCTGCCCCCTTCACCGACGGCCTCCCGCAGGTGCGCTGCCGACGCGGCGGCGATGTCCTCCGCGGCGGTCAGCTCCCTGCGGTCCAGGACGTGCAGCGAGCGCCAGTAGAGGCGCCCGATGCAGCGTGCGGCGTTGCGCCAGGCGAGCCGGGCGCCGAAGACGAGCTCGTCGTGGGTGTGGCGGTACGTCCCCGTCTCCGCGATCTCGGTGAACACCTGGGCGATCCGTGGGGCGGGGTCACCGCGGCGGGCCTCGCCGTGGTGGAGGCGGACGAATTCGGCGGCGGCGCGGCGCAGGTCAGGCCCTGAAAGGGGCGCGTCCGTGGGGCGCGGCATCGTCGGTGAGGCGCCGCCGTCCTCGTGACCTGCCGCGCGCTCCGGGCACTCGGGGTCGGCTGCACGCCGGTGCGCGTCAGCGGGGTCAGCGACCGGGCAGCGGTCCGGTGCGCTCCCCCGTGTACCGCGGTCCGCGGGACCGTCGTATCCGGCCCTGCGCAGGAAATTCCGCATGGTGCACCCCCAAGCGGCTCCGGGGCACGAACCGCTCCCGCACGGCCCGCGCGTCTGTTAGCCGCGGAGTTACCCCTCGGACGGGGTGATCCACCCTGTATGTGCCCGGTGAACATGCCTCAGACGCGGCAGATGTGTCCCCGCGGCGTTCCCTAGCGGGGCAGGACCGCCCGGATGGTCTTGCCGTCGGGTCCGCTGGTCACGGTGACCGCCCGAGCGAGGTGCTGGACCATGGGCCAGCCGAATCCGCCCGTACCACCGGCGAGGTCGGGCGCCCGTTCGCGCGGCGGTCTGGGGTCGGCGTCGCCGACCATGACGGCGACGCCGTCCGGCTCGGCCTCCAGCCGCAGGGAGCACGACGTCCCCCGTGCGTGCCGTATGGCGTTGGTGACGAGTTCGGACACGGCGAGTTCGACGCTCGCGGCGTCCTGGGGGTCCACGGCCGGGCGCAACCCGTCCAGGAAGGCACGGGTGAAGTCCCTTGCGCGGGCGACGGCTTCCGGCCGCTTGGCGAAGAGCGCGCGGTCCGGCGATCCGGTGTCCCGTCGCGTCTGGTGGTGCGTCCGCATTACCCCTCCTCATGTGTGGTCATGTGTGGTGACCATGTCCGGGTCATGTGGTGTGACCGTGTCCGAGATTGCACACTTGCCCGCCGATGCGCACCCTGTAACGCCCTGACACATAACGGATCTTGATACACGGCGGGGCGCATGAAGCACGGGCTCGCGGGTACGTGCGCTTCACCGGCCGGTCGGGGGACGACGGAGGGTCGGCGGACAGGGAGGGAAAACCATGACAGCTGCCACCGGGACGCTCACGGACACTGGCACGGACACCGGCATCGCGGAACTGCCGGAGATCGCCTCCCCGCAGGAGGTCGGGCCGAAGGACGCCCGCGACCTGTCGATGCTGTTCTTCACCAGGCTCGCCACGCTGGAGGAAGGCACCGCCGACTACCAGTACGCCCGCAACACCCTCGTCGAGATGAACATGTCGCTCGTCCGCTATGCCGCCGGACGGTTTCGCCACCGCGGCGGCGACGAGATGCAGGACATCGTCCAGGTCGGCACGATCGGCCTGATCAAGGCCATCAACCGCTTCGAGCTGTCCCGCGAGGTCCAGTTCGCCACGTTCGCCGTGCCCTACATCGTCGGTGAGATCAAGCGGTTCTTCCGCGACACCTCCTGGGCCGTGCACGTTCCGCGCCGCCTCCAGGAGGCCCGCGTCGAACTCGCCAAGGCCACCGACGAACTCAGCACCCGCCTCGGACGCTCCCCCAGGATCAGCGAACTGGCCGAGCTGATGGACCTCACCGAGGACGAGGTCATCGAGGCCCGCACGGCTGCCAACGGCTACCACTCCAGCTCTCTGGACGCCACCCTCCACAACGAGCGCGACGACGGCGAAGCGGCCCTCGCGGACTTCATCGGCGAGGAGGATCCCGCCATGGAGCGCGTGGAGGACTTCCACGCACTCGCCCCGCTGCTCGCCGAACTCGGCGAGCGCGACCGGCACATCCTCCGGCTGCGGTTCGTCGACGAGCTCACGCAGTCGCAGATCGGCGCACGGCTCGGCGTCTCCCAGATGCATGTCTCCCGGCTCCTGTCCCGCACCCTGGCGCGCCTGCGCGAGGGAATGCTCGCCACGCGCTGACCCTCGGTCGAGCCCATCAGCCGGCAGTGGTCGGCTTCTTGGTGAAGCTACGCGGGCTTGGCGAGATAGTCGCTGATCGAGTCACCTGGGCGTAACGGAAGTTCGTGTACCACGCGAGGGCCACCTCATGCGTCAGCGATATGCGGGAACTCGCAGGGGTACGGCGAGTTCGGCGAGGGCGTTCTCCAGGCCGTGCAGATGGGCCAGGGCCGGCTCGACCGTGGACGTCTGCGGCAGGGCTACGGAGCCGCGCGCCGGGCCGTGCACCCGCTTCGGTGACGTCAGCGCCTCCACCGCGGCCTCCACCCGCCAGCAGGAGGCGGTGAGGCGGTCGTCGTGCGAGGCCTCGGGGTCGGCGGCGATGGAGGCGAGGCCGCGTACTTCGCGGGCGCAGTCGTCGAGCAGTGCGAGCACCCGGCGCGCCCGCTCCTTGCGGGCCCGCAGCGGGCTCAAGGGGTGGACGAGCGGGGCGAGCGAGAGCCGCACCCTGCCGAGGAGCAGCTCGAGCTCGGAGACGTGCGGCGCCGGGTCGGCCGTGCCGCCCGCGATGCGCGCCGCGGCCTGGGCGGTGCAGGTGTGCACGCACCGCAGCGCACGCTCGATCCAGGCGTTCGTGGTGGCGTGGGTGGTGACCGGCAGGATGAGGAGCACCGCGATGACGGCGCCGAGCGCACCCACGCCGGTCTCGGCCACGCGCAGGGCGAGAAGCCCCGGGTTGAGGACGCCGAGCAGGCCGTAGAGGAGCCCGGCCATGACGGTCACCGCGAGCATCATCCAGGTGTAGGAGACCGCGGCCGTGTAGAAGATCCCGAAGACGCTGACGGCGACGAGGAGCGCCGTGGGGACGGGCGCCCCGTGCAGGGGCACAGCGATGACGAGGCCGACGGCGATGCCGATCACCGTGCCGAGGACCCGCCGGAAGCTGCGCACCAGGGTCTCACCGCTCGACGCGGTGTTCACGAAGACCCACCAGGTCGCGCCCACGGCCCAGTACCACCGCTGGTCGGAAAGGAGCTGCCCCATGGCGAGCGCGAAGGCGCCGCCCGCGGCTGCCTGGATGGCCTGCCGTGTCGTCGTACGGGCCAGACCGCGGTCGCCCGGCGGGGCGGGTACGACGACAGGGGGCAGCCGACGTTCGTAGCACCACAGGCCGAACCGCACGGCCGACGATGCGCACAGCGAGAGCAGGACGGCGGCGAACAGCTCGGGCAGCTGGCCCGGCACCGTATGCAGGAACTGCGAAGCGAAGAAGGTCATGAAGCCGAACACGCCGAGCGAGTGCCCGCGCGGCCCCCACCGGCGTGCGTACACCCCCGCCCCCATGACCGCGAGGAAGGCCGCGTCACGGGCCACGGGGTAGTCGTGGAGCACCGCGGCGAGGGCGAGCACCGGCAGGCCGACGACGGGCAGCAGGGCGGTGGTGACCACCTGGCCCCGCACGGTCGGGTCGCTCACGGTGAAGAGCGCGAGAAGTGCGGCGAGCCCACCCGTGATGGCCGCGGCGAGCGAGTGCCCCGCGAGGCCGCACAGGGCCACCGCGAGACCGATGCCGAGGACGGCCCGACTGGCGAAGCGCAGACGCGCCCGCCCGGGATCCGGAGCCACGAACATCCCCTTCAGCACAGCTTCCCGCCCCTTCGACGTCCCCACATGAAAAAGGCGCCGCAGAAGTCCGCAGCGCCATCGACAGGAACATCAGAGCATCAATGAGCCCTATGGCTCAACACGAACTCGAATGACAGGACCATTGGCACAGCACACCGGCGAGAATCGACACCAATGGGAGACCAACGGACCACTGCGAACAGCCCGTCAGTCGCCTGAAGGGCCCTAGGGCCCCCGGGGCGGCCACTGGGGACGGTGGTCGGCCGGCACGGCGAGCAGGGCCTGGCCGACCGTGCGGTACGCGGGGAGCAGTTCCGTGCTGCCCGTCAGCGTCAGCAGCTCCGACAGCCTCCGTCCCGCCCCCGCGAGGAGCAGACTGCCCTCGCGGCGGGCAAGGAGCCAGCGCACGGCGAGCAGGCAGTTGAGCCCTCGCGAGTCGCAGAACACCAGCGCCGTCACGTCAAGGACCAGATGCCGGTGTCCTGCCTCGACCGAAGCGCCGAGCGTACGCAGGAAGAACTCCTCACAGGTCTGGTCGAGTTCGCCGCTGACCCGCAGCACCGCGGAGTCGGAGCAACTCGCGAGCTCGGTGATGGTCACGCGATGGGTCTCAGTAGACATCGCACCCCCGGGCACCATCCTACCGAGATCGACTCGGCAGCTTGTCGGAACAAGTCTCGGCTACCGCTTGCCGTCGACGAGTGCACCTCGCAGACATCCGAGGACGCGGGTGAGGATGCGCGAGACGTGCATCTGGGAGATGCCGAGCTCCTCGCCGATCTCGCTCTGCGTCATGTCGGCGGAGAACCGCAGCGAGAGGATCGTGCGCTCGCGTTCGGGGAGCGCGGCGATGAGCGGCTTCAGGGTGTGCAGGTCCTCGACCTTGTCCAGCTCGGGATCGCGGTAGCCCACGTGGTCGGCCAGCGTGTCCTCGGAGTCCACGCCGTCGGCCGGAAAGTCCAGCGAGGCCGTGGTGTAGCCGTTGGCGGCGGTCAGCCCCTCGCTGATCTCGGCCTCGGCCAGGTCCAGGTGCTCGGCGAGTTCGGCCGTGGTGGGGGCATGTCCGTTGACCTGCTCGAGGTCGGTGGTGGCCTTGACCAGGTCCAGGCGGAGTTCCTGCAGTCGGCGTGGCACGCGCACGGCCCAGGTGGTGTCGCGGAAGAAGCGCTTGATCTCGCCCATGATCGTCGGCAGCGCGAAGGTGGGGAACTCCACGCCCCGCTGGAGGTCGAAGCGGTTGATCGCCTTGATCAGACCTACCGTGCCGACCTGGGCGACGTCTTCGTACGATTCGTCGCGCGGGCGCATCCGGTGGGCCGCGTACCGCACGAGGTTGAGGTTCAGCTCCACCAGCGAATTGCGTACGTAGGAGTGCTCGGGCGTGCCTTCCTCCGCCTCGTCGAGGCGGGCGAAGAGCGCATTGGAGAGCGCGCGGAGCTCGGCCGTGCGCCGGCCGCAGTGGGGGTCGGGGCCGACGGTATGTCGCTCGGCGGACGACATCGCGGGTGCTGGACTGTTGCTTGCCGAGGCCACCATCGTCACTCCCGCAGCAGAGGGCACTCTCCGGGTGAGAGCGCGCTGTGCACCGGCTCATACCCCCCATCTCCCGTTACATTCCCGTGACTTGACGCTCCGTACGGGACGATCTCTCGGGGGACTCGCCCTGGTCTGTCCGTCGGTCCGCCTCGCGTCCGGCTCCTGCCGCAGAAACGCTGCGTTTCGAGGGAACCAATATGTGTGTCCGCCGTGGGAGATATCAGCGCGACGCCCTCTGAGAGTTTCTCGCGCGACAGACGAAGTGGAATTCCTTACCCCGCACAGCCGACCACACCGTGCTACTGTCGATCTCAGTTGCAGTTGTGGTTCCCAAAAACTTCAAGTGCCCTCACCGTGTGTTTCTCTCCCGGTGGGAGCACTTTTGTATTTCCGGGTCATTTTTTCCGGCGGGGTAATCATCGCGGCGACGCGGAGTCCGCACAGTGCGGCTCCGGGCTCTGCCCCGAAGGAGATTTGACATGGCTATTGGCACCGTGAAGTGGTTCAACGCTGAAAAGGGCTTCGGCTTCATCGAGCAGGACGGCGGCGGCCCCGACGTCTTCGCCCACTACTCGAACATCGCCGCCCAGGGCTTCCGTGAGCTCCAGGAAGGCCAGAAGGTGAACTTCGACATCGCCCAGGGCCAGAAGGGCCCGACGGCCGAGAACATCGTTCCCGCCTGACGCTCACGCGTAACTTCGCAGCTGGGGCCCGCACCTTGGGGTGCGGGCCCCAGCTCGTTGCATTTTTCGCACCACCCAGGGCTGCGGACCCGCCGCGCGAACATCTCTCCATCGAACTCGCGTATTCCCGCATTCCGCTGTCCCCGGCTGTCCGGAACGTCACTCGTTCCCGCGCATCGGCCCGCAGATCATCTGCCGTTGGCCGTATTCGCCCCCGCATTCTCCCGGCCCGTTCTCGTGATTCTCCGCGCTGTGCACTCGCTGCGGAAATTCCTTGGTACGTGCCGCATCAAGGAAGGTTCCTCATGAACCGCACACGCACGAATGATCGCTACTCCCGTACCCGCTCCGGCGGTTCCGGCTCGGGCTCCGGTTCCGGCGCCGGAAGGGGCGGTGGCCGCTACGGCGCCCCGTCCTCCGGCGGCCGCTCCGGCGCCCCGAGCCGCTCGGGTGGCTACGGACGCCGAAACTCCGCTCCCCAGGGCGAGTTCGCCCTGCCGGTCACGGTCACCCCGGCGCTCCCGGCCGTCGAGGCGTTCGCCGATCTCGCGATGCCGGCGCCGCTCCTCGCCGCGCTCGGCCGCGAAGGCGTGTCCGTGCCGTTCCCGATCCAGGGTGCGACCCTGCCGAACTCCCTCGCGGGCCGTGACGTACTCGGCCGTGGCCGCACCGGTTCGGGCAAGACCCTCGCCTTCGGCCTCGCGCTCCTCGCCCGTACGGAAGGCCAGCGCGCCGAGCCGCGGCAGCCGCTGTCCCTGGTCCTCGTCCCCACCCGCGAGCTGGCCCAGCAGGTGACCGACGCGCTCACGCCGTACGCCCGCGCCCTGAAGCTGAAGCTCGCCACGGTGGTCGGCGGCATGTCGATCGGCAAGCAGGCCGGTGCGCTGCGCGCCGGAGTGGAAGTGGTCGTCGCGACTCCCGGCCGCCTCAAGGACCTCATCGACCGCGGTGACTGCCGCCTGAACCAGGTCGGCATCACCGTCCTCGACGAGGCCGACCAGATGGCCGACATGGGCTTCATGCCCCAGGTCACCGCGCTGCTCGACCAGGTGCGCCCCGAGGGCCAGCGGATGCTGTTCTCGGCCACGCTCGACCGCAATGTCGACCTGCTCGTCCGTCGCTACCTGTCCGACCCGGTGGTCCACTCCGTCGACCCGTCCGCGGGCGCGGTCACCACGATGGAACACCACGTGCTCCACGTGCACGGCGCGGACAAGCACCAGGCGACCACCGAGATCGCGGCCCGCGACGGCCGGGTGCTCATGTTCCTGGACACCAAGCACGCCGTCGACCGGCTGACCGAGCACCTCCTGAACAGCGGCGTCCGCGCCGCCGCCCTGCACGGCGGGAAGTCCCAGCCGCAGCGCACCCGGACCCTGTCCCACTTCAAGACCGGTCATGTGACGGTGCTCGTGGCGACCAATGTCGCGGCCCGCGGGATCCACGTGGACAACCTCGACCTGGTCGTCAACGTCGATCCGCCCAGTGACCACAAGGACTACCTCCACCGTGGCGGCCGTACGGCCCGTGCCGGTGAGTCCGGCAGCGTCGTCACCCTGGTGACGCCCAATCAGCGGCGCGACATGAGCCGCCTGATGGCCGCCGCGGGCATCACCCCGCAGACCGCC
This sequence comes from Streptomyces sp. NPDC048441, assembly GCF_043200235.1. Lineage (NCBI taxonomy): Bacteria > Bacillati > Actinomycetota > Actinomycetes > Kitasatosporales > Streptomycetaceae > Streptomyces > Streptomyces sp. NPDC048441. The sequence goes on from NZ_JBICXM010000018.1 coordinate 77,936, forward strand.
CAAGTGCGCTCCGGCGACGAGGAGTTGAGCCGCATCACCGGCGCCCAGGCTCCTTCCGGCGTCCCGGTCACCATCACCATGCCGGCATCGGAACGCCCCCGCCGCAGCGCCTCCTCCACGCGGGGCCGTCGCAGCCGCAGCGCCCAGGACCGGCGCACCGACCGGGCTCCGCGCCGCGCGGCTCAGGGTCCTTCCTCCTCCAGCACGGCGGCCTAAAGGCCCTAGTTCCGTCTCGACCGCAGGACTCACCTACCCTGCAGGTCTGCCAGTCGGCCCTTCTCCTCACCTGTGAGGCATCATGCGCTGCGTCATCGCCCGTTTTCCGTTCGACCTCACCAAGAGCGGGGTGCTGGATTCGATGAAGGGCATCAAGCCCGAGCCCATCACGGGCGACTCCGTGATCGTCGGCCGCCGCCACTACCCCATCAAGCAGGTGGGCGCGGTGATCACCCGACAGGACCGTCGCGACTTCACGGCCGCGGAAGTCACCCGCGCCATGACGGCACTCGGCTTCACCTGCCGCACCCCGTCCGAGGAGCCGCCCATGCCGGCCCTCACCCCGCTCGAGAACGCGTCGGCGCTGCTCGGCGCGTCCACTCCCGTGTAGCGAATCCCGTGTAGCGAACAACAAGAAGGGCCCTGTCGGCACACGCCGACAGGGCCCTTCTCTGCGTCCACCGCCCCGGGGAGGGGCAGATAATCTCTCCCTCAAGCTCACCGAAATCTATGCCCGCCAAGGTAGACATTGAACGGTCACATGGTTAAGGTTTCTCTCGTATCCAGGACCCGAGGAAGAACGGAGGGAGCAGACGCCATCAGGATCGCCCGGCCCGAGATCGATTCGGCCCGGGTACCGCAAGACCCCGGATTGGAAGGTGGTCCTCGGTCACGTATCAGCGATCCCCGCTCGCCCGCCCTGTTTCGGGGCCGACCGGCGGAAACAACAGGTCGGCGCAGCAGTAGCGCCGACAGATGGTGTTGAATTTCCTTCGGGGCCCTGGTGCCATACGGCACCAGGGCCCCTCGACGCGTTCGCACAACGAGGTGACATGACTGCAGATACCCCGCTTAGTGGTCGTCTTGACGACGACGACTACCCCGCCTACACCATGGGGCGGGCCGCCGAGATGCTCGGCACCACACCCGGCTTCCTGCGGGCCATCGGCGAGGCCCGCCTGATCACTCCGCTCCGCTCGGAAGGCGGGCACCGGCGCTACTCCCGCTACCAACTGCGGATCGCCGCCCGCGCCCGCGAACTCGTGGACCAGGGAACCCCGGTCGAGGCGGCCTGCCGCATCGTCATCCTCGAGGACCAGCTCGAGGAGGCCCAGCGCATAAACGCCGAGTACCGCCGCACCGAGGCCAAGCGGAACGACGGGCCGCACTGAGCCGGCCGGGCAGCATCGCCGGGCAGCACCTCTACGCGACAGGCGGCCACACTCCCGGGGCGAGAACCCCCAGCGCGTACGCCCGCGCCACCAGCTCCGTCCTGTTCGCCGCGCCCCAGCGCTGGGTCAGACGGCGCAGGTGGTAGTTGACTCCGTCCACGGTGAGGCCCGTTTCCTTGGCCGCCCGTGCCGTGGTGGCGCCGCCGGCCAGGAGCGCCAGGATGCGGGCCTCGGCAGGGCCGGCCGCGGGCTCGGCGGCGGCCGGGGCGTGGGCCGGGTCCTCGCCGAGGACCCGGAGCAGCACAAGGAGGCCGGGGGCCTCGTCGACCGTGTCGCTCACCGGCTCCGCAGTCAGCTCGCCGTGCCGCCGTACGCCGTCTGCCGCAGCCCAGTGCACGGCGACCGGATAGCGCGAGCGGTGCCCGAGCCGCAGCGCCTCGGCGATCCGCAGGACCTGAGTCTTCTCCTCGGGGCGGAACAGCTCCAGCACGTTGCGGCCCCGCAGGGTGCCGGACGTCTCGCCCCACTCCGCCGCCATCGCCGGATTGGCCAGGATGATCGCCCCGTTGGCCTCGCACACCGCGACCGGCATCGGGATGCGGTCGAAGAGCGTCATGGCACGGTTGCGCCACAGCACGGAATCCAAGGTGCGGCCTTTCCGGCGGAGTCAGTCAAGAGCGGGACATCATGGAGCACTACACAATCATGTAGTGGCGCGGCGTGGACCCGCGGGGACCTGCGGCCAAGCTGGGGAGCAGTGACTTCCGTACGGCGAAAGGCAGTTGTCGCGCCATGCCCCCCACCACCACCGCACCGCTCCCCCAGGACATCGATGGCGTTCCGCTGATCGACATCTCCGGCACCGGGCCCGGCTCCACACCGCTGCAGCAGGTCATGCGGCTGGTCCGCCGCCACGGGCCCGTGCTGCGACGGCGGCTGCACGGCCGCGACGCGCTGTTCGTCAGCGATCTCGATCTCGTGACCGAGCTCGCGGACGAGACCCGCTTCGCCAAGCATGTCGGCCCCGCCCTGGAGAACGTGCGCGAGTTCACCGCCGACGGTCTTTTCACCGCGTACGACGAAGAGCCCAACTGGGCCCGCGCGCACGACATCCTGATGCCCGCGTTCGCGCTGGGTTCGATGCGTACGTACCACCCGGTGATGCTGCGCGTCGCCCACCGTCTGATCGAGTCGTGGGACCGCGGTGCGCGGGACGCGCGGCCCGTGGACGTACCGGGCGACATGACCCGGATGACCCTGGACACGATCGGGCTCGCCGGGTTCGGCTACGACTTCGGTTCGTTCGAGCGGGCCGAGCCGCACCCCTTCATCGACTCCATGGTCCGCTGCCTGGAGTGGAGCATGACGCGGCTGAGCCGTACGCCGGGCAGTGACCACTCGGCGGCGGACGCGGCCTTTCGGGCCGATGCCGAGTATCTGGCCGAGGTGGTCGACGAGGTCATCACGGCGCGTGCGGGCGGGGATGCGCCGGGTGCCTCAGGTGCCTCAGGTGCCACAGAGGATCTGCTCGGGCTCATGCTCAGTGCCCGGCACCCCGGCGACGGCACGAAGCTGGACACCGCCAATATCCGCAACCAGGTCATCACGTTCCTGATCGCGGGGCACGAGACGACATCCGGCGCGATGTCGTTCGCTCTGTACTACCTGGCCAAGCATCCCGCCGTGCTGCATCTCGTACAGCGCGAGGTCGACGCTCTCTGGGGCGATGCGGCCGACCCCGAGCCGACGTTCGAGGACGTCGGGCGGCTCACCTACACCCGGCAGGTGCTCAACGAGGCGCTGCGGCTGTGGCCGACAGCCGCCGCTTTCGGCCGCCACGCCCGCGAGGACACGCTCCTCGGCGGCCGTATCCCGCTGCGCGCGGGGCAGGGTGTCACCGTCCTGACGCCGATGCTGCACCGGCAGCCCGTGTGGGGCGACAATCCGGAGCTGTTCGACCCGGAGCGCTTCACGCCGGAGGCGGAGGCCGCACGCTCGCCGCACGCGTTCAAGCCGTTCGGCACCGGTGAACGGGCCTGCATCGGACGGCAGTTCGCGCTGCACGAGGCGACCATGCTCCTCGGGATGCTGGTCCACCGCTACCGGCTCCAGGACCACGCCGACTACCGGCTGACCGTGAAGGAGACGCTCACGCTCAAGCCCGACGGCTTCACTCTCACCCTGAGGCCCCGCACAGCCGCCGACCGCGTGCACGGCGAGCTGCCGGGCACGACGTCCGCGCACACGGTGGCGGAGCCCGACGCCACCGCGCTGCCCGCGCGGGTCAAGACCGGCACCCGCGCGCTCTTCCTGCACGGCAGCAATTACGGAACCTGCCGGGACTTCGCCGCCCGACTCGCCGACGAGGCCGCGTCGGTGGGCTGCGAAACGGAGATCGGGGCCCTTGACGAGTACGCCGGAGCACTGCCCGCCGACCGTCCGGTCGTCATCACCGCAGCCTCGTACAACGGCCGCCCCACCGACGACGCCACGGTGTTCGCCTCCTGGCTCGACGGCGCCCCCGCGGCCTGTGCCGACAACGTCACGTACGCCGTCCTCGGCGTGGGCGACCGGAACTGGGCCGCCACCTATCAGCACGTCCCGACCCGCATCGACGAGCGGCTCGCGGAGCTTGGCGGCACCCGGCTCCTGGAGCGCACGGCGGCCGACGCATCGGGTGATCTGGGCGGCGCTGTAAGGGACTTCACATCCCGGCTGCGTACGGCGCTGCTTGAGCGGTACGGCGATCCCGGCACACTGGACGCCTCCGGCCCCCGCGACCTGACGAACACCGCGCCCTTTGACGCGTATGAAGTCCGCGAGCTCACCGGCGGTCCACTGGACGCGCTCGCCGCGCGGCACGGGCTCGTGCCCATGACCGTCAGCGAGGCGCACGACCTCACCGCGCCCGGCCATCCCCGCACGAAGCGGTTCGTACGGCTCGCTCTGCCCGAGGGCATGACCTATCGCACCGGCGACCACCTCACCGTCCTGCCCGTCAACGCCCCGGCCGTCGTCGAGCGAGCCGCAGCGGCGTTCGGCGTGGACCCGGACACCGTCATCGACATCCGCGCGAGCCGTCCGCGCCGCGACGGCATCGCGGTGGACCGGCCGCTCACCGTGCGCCAACTCCTCTCCCACCACGTCGAGTTGCAGGAGCGGCCCACCGCCGGACAGCTGGCCGCACTCGCCGCCGCCAACCCCTGCCCGCCGGAGCGGGCGGCTCTCAGCGCCCTGGCCGACGACGAGAGGGCCCGAACGGCCGACGGACGCACGCTGCTCGAACTGGCCGAGGGCCACGCCGCCTTGCGCGGAGCCCTGGAGTGGCCGCGGCTGCTCGACGTGCTGACGCCGCTGCGCCCCCGCCACTACTCGGTGTCCTCGTCACCCGCCGTGCGCCCCGGCCACGCCGACCTGATGGTCTCCCTCCTCCAGGCCCCGGCCCGCTCGGGGAACGGGCGGTTGTACCGGGGGACGGGTTCCGCCTACCTCAACGGAGTACGCCCCGGCGACACCGTCCTGGCCCGTGTCCAGCCGTGCCGGGAGGCCTTCCGTATCGACCACGCGGATGCGGCGCCCGTCATCATGGTCGCCGCGGGCACTGGCCTCGCCCCGTTCCGAGGCACCATCGCGGACCGTGCGGAGCTTGCCGCCCAGGGGGCCCAACTCCAGCCCGCTCTCTGCTACTTCGGGTGCGATGCCCCGGACGCCGACTTCCTGCACGCGGCGGAGCTGCGCGCCGCGGAGGCCGTGGGGGCGGTCTCGCTGCGTCCCGCCTTCAGCGCATCCCCTGTCGACGGCGTGGCCTTCGTCCAGCACCGCATCGCCGCCGAGGCCGACGAGGTGTGGGAGCTGCTCGCCGCCGGGGCCCGGGTGTACGTGTGCGGCGACGGCTCACGCATGGCACCGGGCGTGCGGGACGCCTTCCGCGCACTGCATCAAGGCCGTACGCCGGGGGCCACGGAGGCGGATTCCGAGAAGTGGCTGGGCGAGCTGACCGCAGAGGGGCGTTACGTGGAGGACGTGTACGCGGCCGGGTGAGGCAGGTGAGCCGCTCACGCCGGGTCCGCGTGGTCGAAGCGCCGGGCGAGGATCTCCAGGACCCGCTCGCCCCAGCGCAGGATCTCCTCCTCCAAGGACCGGCCCGCCATCAGGGTGAGGTAGGGGCCGATGCGCTCGGCGTCGCGCAGGTACTCCTCCTCGTCGCGGTCGCCGAGGAGGTGGAGGCGCAGCCGTTCGTACCGCGCGAGCTTGCCGCGCGCCCACTCCATGCGCTCCTCGATCAGCGCGCGGGTGGCGTCCGGGTCCCCGCCGTCCATGGCCTGCACCTTGACCATGAGCTCGTCCCTGATGGCGATGGGCCGGGGCGGCTCGGCGGCGAAGGCCCGCAGATCACGGCGTCCCGCGTCGGTGAGCGTGAACATCCGCTTGTTCGGCCTGCGTTCCTGCCGCACCACGCGCGCCTCGATCAGGCCGTCGCCCTCGAGTCGCTCCAGCTCGCGGTAGAGCTGCTGGGGAGTGGACGACCAGAAGTTCGACACGGACACGTCGAAGATCTTGGCCAGGTCGTAGCCGGACGACTCGCCCTCCAGGAGCGCCGCGAGCACCGCGTACTTCAGAGACATCTGGACACCGTACACCGATGTGATTAGTCTCCATCACACCTACTCAACAAATTGACTAATCAGGTGAGGTGTGGATATGCAGGCTTTCCGCAAGGCCGTCGAGGCCGGCGATCACGCGGCCATCGAGGCGCTCCTGTCCGATGACGTCGTCTTCACCAGCCCGGTCGTGTTCCGGCCCTACCCCGGCAAGACGACGACCGCCGCGATCCTGCGCGGTGTGACGCGGGTCTTCGAGGATTTCCGGTACGTACGCGAGATCAATGACGCCGGAGGCCGCGATTCCGCACTCGTCTTCGAAGCCCGGGTCGGCGACCGGCAGATCACTGGCTGCGACTTCCTCCACCTCGACGAGGACGGACGGATAGACGAGTTCATGGTGATGGTCCGCCCCTTGTCGGCCGCCCAGGCACTTGCCGCGGCCATGGGGGCCCAGTGGGAGCAGATCATGCGGGACGCGGCGGGCGAGTAGGCGGTGCGCGCGGCTACCAGCCGCGGGCGGACTGAATGAGGTGGTCGCGTACGAGGGCGACGTGCGGATTGTCCGCCGATCCGGGCCGCTGGACCAGGTAGCCGGTGTTGATCGGGGCGTCCTCGGGGTCGTGGAGCAGGGCCAGCGTGCCCGCGGCGAGCGCGTCGCGGCACAGATAGTGGGGAAGGACCGAGAAGCCCGCGCCCGCGATGACGGCCGCGAGGACGCCGCGCAGGTCGGGGACCGTGACGGAGGCTTCGCAGGTCAGCCGCTTGCCGAAGACGTGCCGCCAGTAGCGGCGGGCGATCGGCAGGTCATCGGCGTAGGTGACCAGCGGTACACCGTGCAGCGCCCCGGGGCCTTCGGCGGTGATCCGCCGGTCACCGCCGATGCGCTCGGCCCACGAGGGGGCCGCGACCAGGACGAACTCCTCGTCGGCCAGTGCTACGGAGCTCAGGGATCGCCCACGGGGGCGGGCCGTGGCGATCACCAAGTCGTGGCGTCCCGCCCGCAGCTCGTCCAGGAGCGGATCGGTCAGGCCGGTGGTGACGCGCAGCCGGACCCCCTTCTCGACCAGCGGTGCGAGCGCGGGCAGCGCGCAGTGGCAGAGCATCTCCGCCGGGCCCGCCAGATGGACGGGCCCCGCGGGGGCACCGTCGAGCGGGCCACCGTGTCCGGTGACGGCGGCGAGGGCGTCCAGCGGGTCGACGACGCGGGCTGCGAGCGCGTCCGCGAAAGGGGCGGGGGCGACACCACGCGGCAGCCGCTCGAACAGCTCCCGGCCGACCTGCCGCTCCAGGGTGCGGATCTGCGTGGTGACGGTGGGCTGGGAGAGGCCGAGCAGGCGGGCCGCGGCCGTGAAGGATCCGGACCGGTATACAGCGAGGAACGTACGCAGCAGATTCAGGTCCAGCGGGCCCCCGGCGGCGGCCTGCGCCACGGCGGCCCCATCCGGTGCGGCCACGGCTGCTCCATCCGGTGCGGCGTCCGGCGTTATTCCTCTCGATCCATCGGAATCCCTATCTTCCATATGGGTCAGCCTATTGGATTTCGTTGGGCAGGCCCGCCTACCTTCGAGGACAGCACCGACTGACGCTCTGAGCACAGAACGTCAGAGATTCCAGCCTCGGAGAGACACCATGTCCAAGATCCTGTTCGTCGTGACCGGCGCCGACCACTGGACGCTGGCCGACGGCACGCAGCACCCGACCGGCTTCTGGGCCGAGGAGGCCGTCGCGCCGTACGAGGCGTTCAAGGCCGCCGGGCACGAGATCGTCGTCGCGACTCCCGGCGGTGTCGTGCCGACCGTCGACCAGGCGAGCCTCGCGCCCCAGTTCAACGGCGGCCAGGAAGGCGCCGACAAAGTCGCCGCGACCCTCGCGGAGATCAGCGAGTTCCTTCAGCCGCTCAAGCTGGCGGAGGTCGACCTCGCCGACTACGCCGCCGTCTTCTACCCCGGCGGCCACGGCCCCATGGAGGACCTCGCCGTCGACGACGAATCCGGCAAGCTCCTCACCGCCGCCCTGGACTCCGGAAAGCCGCTCGGCGTCGTCTGCCACGGCCCCGCGGCGCTGCTCGCGGCCACCAAGGCGGACGGTTCCAACGCGTTCGCGGGGTACGAGGTGACGGGCTTCACCAATGTGGAGGAGACGCAGTCCGGCTTCGCCGAGAAGGCCAAGTGGCTGCTCCAGGACCGCCTTGTAGCGGCGGGCGTCGACTTCCAGGAGGGCGACCCGTGGGCCCCGAAGGTGGTCGTCGACCGGAACCTGATCACCGGTCAGAACCCGGCGTCCGCAGCCCCGTTGGCAGCAGAGATCGTGAAGAAGCTGGCCTGACCTCATGAGCACCGACCGGCTCGACGAGGTCCTCGACGCCACGTACGACTCGCTCACGCGGTACGGAGTGCGGCGCACGACGATGGACGACATAGCCTCCACGATGGGCGTGTCCCGGTCAGCGGTCTACCAGTACGTCCGCAACAAGGACGATGCCTTCCGCAAGCTCGCCGAGCACCTGCACACCGAGGCGCTCGCGCGGGCCCGGCAGGCTGCCGAAGAGGACGCCTCCGGCGCCGAGCGCATCCGGGGCGTCCTCGAAGCCAAGCTCGACCTGGTGCTCCGGCTGGCCGGGGACTCACCGCACTCCGCCGAACTCCTCGACGCGAAGGCACGCCTCTTCGGCGACATCTGCCACGGCTTCACCGGCTCCCTGCGGCGCCTCCTCATCGACCTGTTCACCGAAGCGGGCACCGCCCCCGGCGTGCGGCCCGCGGAGGCCGCCGACAGTTGCATCGCCCTGGTCATCGGCCTGGAATCCGCGTCCGACGGCCGACGTCTGTTCGGCCCCGCGACGGACGCGCTCCTGACCGGGCTCCTGGCCACGAGCCGGCTGCCCTGAGCTTCCAGCCACTCCTTCCAGCCACCTACTGTGGCGGCTCTGTGCAGTTTCCACCCTCGCCGTGCTCCTCTCGGCCGCCGCGTCATAAGCTGCCCGGTCGATCAACGGAACGACACCGTCCACGTCGTTCACGTTCCCCGGGAGGAGCACACATGGCAGAACAACGCCGTTCGGCTGCGGAGGCAGAGGAGGCCGGGCCCGAAGGGCCCGGCCGCCGCAAGGTGCTCGCGTATCTCCTCGCCGCACCGACGCTGGCCGTCGGCGTGCGACTCGGGGTCGACTCGGCGGGCGAGTCGGCCGAGGCCGTGGTGCCGTCTCCTCCGCAGCCCGAGAACCTGCTCGACCTCGGCGATCTGCAGAACCTGGCGGCGGCGCCGACATCAGGCCTGATCGCGGTCCAGGTGCACAGCGACGGCACGGCGTCGTTCGCCGTACCGCGGGCGGAGGTGGGCCAGGGCATGACCACGGCGGTCGCGATGATGATCGCCGAGGAGATGGACCTGCCGCTCACCAAGGTCAAGGTCACCCTTGCCGACGCACGACCGGAGCTGATGATGAATCAGCTGACCGGCGGCTCCAACTCGATGCGCAGCATCTACCGGCCCGTGCGCGTCGCGGCGGCCGTCGCCCGCCAGCGACTCGTCTCAACAGCCGCCGGGCAATGGAGTGTCGCCGCGTCCGAGCTGACCACGAAGGACGGTGTCATCTCGTACGGCTCCACGAAGAGCGCCACGTACGGATCGCTGGCGAAGGCAGCGGCCAGTACGCACGTCGTCGCGGCATCGGCCCGCTTGAAGGACCCTGGCGAGTTCACCGTCATCGGCACCCCGCAGAACCGTATCGACGCGCTGGCCGCCGTGACCGGCCGCAAGACGTACGGCATGGACCTCCAGGTCCCCGACGCCAAACCGACGATGGTGCGCAGGCCACCGACCGTCAACGGCACCGTCGTGTCCGTCGCCAACGCCGCCGCGGTGCGCGCCATGCCGGGCATCACCGATGTCGCGACCATCAAGCACGGTGTGGCGGTACGCGGTGAGACGTTCGGTCAATGCATCGACGCGCTACGGGCGTTGGAGGTGACCTGGGGGCGCGGCACCGTGGACGGGGAGTCGGACGACACCGTGCTCGCCAAGCTGAAGAAGGCGGCGATCCCCCTCGTCGTCCCCCCGCTCCTGACGAAGAAGGTCGAGGCCGAGTTCACCTTCGCGTTCGCCAGCAACAGTCCGCTGGAGCCGGACAACGCGATCGCCGATGTGCGCTCCGACCGTGCCGAGATCTGGTCGAGCCTCAAGGTGCCGATCGTGGCGCAGCGAGAGATAGCCACTCAACTCGGGCTGCCCCAGGGGGCTGTGACCGTGCATGTGGTTGAGGGCGGCGGGTCGTTCGGGCGGCATCTCTTCCACGACGTGGCCGCCGAAGCCGCCGAGATCTCGCAGAAGATGGGCAAGCCGGTCAAGCTCTCGTGGTCCCGTACGGACAACTTCCGGCAGGGCCGCACCCACCCCATGTGCGTCTCGCGGGTGCGCGCCACGTACGCCCTCGGGAATGTCCTCAGCTACGAGCAGCGGCACACCAGTTCACAGACGGACTTCGGTCATGGCCTCGGTGAGGTGCTGACGTCGACGGCCGCGAAGCTGCCCGTGGTGGGCAATCCGACGTTCGCCCAGACCATCTTCCAGCTCACTCAGTCGTCGCCCTATCACTTCGGTGCCACCACACAGCTCCTGAACGAGGTGCCGCTGAAGTTCAACACGGGCAGTATGCGCAACATCTACTCCCCGAACGTGGCGTGTGCCAGGGAGCTCATCGTCGACCGCCTCGCGGCGAAGATGGACAAGGACCCCGTGGAGTTCCGCCGCGAGTTCCTCAAGGAGGAGCGGCTGCGCGCTGTTCTGGACAAGGCCGCCGAGGTCGGTGAGTGGGGCAGGTCGCTGCCCTCCGGTGTTGCCCAGGGGATCGCGCTGCACGCCGAGTACCGGGGAGCGGTCGCTACGCTCGTCGAGATCGACTGCCGCCCGGAGACGGTGAACCGCAAGGTCAGGGACGGAGTCACCGGGCCGCGCGTCACCAGGGCGCTGATGGTCGTGGACGCGGGCTTCGCCATCAACCCCCGCGGCATCGAGGCCCAGATGATGGGCGGTCTGAACGACGCCCTCGCCATGGCGCTCACCTCCAGCCTGCACATCAAGGACGGCCTTCCGCTCGAGGGCAGCTGGGACAACTACTTCTACACGCGGCAGTGGAACACCCCGCCGGAACTGAAGGTCGTCGTGATGGGCACGACCACCGGAAAGCCCGCCGGTGTGGGCGAGTTGGGGGTCGCGCCCGCGTTCGCGGCCATCGCCTGCGCCTACGCGCGCGCCACCGGGACGATGCCGACCAGCTTTCCCGTCAACCACGGCACGCTCAGCTTCGAACCGCTGCCGGTCGAGCCGTCCACGCCGCAGTCCCCGACCGACGGTCTCGACCGTGCCTACTGAGGCCGTACCTACCGAGGCCGTACCTACCGAGGAGCACTCCGTGCCGAGCCACACCTTCAAGCTCAACGGCGAACAGATCACCGTCGAGGCCGATGACGACGTACGCCTTCTCTGGGTGCTCCGCGATCTGCTCGGCGTGACCGGGCCGAAGTACGGCTGCGGTCTGGGCGTCTGCCAGGCGTGTACGTCACACATCAACGGCAAGGCGTTCAACCCCTGTTCGGTGCCGGTGTCGAAGATCGCCGCCGATGACGAGGTCACCACGATCGAGGGCCTGCCCGGCACCGTCGGCGAGGAGCTGCACCCGATGCAGGAGGCCTGGCTCGACCTCGACGTCTCGCAGTGCGGGTACTGCCAGCCGGGGCAGATCATGGCCGCCGTCGCCAAAGTGCGGCAGGCCGCCGCCGCTGGTCGTGAGATCAGCGACGGCGACCTGGACGAGATCCGCAACATCTGCCGGTGCGGTACGTACACCCGGATCCGCGAGGCCATCAAGGCCGGGGCGAAGCGGATGTGAGGGCGGGGAACCCGTGCCTTCGGGCGGCGGTCACCACGATGAGGACCGGCACCAGGAGCGCGAGCACGCTCCAGGGGAAGGACTCCGAGCCGAGCTGTCCGAGCAGGATGCCGCCGACGACTCCGCCTCCTGCCATGGCCGCGTTCCACAGGGTGACGAGCATGGCCTGCGCCGCGTCCGCCGATTCGCCCCCCGCGTCACCGACGGCGGTCTGCAGGAGCGTGGGCGCACCGCCCCAGCCGAGTCCCCACAGCGTCACGGCCGCGTAGACCAGGGCGGAGCTGTCGGCGAGCACCGCCAGGATCGCCGCCGCCACGGCGACCAGGAGGGCGCTGGCGATGGTGAGCGTACGTAGCCTGCGGTGGATGTGTGCGCCCACGATCCAGATGCTCACGAGGGACGCGGCGCCGAAGACCAGGAGGACCAGGTCGATGGAGCCGCCCATGCCCAGGTGGTCGAGGAACGTGGCGATGTACGTGTAGAGGATGGTGTGAGCGAGGACGAAGACGAGCGTGACGGTCAGTACGGGCGTCACGCCGGGGATGCGCAGGGTACGCAGGACCGGGGTGCGGCCCTCACGGCGCTGACCGGGGTGGTCGGGGACGGTCGCGGTGATCCAGGCGAGCAGGGCGACGGTGAGCACGGTCATGATCAGGAACGCGGAGCGCCAGCCGATCGCCTTGCCCAGGAAGGTCCCCGCGGGCACGCCGAGCGACAGGGCGACCGGGATGCCCGCCATGGCGATGGCGATCGCCTTGCCCTGCAGATGGGCGGGGGCGAGGCGGCGCGCGTATCCGGCGAGCAGCGCCCAGGCGAGGCCCGCCGCCACTCCGGCGACGAACCGGGCCGCCATGGTCAGGGGGTAGTAGCCGGAGACCGCGGTGACGGTGTTGGCGACGGCGAATCCGGCCATCGCGCTCAGCAGCAGCCGCTTGCGCCGCCATCCCGCGGTGGCCGCGGTCAGGGGGATGGCGGTGAGGGCGGTCCCGATGGCGTAGATCGTGACCGTCTGCCCTGCCGCGGACTCGCCGACGGCCAGGTCGGCGCTCATCGCGGGCAGCAGGCCCGCGGGCAGGGTCTCGGTGAGGCTGGTGATGAAGACGGCGGTGGCGAGGGCGAGAAGCGCGGCCAGGGGCAGCTTCTGGTTCCCGGACGCGCCCCGGGAACCCACGAGTTGTGTGGTGTGGTTGCTCATGCGGCTATGCTCGAACCCTCACATTGATGTGAAGGTCAAGCGATGATGTGCGTGCAGGTCAAGCGATGATGCGCGTGCAGGTCGGGCGATGGTGTGCGTGCAGGTCGGGCGAGAGGCTGCGGGGTAGATCCAGATGCGTATCGGAGAGCTGTCGGAGCTCACCGGAACACCCCGGCGACTGCTGCGCTACTACGAGGAGCAGGGCCTCATCATGGCCGAGCGCTCCGCGAACGGCTACCGCGAGTACGACGAGCGCTTCGTAGACCGGGTCGTACAGATCAGGGGGCTGCTCGACGCGGGACTTCCCACCCGCATCATCAAACAGATCCTCCCGTGCCTGGACAAGCCCCGGACCATCTACTTCCCGGACGCGACACCGGAGATGATCGCCACGCTCGAGCACCAGCGCGACCGCATGAGTGAGCGCGTCGAGTGCCTGACCCGCAACCGCGACGCCATCGCGGAGTACCTCGACGCGGTGCGGGACGGCAATCCGCCGGACCGGGCGCCCCAGGATTCCGCGGTGACATGATTCATGACCCGAGCAACGCGTCGAGCCCCTCGGCCAGTTGACGGGGTCCGCCCTGCCCGTCCATGGAGATGGCGGTAGCCCGCAGCCGGGGGAAGTCCTGCGCGGCCATGCGGTGCAGGCCGAGCCGGAACGCCGGGTCCGGTTCGCCCGGCGCGTCGTCCATGGCCCGCAGTTCGACCAGGAGGTAGCCGAGCAGCCACGCCGTGAACGCACGGTGCAGCCGCACGGTGCGGTGGTCGTCGAGGCCCGCTTCGTGGAGCAGCGCGAGGATGCGCTCGTCGCTGCGGAGCACGGCCGCGGGGCGGCGGGCCAGCGGGGTGGAGAGCAGGCGGGTGGCGAGCAGCGGGACCATGTTCGGGTGGCGGAGGGCCACGCCGTAGGTGGCGAACGCGATGCGGCGCAGCTCCACGCGCCAGTCCGGCACTGGAGGCTTCGTGGCCAGGTCGTCCTCCAGCTCCTGACAGAACGCCTCGACCAGGCCGTCGAGGAGCGCTGCCTTGCTCGACGCGTACCGGTACAGGGCCATCGCCTCTACGCCGAGTTCCGCGCCGAGCTTGCGCATACTCAGGCCGGAGAGTCCGTCACGGTCGACGACTTCCAGGGCCGTGGCCAGCACGATCTCCCGGCTGAGCCGTCCGTAGCGCCCTCTGTCGCTGGCGCGCCGGCCTCGGGCCGGGGCCGCCTCTTTCTCTTTCGGCATGTCCGCCGCCTCCGCCTTTCTGGCCCTCCTCTTGACCTCGGAGGACATTGGGTACAAAGTCGTACATATACAACGTAAACGTACGTAGGTAGCGTACAGCGTCGAGACCCTTCAGGAGCGTCTCGCCATGACGCACAGCGAGCCGATATCGGCGGATCAGGTCCATGTGGAGCGCGAGCTCGAGCTGCCCGCGCTCCCCCGGCCCTACCGGGCCCTCATCGCGGCGATCGACGCCGAGGCGCACGGGGACGGACCGCAGCCGCCGTGCTGGGCCGGTGAACGGCCATGAGCGCTCCCTCCACCATCCTCGTCACCGGCGGTGCGGGCTTCATCGGAAGCCACACCTGCGTGGAACTCCTCGACCACGGCTACGAGTTGATCGTGATCGACGACTACTCCCACAGCACCCCGCAGGTCTTCACGCGGGTGGAACGAATCGCCGACCGTTTCGTCGGCGCCGTCTATGAGCTGGACATCCGTGATCGGCGCGCCCTGTCGGCCGTATTCGACCGCCACTCTGTGGACGCCGTTGTGCACTTTGCCGCGCACAAGGCCGTGGGCGAGTCGACGCGGATGCCCATCGAGTACTACGACACCAACGTCGGCGGCACGACGGCACTGCTGCGGGCCATGCACGAACACGAGGTGCACCAGCTGGTGTTCTCCTCGTCCTGCTCGATCTACGGCGACGCGGGGCGCGGGCCGCTCGACGAGTCGACGCCCGCACGGCCCACCAATCCGTACGCCGCGTCCAAGTGGATCTGCGAGCAGCTCCTCGCCGATGTGTGCGCACGCCTGCCGGGGTTCACCGTGCTCGCCCTGCGCTACTTCAACCCCGTCGGCGCTCACCCCAGCGGGCTCCTCGGTGAGGATCCGGGCGGGGTCCCCGACAATCTGATGCCGTACGTCGCGCAGGTCGCCGTCGGGCGGCGCGAGCGGCTCCCCGTGTTCGGTGACGACTACGCCACTCCGGACGGCACGGCGATCCGCGACTATCTCCACGTCATGGACACCGCGGAGGCACACCGCATCGCCCTCGACCATCTCGCCGACGGTCCTGGTATGCGGGTGTTCAACCTCGGTGTCGGCACCGGCCGTTCGGTCCTCGACGTCATCTCCGCGTTCGGCGCGGCCTGCGGCAGGACCATCCCGTACCAGATCATGCCGCGCCGCCCCGGAGACGTGACCGAACTGGTCGCCGACGCGAGTGCCGTGGCGCGCGCCTGGGGCTGGCGCCCCACCCGGGACCTGCACGACATGTGCCGGGACGCATGGCGGTTCCAGCAGCTCAACCCGCACGGTTACGCCGGTTCCAACCACCACCCGAACGGCAAACGGCCGGGCCCGTGAGACACGACCCAGCACGACCCATCACGACCCGTAAGGAGCGATGTCATGCGGATGACGGTGATCGGCACCGGATACGTAGGAACGGCGCACGCCGCGTGCATGGCCGACATCGGCCACCAGGTCCTCGGCGTCGACATCGACGCCGACCGGATCGCCTCCCTGGCAGCAGGCCGGGCACCCATCCACGAGGACGGCCTGGACGAACTGCTCGCCAGGACCCTCGCATCGGGCAGGCTGCGCTTCTCCACCTCGCTCGCCGAGGGCGCCGCGTTCGCCAGGACCCACTTCGTGTGCGTGGGCACCCCGCAGCTACCCGACAGCAAGGCCGCCGATCTCCGGTACGTCGACGCCGTCGTGGACGGTCTCGCCTCGCATCTGCGCCCTGGCAGCCTGATCGTGGGCAAGTCGACCGTGCCGGTGGGGACTGCGGCCAGAATCTCCGAGCGCCTCGCCGATATGACTCCGGGTACGGAGGTCGCCTGGAACCCCGAGTTCCTGCGCGAAGGAGCCGCGGTCCAGGACACCATGCGGCC
This sequence comes from Streptomyces sp. NPDC048441, assembly GCF_043200235.1. Lineage (NCBI taxonomy): Bacteria > Bacillati > Actinomycetota > Actinomycetes > Kitasatosporales > Streptomycetaceae > Streptomyces > Streptomyces sp. NPDC048441. Next base: position 94,125 of record NZ_JBICXM010000018.1, read on the forward strand.
CGAGCGACTCGTCGTGGGTGTCACATCGCGGCACGCCGAGGGTGTGCTGCGGGCGGTCTATGCGCCGATGATCCTCGCGGGGGTGCCGTTCTTCGCCACCGATCCGGCGACGGCCGAGCTGGTCAAAGTGGCGGCGAACTCCTTTCTCGCCACCAAGATCTCCTTCATCAACGCGATGGCCGAGGTCTGCGACGCCGCGGGCGCCGACGTGTCCCTCCTGGCCAGGGCCATCGGCGCGGACTCCCGGATCGGCCCCCGTTTCCTCGAACCGGGCCTCGGCTTCGGCGGCAGCTGCTTCCCCAAGGACATCCGGGCGTTCGCCGCCCGCGCCGAGGAGATCGGCGCCGGTGAGGCGGTGGTGTTCCTGCACGAGGTCGACCGGATCAACACCCGCCAGCGGCAACGCACCGTCGACCGGGCACGCGGGCTTCTCGGCGGCTCCTTCACCGGGTGCAGGATCGCCGTGCTCGGCGCGGCGTTCAAGCCGGGCAGCGACGACGTCCGCGACTCGCCCGCCCTGGTCGTGGCGGCGACCTTGCAGCAGCAGGGCGCGGCGGTCCGCGTGCACGACCCGGAGGCCATCGACACCGCGCGCGCCGTCCATCCGGAGCTGGCCTACGCCCTGGACGTCGACAAGGCCTGCGAGGACGCGGACCTGGTCCTGCATCTCACCAACTGGCCCCAGTACCAGGACATCGACCCGGCGGCACTCGCAGAGCTTGTGCGCTCCCCCGTCCTGTTCGACGCCCGCAACTGCCTCGACCCGCGGTCCTGGTCGGCGGCCGGCTGGGCGGTGCACGCACCGGGCCGCCCGCGGCTCTCCCAGGCCATTCCTGCTGAGGACCAGGTGGACCGAGTAGCCGCGCTCACCGGAGGTGCGTCATGAGGGTCGTGGTGACGGGCGGCGGCGGATTCATCGGATCCCATCTGTGCGAGGCCCTGCTGCACAGAGGGGACACGGTCCACTGCCTGGACAACTTCTGCACCGGTGAGCCGGAGAACGTCTCCCACCTGCTCGGCGAACCCCGCTTCCACCTCGTCCACGCCGATGTGACCGCGCCGTTCGACGTGCCGGGCCCCGTGGACGCCGTCGCCCACCTCGCGAGCCCCGCGTCACCCCCCGACTACTACCGGCTCGCCCTGGAGACCCTGGCCGTCGGCAGCCACGGCACCGAGAACGCCCTGCGCCTGGCCCAGCGGCACGGCGCCCGCTTCCTGCTCACCTCGACCAGCGAGGTCTACGGCGATCCGGAGGTCCACCCGCAGCCCGAGGAGTACTGGGGCAACGTCAATCCGGTCGGCCCGCGCAGCGTCTACGACGAGGCGAAGCGGTACGCGGAGGCGCTCGCCATGGCCTACCGGCGCAGCCTGGGCGTCGACGTGGGCATCGTACGGATCTTCAATACGTACGGCCCGCGGATGCGCCCCCACGACGGACGCGTGGTCTCCGCCTTCATCCGCCAGGCCCTGGCGGGCCGCCCGCTCACGCTCTTCGGCGACGGCAGCCAGACCCGCAGTTTCTGCTACGTCGACGACCTCGTCCGGGGTCTGACGGCGATGCTCGACAGTGACCTCAGCGGTCCGGTGAATCTGGGCAACCCCAGCGAGCGCACAGTCCGCGAGCTCGCGGAACTCGTCCTGCGCCTCACCGGATCGCCCTCTCGGATCGCCTACCGCCCGCTGCCCGTCGACGATCCGGCCCGCCGCCGCCCGGTGATCAACCGGGCCGTGGAACAGCTCGGCTGGGTGCCCCACGTGCCCATCGAGGAAGGCCTGCGGAGCACAGTGGCGTGGTTCAACGCACGCTCCGGACCACGGAGCGCACCCGTGCCGGTGGAGGCCTGATCCCCATGGGAGGGAAAGCCGCAGGAGCCGACCGAAGATGCAGGCGCCCACCGCTCAGGCCTACGCTCTAAGGGCGGGACCCCAGGTCGACGCGTGATTCGCGGACGGTTGCCCCTGCCATGCGGGGAGGCGCTTTGCATTGCTTCAGGCACAGCATCGGCGACACCCACGGGCCCATCGGCTCATGGCCGCCTACGTCCTCCTGGTAGCCGCTCTCACCGCCGCCTATATGACCCTCCCTGGCCTGCGCGCCCCGCTCTGGGCGCTCATCGGCCTCGGCGGAGTCACCGCCGTACTCATCGGCACCCGCCTCCACCGTCCCGCGCACCGCTGGCCGTGGTGGGTGCTCGCGGCAGGGCTGCTCGCGTTCGCCGCGGGCGACACGTACTACAACGTGGTCGAGCAGTACTTCCAGGCGTCGAATCCGTTCCCGTCCCCGGCGGACGCCTGCTATCTCGCGGTGTATCCGCTGCTCGCCGCGGGCCTCTTCGGCCTCGTCCGCTACCGCTGGGCGGGCCGCGACCTGCCGAGCCTCCTCGACGCGCTGATCATCACCTGCGGGCTCGCGCTGCCCGTCTGGGTCTATCTGGTCCAGCCGCTCACCGAGGTCGAGGGCCTGACCTGGCCGCAGCGCGCCATCAGCATCGCCTATCCGCTCGGCGACGTACTGGTCCTCGCCCTCCTCGCCCGGCTGCTCACCCCGGGCTTCGTGACCGGCCGCAATTCCGCCGTACGCCTGCTCGTCCTCGGCACGGTCACCCTGCTCGGCTTCGACATCGCGTACGGGATTCTGCAGCTCAACGGGATGTGGCAGGCGGGCACGCTCCTGGACATGGGCTGGATCGTCTTCTACACGGCGTGGGGCCTGGCCGCGCTGCACCCTTCGATGGTGGAGCTGACCTCGTACACACATCAGCGCCCGACCCTGCTCCCGCCGCCGCGCAGGCTCCTGCTGCTCGCCGCGGCCACCCTCATAGCCCCGGGGATTCTGCTCGCGGAGGGCCTCATCGACAGGGCTCACGACGCGCCTGTGATCGCCGCCTTCTCCGGCGCGCTGTTCCTTCTGGTGATCTGCCGGCTCGCGGGCATGGTCGTGGCGCGCCGCAAGGCCCTGGACCGCGAGCTCGCGCTGCTGACCGCGGCCTCCTCGCTGGTGGCCGCGGTCACGCCGGAGGAGATCGCCGCGACCTGTGAGTCCACGGTCGCCGCGCTGTCCGGGCCGGGAGCCGGGACCCGGACCCTGCTCCTGGAGGCGGGCGACACACCACCGGTCCCCTACGCCGCCCTCGACCTGCGCAGCACGAGGCTGGTGCAGGCCGTCGCTCTCGGCCCGGAGATCGCCGCCCGCCTCGAGCCGACGCCGAGTGCTCTGGTGTGCCCGATGATCCAGCGCGATCGTCCGGCGGGGGACGATCCGCCGGGAGTGCTGATCGCGGCAGGATCCGAGCGACAGCTCACAGAGATCTGGGGCTCCCTGGAGATCCTCGCCTCGCACGCGGGCCTGGCGAAGGAGCGCATCGCGCTCCGGCAGGAAATCATCCGCCGGGAGAGCGAGGCGTATTTCCGTGCCTTGGTGCGCAACGCGTCCGACGTCATCCTCATCGTCGACGACGACAACACCGTCCGGTACGCGAGCCCGTCCGCGCAGGCCGTGTTCGGGGCCGCCGCGCTGGTCGGGGCGGGACTGCCGGACCTTGTCGACCCACGGGACAGGGACCGGGCGGCACGGGTGCTCGCGGCCATGCGCGGCGGCGGGCAGCAGGAGCCTCACGACTACTGGTGGATGCCGCGCGACGGCGGACGGATCGAGGTGGCGATGCGGTGCAGCGACCTGCGTCACGACCCGGCCGTGCGGGGGCTCGTCGTCACTCTGCGGGATGTGACCGAGCAGCGTCAGCTGGAGCACGAGCTCACCCAGCGGGCCTTCCACGACGCGCTGACCGGCCTGCCCAATCGGACGCTGCTCATGGAGCGCATCGAGCGCGCGCTGCTCCGTGGCCGCCGGGAGTCGACGCTGACCTGCCTGCTCTTCATCGACCTCGACGACTTCAAGGTCGTCAACGATTCGATGGGGCACTCGGCGGGCGACCAGCTTCTGGCCTCCGTCGGTGCCCGCCTGTCGCGGACGCTGCGCCGCAGTGACACCGCGGCCCGCCTCGGCGGCGACGAGTTCGCCGTCCTGATGGAGGACGCGAAGGAGCCCGTCGACGCCGAGATCCTGGCCGCGCAGGTGGTGCAGGCGCTCAGCCGCCCGTTCCAACTGTCCGGGGACAGCGTGAGCGTCTCGGCGAGCGTGGGCGTGGCCACGGCAGCGGACAGCGCCGACTCCGAGGAGCTCATCGCCCACGCCGACCTGGCGCTGTACGCCGCCAAAGCCGCGGGGAAGCGCCAGTGGCGCCGCTTCCAGCAGCGGCTGCACGTCCGGATGCTGGAGCGGCACGAGCTCCAGGCGAGCCTGGACCGGGCGATCGCCGATGAGCAGTTCACGTTGCGCTATCAGCCAGTCGTGGACATCACCGCGAACGGCCGCCCGGCAGACGGTGCGAAGGGCGGTGCGGCGGGGGTTGCGACGGACGGTGCCGAGATCGTCGGCTTCGAGGCCCTGGCCCGCTGGCCGCACCCCCGGCGCGGCCTGGTGCCGCCGCAGCAGTTCATCCCGCTCGCCGAGGAGACCGGGCACATCACACTGCTAGGCGCCTGGGTCCTCAGGAACGCCGCCGCGGACATCGCCCAGTTGCAGAGCGTGGGGGCATCGTCGGGCCGTCGTCCGTACGTCAGCGTCAACGTGTCCGCGCGCCAGTTCCGCGACACGGGCTTCCTCGACGAGGTGCGCAAGGCGCTCCAGACGCCCGGACTCGCCCCGGGGTCACTGCAGTTGGAGCTCACGGAGTCGGTGCTCATGCGCCAGGACGGACAGATCCAGGCGGTCATGGGGGCGCTGAAGGACCTCGGTGTGCGGATCGCGGTCGACGACTTCGGCACGGGATTCTCCTCGCTGCGCTATCTCCGCGAGTTCCCCATCGACGTACTCAAGATCGACAAGACCTTCATCGACGACATCGCCCACGACCCCCGGCAGGTCGCCCTCGTCGAGGCGATCGTGCACCTCGCCGACACGATGGGCCTCCCGGTCATCGCCGAGGGGATCGAGCAGTCCGCGCAGCGGGACCTCCTTGCCGGGATGGGCTGCCGGTTCGGGCAGGGCTATCTTTTCGCCCGGCCGCTGACGACCGGGCAGGTGGAGCGGCTGCTCAGCCGACGGCGGGATTCGCGCGAGGGTCCGCTCCGGGATCCGCGCCGTGATCCGCGCCGGAAGAACGGCGCCCCTCCTGCCCTTGCCGTCACCCCGCCCCCCTCTCAGACGCAGGGCGCCATGAGCGACCCTGACATCGGACTCCTCGGGGTACGGCGCGATCCGCGCTGGGGCGATCTCGAACACCTGCGGCGGACAAGCCCGATGAGCGACTGTGTCCTCGACGAAGTCCGCGGCAGACACATCCGCAGCGGCGATCACTGGCTCATCGACTTCGCCTCCTGCAACTACCTGGGCTTCGACTGCGACCCCGAGATCATCGACGCCATCGATCCCGCCGTACGCCGCTGGGGAACGCACCCCAGCTGGTCCCGCCTCCTCGGCAGCCCCCGGCTCTACCCGGAGATCGAGGAACGGCTCGCCGCGCTGCTCGGAGCGCCCGACACCCTGCTGCTCCCGACGGCCACCCTGATCCACGCCTCGGTGATCCCCGTACTCGCGGCCAAGGGCCATGTCTTCGTCGAGGCCGCGGCGCACCGCACCGTGTACGACGGCTGCGTGTCGGCCCGCGGACAGGGCGCCACCCTGCGGCGCTTCCACGCCGACCGGCCCGACGAGCTGGCGGCCCTGCTGCGGGCGGTGCCGAGCGGCTCGGCCCGCTTGGTCTGCCTGGACGGCGTCAACAGCATGAGCGGCGACATCGCCGATGTGCCCGAACTGGCCCGGATCTGCCGGGAGTCGGACGCCACCCTGTATATCGACGACACCCATGGGTTCGGCGTCATCGGAGAGCGCGGCGCCGACGAACCGTGTCCGTACGGATCGCGCGGCAACAGCGTCGTACGGCACACCGGCGAGACGTACGACAACATCGTGCTCGTCGGCGGCTTCTCCAAGGCCTACTCGTCGCTGCTCGCCTTTCTCGCGCTTCCGCCCCGGCTCAAGGACCATCTGAAGGTCGCCGCGGCCCCCTATCTCTACTCCGGGCCCTCGCCCACGGCCTCGCTCGCCACCGCGCTCGCCGGTCTGGAGGTCAACGACCGGCGGGGCGACGCCATCCGCGCCGATCTGCACCGCAAGACCGTCCGGGTGCTGGACCACGTGAACGGGCTCGGCCTGGCGACGCTGAACTCCGATCAGCTGCCGATCGTGGAGATTCCCCTGGTGAACGCATCGGACCTGGACGCGGTCGCCGAGTTCCTGTGGGAGCAGGGCATCTATGTGACGCTCGCGGCCTACCCGCTCGTGCCGCACGACCGCGTCGGCTTCCGCGTACAGCTCACGGCCCTGAACTCCGACGACGACATCGACCGGCTCAACGCGGCCCTGACGGGGCTCTCCGAGCGATTCCCACTGCGGCCGGGGAGCTGACACCGGTATGGCTCCGACCCGCAACGACGACGTGGACTGGGACAGCTGGCCCGTCCAGGACTACCTCGGCGAGAACTACCGCGAGCTGCATCCGTCCGACGCCGCGGTCATCGCCCACCACTCCGCCTTCTACCGGCGGTTCGCTCCGGGCAGCGCCGCACGCTCCCTGGAGTTCGGGGCCGGGCCCAACCTCTACCCCCTGATGGTCGCCGCCGCCGCGAGCCGCCGTGTCGACGCCGTCGAGGCGAGCGCGGCGGGTGTCGCCTATCTGACCCGGCAGCTCGAACAGGGCCCGGACGAGAGCTGGTTGCCGTTCCACGCGCTGTGCCGTCGCCTCAACCCGGACCTGCCGCCCACGCTGCCGGAGGCGCTCGCGCCGGTGCGGGTGGTGCACGGTGACATCCGGGCGCTGACGCCCGGCACGTACGACATCGCGTCGATGAACTTCGTCGCCGAGGGAGTCACCGAGGACTTCGCGGAGTTCACGGACTTCTGCCACCGCTTCGTACGCTCCGTCGTCCCCGGCGGCCACCTGGTGGCGGCGTTCATGGAGAACATGCCGACGTACCGCATCGGGCCCGCGTCGCGCTGGCCCGGCTGCCCCGTGAACCCCGCGGTCGTCACCGAGGTGTTCGCCCCGCTCACGGCGGAACTCGCGGTCACCCGGATCGACGCCGACCCGACGCTGCCGGACTACGGCGACTCGGGCATGGTGCTCATGACGGCGGTCAGGCGGCGGACCTGACCGCCCCTGTCATGACCGCCCCGGTCAGGCGCCCGCCTCCTGAAGGGCGAACGCCGTCTCCACCAGGGCGATGTGGCTGAACGCCTGGGGTACGTTGCCCAGTTGGCGACCGCTGTCCGGGTCCCACTGCTCCGCCAGCAGGCCCACGTCGTTGCGGACGCCCAGGACGCGCTCGAAGGTCTCCCGTGCCTGACGGAGGTCGCCGGTCGCCGCCAACGCGTCGGCGTACCAGAGGGAGCACGCCACGAACGTGCCGTCGGATCCCCGCATTCCGTCCACGCTGTGCCTGCCGCGGCCGTCGTTCGCGTACCGTCGCATGAATCCGTGGTGGGCGAGGGCCCGCATCGCCCGGACGGTGCCGCGTACGCGCGCGTCGTCGGCGGGAAGGAAACCGACCCGGGGGATCAGCAGAGCCGAAGCGTCGAGGGCGGGCGACCCGTAGGACTGCACGAACGATCCCTGCCCCGCGTCCCAGCCCTCGCGGCACACCTCCTGGTGCACCGCGTCCCGCATGGCGCGCCACTCGTCCGCACATTCATTCCTGCCGAGCAGTTCGCCCATGCGCAGGGCACGGTCGGCGGCCACCCACGACATGACCTTGGAGTGGACGAACTGCCGCCGGTCGCCCCGGACTTCCCACAGCCCCTGATCCGGTTCGTGCCAGTGCTCGCGCAGATGGCTCATCAGGGACTTCACCAGGTTCCAGAGGTGAGCTTCCAGCGGAATCCCGGCCCGCAGCGACAAGTAGAGGGTGTCGAGGACTTCGCCGTAGACGTCCAGCTGGAACTGGTCGACCGCCGCGTTCCCGAACCTGACGGGCCGCGACCCCTCGTATCCGGGCAGCCACGGCGCCTCGGCCTCGGGCAGCCGCCGCTGTCCGCCCACGCCGTACACCGCCTGGAGACCGGCGGGGTCGCCGGCCACGGCACGCACCAGCCAGTCGAGCCAGGCCGTGGCCTCGTCGCGGTAGCCGCTGCGCAGCAGGCAGGACAGGGTCAGGGTGGAATCGCGCAGCCAGCAGAAGCGGTAGTCCCAGTTGCGTTCGCCGCCGACGCACTCGGGCAGCGAAGTGGTGGGCGCCGCGACGATGCCGCCCGTGGGCGCGTAGGTGAGCGCCTTCAGCGTGATCAGCGAGCGGGTGACGGCTTCCCGCCACGGGCCCTGGTAGCGGCACCGGGCCGTCCAGCGCCGCCAGAAGTCGCTGGTCGCCTTGAGGGCCGTCTCCGCCGGGACACTCAGAGGCTCGGGCGGATCGGGCAGGTGCGAGGGCGCCCATACGAGTTGCAGTGTGAGGCGCTGGCCCGCGGACACGGTGAAGTCGAGGACCGTGGTGGAGTCGCCTGTGCCGCGTATCTCCATCGGGCCGTCAGCGCTCGTCCAGAGCGCATCAGGACCGGCGACGGCGACCGTGCAGTGCCCATCGGCCCGTACCCAGGGCGTGACGCGTCCCTGGTTGAAGCGCGGCCGAAGTTCGCTGCGCATGGCCACGGCGCCGGACAGGCCTTCGACGAGGCGCACGATGCAGGGCAGCCCCGCGCGAGGTGGCATGAAGTCCGTGATGCGTACGGTGCCGCCGGGGCACTCCCAGGCGGAATCCATCACCAGGGTGTCCTGGCGGTAGGCCCGCCGGGTGCAGGGTCCCGCGCCGATGGGGGAAACCCGCCAGAATCCGTTGTCTCCTGTGCCGAGCAGTGCGGCGAAACAGGCCGGTGAGTCGAAGCGCGGCAAGCAGAGCCAGTCGATCGACCCGTCCCTGCCGAGCATGGCGGCGGTTTCCAGGTCGCTGATGAGGGCGTAGTCCTCGATACGAGCGTTCATGATCGGGTCACGCCGTCGTGCACATTGCCGCCTTTCCATTGTACGGCGGACACGCCCCTCAGGCCCGGTCTCAGGCCCCCGCCCTCGGCACCACGAGCCCCGACTCGTACGCCGCCACCACCGCCTGCGTGCGGTCCCGCAACCCCAGCTTGCCGAGCACCCGGCTCACATGGGTCTTCACGGTCTCCTCGCTGACGTGCAGCCGCCCGGCGATCTCCGGGTTGGAAAGACCCTCCGAGATCAGCCGGAGCACCTCGGTCTCGCGGGGCGTGAGCGCGTCGACGCGGGTGGCGGGACCCGCGGGCGGTCCCGGCCTGATGCGGGCGAACTCCGCGATGAGGCGGCGGGTGACGGTGGGCGCGAGAAGACCCTCGCCCGCGGCCACCACCCGCACCGCGTCGAAGAGGCGCTCCGCCGTGACGTCCTTGAGCAGGAACCCGGCGGCGCCCGCGCTCAGCGCGTCGTACACGTGCTCATCCAGGTCGAAGGTGGTGAGAATCAGTACGCGCGTCCCCGTCCCGCCGAGTCGCCCGGTCGCCTCGATCCCGTCCATCACCGGCATCCGTACGTCCATCAGGACGAGGTCGGGCAGCAGTTCCCGGCAGAGCTCGACCGCCCGAGCTCCGTCGGCCGCGGTGCCGACAACGGTGAAGTCGGGCTGGGTGGCCAGGAGTCCGGCGTATCCGGCGCGTACGACTTCGTGGTCGTCGGCGATGACGAGACGCAGCGGAGGAGCTGTGCTGGGGGTGTTCATGCGGCATGTTCCCTCACCGGAGCCGGGAACGTCGCCTCGATGAGGAAGCCGCCGCGCCGGGCAGGACCCGCGCGCAGCTCGCCGCCGACCATCGCGGCGCGCTCCCTCATGCCGAGCAGTCCGTGCCCCTCGTCAAGGTCCTTGTGGGTGTGCGGACTCGGCCCGTTGTCACGTATGCGCAGCCGCAACGCGTCGTGCGTGTAAAGGAGTTCGACATCCACGGCGGCGCCCGGCGCGTGCCGCCGGGTGTTGGTGAGTGCTTCCTGCACGACGCGGTACGCGGTGAGTTCGAGGCCGGGATCCAGCGGGCGCACCGGTCCCTCGACGATGAGACGCACCGCGGCGGCCGACGCGTCGCGCGCCTCGTCGACGAGTTCGCCGAGCTGCTGGAGACCCGGCTGCGGGCGGCGGTCCGGCGCCGCGCCGCCCGCGTCCTCGCGCAGCACACCGAGCAGTCTGCGCATCTCGGTGAGGGCCGTGCGGGCGGTGTCACCGATGGCCAGGAAGCGTTCGGCGCCGACGGCGGGCAGGCCGGGTGTGGTCAGCCTCGCGGTCTCGGCCTGCACCGCGATCATGGAGATGTGGTGGGCGACGACATCGTGCAACTCCCTCGCGATCCTGGCCCGTTCACCTCGCGCCGCGTGTTCCAGGAGGGTGTCCGCGATGGCCTGCTCGGCCGCGCTGTTCGCCAGGGCGGTGTCCCGCGCGCTCCGGGCGAGCCCGGTCCCGGCGGCGACGGCGGCGCACACCGCGGTCAGGACGGTGAGGAACCGCTCCCCCGCACCGGAGCCCGCGGGCGCCGTGACCGCGTACGCGATGAAGGGCAGCGGCAGGAAGGCGGCCAGGAGCTTCGGGCCCCGCCGCCCTGCCTGATGGAGGGAGAACAGGAGCGCGCAGAGACCGGCGCCGGTCAGCACATGGAACGGCGCGAGGGAGAGCATGGCCGCTACGGCGGCGAGAACGGCGGCGACGGCGAAGAAGCCGCGGCGCGCCCGTGTGACGGCGAAGGAGTGCGCCGTCACCGCGAAGTCGCCGCCCGCGAGCACCACGACCGGCACCGTCGACCCCCACGCGAGTGAGAGCGCCAACGGCAGTGGAACATCGCCGTCCGCGCGCAGCAGCACTTCGCTCGCGGCACCGAGCGCGAGGAGCGCCGCGGCCATGACCGGCGTCTCGGGCCTGTGCGCGATGCGGCTGAGCATGGCGCCGCGCCCGAAACCTGCTCGGGAGCCCGCTCCGAAGCCCGTCCTGAAGACCGCTCCGAAGCCCGTTCTGGATGATTTCGCCCTCACACGTGTCATTGTCACCACCTAGGGGCCCTACGGCGTCCCTTACGTGAGGGATACGAAGACGGCTCCACGGCGTGACGACCCGCGGCCACGGCGTGCCTAGCCTCGCTTCTCATGGATGGCATCACAGGAACGACCGATGGCGGCGAAGCGACCATCGAAGTACGCGGACTGCGCAAGCGGTTCGGGACGGTCACGGCGGTGGACGGGCTCTCCTTCACCGTCACCCCTGGGCAGGTCACAGGGTTCGTCGGCCCCAACGGCGCGGGCAAGTCGACCGCCATGCGCATCGCCCTCGGCCTGGACTCGGCGGACGAGGGCACGGCCCTCATCGGCGGGCGCCCCTACCAGGCGCTGCGTACGCCCCTGCTGGAAGTGGGGTCGCTGCTCGACGCGGCCGCCGTGCATCCCAGCCGCCGGGGACGCGACCACCTGCTGTGGATGGCGCACTCGCATCGGCTTCCCGTGCGCCGCGTCGACGAAGTCCTCGAGCTCGTCGGGCTCGGGGAGGCCGCGCGGCGCAGGGCCGGCGGGTACTCGCTCGGTATGCGGCAACGCCTCGGCATCGCGGCGGCGCTGCTCGGCGATCCGCCCGTTCTGCTCTTCGACGAACCGGTCAACGGGCTCGACCCGGAGGGCATCCGGTGGATCCGCGGCTTCCTGAAGTCCCTTGCCGCCGAGGGCCGCGCCGTGCTCGTCTCCAGTCACCTGATGAGTGAACTCGAGGACACCGCTGACCACTTGGTGGTGGTCGGGCGCGGGCGCGTCATCGCCGACACGAGCGTACGAGAGCTGCTTGCCGCCGCGTCGGACGACCGCGTCGAGGTACGGACGACCGACCGGACCACGGCGATGACCGTCCTCGCGGGCGCCGGGGCGAGCGTCGCGGCCACCGGACGCGACACGCTCACCGTCTCCCACATCGCGGCGGAACGCGTCGTGGAACTGCTCGGCGGTGCGGGGGTCCCGTTCTCCGGGGTCGCCGCGCACCGGGCCACGCTTGAGGAGGCGTACATGGAACTGACCAGGGACGACGTGGAGTTCGCCGCCGAGCACCCGGTCGGGGAGGTCACGCGATGACCACCGTGACACCGACACGCCGCCCCAGCACGGTCGTGGTCGGCCGCGACGGCTTCCCGCAGCTCCTGCGCGCCGAGTGGACCAAGCTGCGTACGGTGCGCCGCTGGGGCTTCACCCTGCTCGCCGCGGTCCTGGTGACCCTGCTGATCTCCCTGTTCTCCGCGTCCAGTTCGGGCGTCGAGATCGCGGGCGGCGGCTCGTCGGCGGCCACCGGACCCGACGGCCAGTCCATCCGCGACGACTTCACCTTCGTCCACCGCACGCTCCCCGCCGACGGCAGCATCACCGCTCGGGTGACAGGACCCACCGGCGTGCGTCCCGACCGGGCGCCCGAGTGGGCCAAGGCAGGCGTCATCGTCAAGCAGAACACCCAGAGCGGCTCCGACTACGCGGCGCTGATGGTCACTCCGGGGCACGGGGTACGGTTCCAGAGCGACTTCACCCACGACGTCGCGGGCGGCGCCGCCTCCGCGAGCACACCGCACTGGCTGCGCTTGACCCGCAAGGGCGCCACCATCACGGCGTACGCGTCTGCCGACGGCCGTGGCTGGAAGAAGATCGGCACGACCGAACTGGCCGAGCAGGCGGGCTCTGTGCCGGTCGGTCTCTTCGTGGCGTCACCCAATGTGCAGTCCATGGAGCGCAAGTTCGGCAACGTGTCGGTGAACGACGGCCCATCGCGCTCGACGGCACGCTTCGACGAAGTGACCGTCAAGGGATCGGACAGCGGGGCGGACTGGCAGCGGACCGACGTCGGCCGGGAAGCCGAAGGAGAGCAAGGCAAGCCAGGACAGAGTGCGGGCGAACCAGGCGCGGGCAAACCAGGTGCGGGCCAACCGGACAATGGCGGACAGGGCCAACTGACCCGCTCCGGCGGCACGTTCACGCTCACCGGCTCCGGCGACATCGCCCCCGGCACCCCTGTGCAGCCCGACCTCGTCGCGACCTCCCTGAACGGCACCCAGCTCGGCCTGGTCCTGATCGCCGCGCTCGGCGTCCTGTTCATCACCGCCGAGTACCGGCGCGGGATGATCCGCACCACGTTCCTGGCCAGTCCGCGGCGCGGTCGCGTCCTGGTCGCCAAGGCCGTGGTAATCAGCGCGGTCACTTTCGCCACCGGACTCGTCACGGCCATCGCCTCGTTCCTGCTCACCATGCCCGTGCTGCGGGACAACGGCCACAAGCCGCCCCTCTTCCCCGAGTTCTCCCTGACCGACGGTCCCGTCCTGCGCGCACTGTTCGGCACCGCCGCCCTGCTCGCTCTGATCGCCGTACTCGCCCTGGGTCTCGGCGCCTTGATGCGCAACACGGCCGCCGCGATCACCACCGTCGTGGTGGTGATCGTCCTGCCGCTGATCCTGGTCAGTGTGCTGCCGCTCGGCCTTTCGCAGTGGCTGCAACGGCTCACGCCCGTCGCGGGGTTCGCGGTCCAGGAGTCGACGCCGCGCCACCACCAGGTGGCGAGCCTCTGCCTCCCGGAGGACGGCTGCTATCCGCAGGGCGCGTGGACCGGCCTGGCCACGCTTGCCGCGTACGCCGTCGTGGTGCTCGGGATCGCGGTGTGGCGCATCCGGAAGAAGGACGCGTGAAGAGCCTCGGCCTCGTGGGGGACGGCCGCGCACTCGGCACCGTACATGCCGAGTGGACCAAACTCCGTACGCTGCAAAGCACTTGGTGGCTGCTGTTCGCCCTGGTGGCCCTGACCGTCCTCGCCGGCACGGCCACCGCCGCGTCGATGACCGCCGGGGACTGCCCGGTCCCGGCGGACTGCCACGAGGACACCGTGAAGCTCAGCCTCACGGGGGTCTGGCTCGGCCAGGGCGCGGTCGTCGTCCTCGCGGTGCTCACGATGAGCGGCGAGTACGGCACGGGCACCATCCGTACGACGCTGACGACGGAACCCGGCCGCGTACGCCTGCTCGCCGCCAAGGCGCTCGTGCTCTGCACACTGACCGCGGCGGCGAGCGCGGTCGGGGTGGCCGTCTCCCTCGTGGCGGGCAGGATGCTCCTGTCCGCCGACGGCTTCGCGACCCCCGCCCTCACCGCTGGACCGACACTCCGCGCGGCCGTCGGCACGGTCCTCTACCTCACGCTCACCGCCCTGATCGGCCTGGGCGCGGCTGCCGCCCTGCGCGACACGGCGACCGCCATCACCTCGGTCCTCGCCCTCTTCTACGTCTTCCCACTGCTCGCGGGTCTGCTCGGCGACCCCGACTGGCAGGAGAACGCGCGGCGGATCACACCCGCGACGGCCGGGCTCGCGATCCAGGCGACCACCGACCTGGACCAGCTGCCGATCGGACCGTGGGCGGGGCTCGGGGTGCTTGCCGCGTACGCGGGCGCGGCGCTCGTCGCTGGTGGGTGGGTGCTGCGGAAGCGGGACGCGTGAGGGCGCGAACGGCGTGCTCGGGGGCTCTCCATGGACAGCCCCCGAGCCGCTGTGATCTCATCCGTCCGGGCGGATCGATCAACCTTCGGCGTGGATCGATGGACCATCCACGCTGATCGGCGGGCGATCCCTGTGCGCAGCATGTGACCGGCCACCGTCTGGGCCCGCGCGCCTGTGGGCCGGTCATCGCATGTCTCCCGCTCCACTCAGGCCCGAAAGACCCCCACACATGCAGAAGACCAAGTCCGCGCTCTGGGAGTTCCTCCAGGGCCTCGGCAAGACGTTCATGCTTCCGGTGGCGCTGCTCGCGTTCTGCGGCATCATGCTGGGCATCGGCTCGTCGCTCTCCAGCGACGCGGTCACCGACAACCTGACCTTCCTCAAGGGCGAGGGCTTCCACCTCGTCTTCACGTGGATGGCGAGCACCGGGCTCGTGGCCTTCAAGTTCCTCCCGGTGATGTTCGCGATAGCCATCCCGCTGGGTCTTGCCCGCGAGGACAAGGGCGTCGCGGCGTTCTCCGGTTTCGTGGGCTTCGCCTCCATGAACCTGGCGGTGAACTTCTACCTCACCGCCAAGGGCGTCGACGTCGAGGACGAGAAGGTCATCGCCCACTACGGCATCGCCGATGTGATCGGCATCCAGTCGATCGATACGGGACTGCTCGGCGCCGTCGCTGTTGGCATCGTTGTCAGCGTGCTCCACCAGCGGTTTCGTGCCCAGCGGATGCCGGACGCGCTCGCCTTCTTCGGCGGTCTGCGGTTCGTGCCGATCGTCTCCGCGATCACGCTCAGCCTGCTCGGTCTGCTGATCCCGCTGGTGTGGCCGACGTTCAACAGCTGGATCACGGATCTCGGCCGCGCGATCGGGCACACGGGCGTCTTCGGCCCGTTCTTCTTCGGCATGGGAGAGGTGCTGCTCCGCCCGATCGGCCTGCACCACATCCTCGTGGCCATGTTCCGCTTCACCGATGTCGGCGGTTCCGGCGCGGTGTGCGGCGACAACCTCTCCGGCGCGCTCAACCTCTTCTACGCGCAGCTCAACTGCGCCAAGCCGCCCACCGACGCGGTCACCAACGCCACTCACTTCCTGTCCCAGGGCAAGATGGCGGCCTACCTCGGCGGCCTGCCGGGGGCGGCCCTGGCGATGTATCACTGCGCCGACAAGAAGATGCGCCCGGAGATCAAGGCGCTCCTGGTCTCCGGCGTCGTCGCGTGCGTCGTCGGCGGCATCACCGAACCGCTCGAGTTCCTGTTCCTGTTCATCGCGCCGTGGCTGTACTTGATCCACGCCGTCCTGGTCGGCCTCGGCTTCCTGACCGCCGCTGTCCTCGGGGTGTTCATCGGCAACACCGACGGCAACGTCATCGACTGGCTCGTCTTCGGCGTCCTGCAGGGGACGACCACGAAGTGGTACCTGATACCCGTCATCGCCGCGGTGTGGTTCGCCGTCTACTACTTTCTCTTCCGCTGGGCCATCGTCCGCTTCGACCTCAAGACGCCGGGGCGCGAGGAGCCTTCGGCGGAGGAAGCCGAGGAGGAGGCCGAGAAGGAGGACGAGGTCGCTGAGGACGGGGCGTCGGGAGCTCCACGTGAGCTGATCGCCGGAAAGTACGACGCGGTGGCGATCCTGGACGCGATCGGCGGCGCCGAGAACATCCAGTCCCTCGACAACTGCATCACCCGCCTTCGTATGACAGTCGAGGACGCCGAGCGGGTCGACGAGAAGCGTCTGAAGAAGCTGGGCGCGGTCGGCGTCATCACACTCGACGCGCACAACGTGCAGGTCATCATCGGCCCGCAGGTGCAGTCGGTGAAGGACGCGATCGCGTCGATAACCCGGGTGGGCTGAACAATGCGACTGCCCTCCCCCGCCTACGACTTCGACACCCCCGTCGACCGGCACGGCACCTGGTGCACCCAGTGGGACTATGTGGAGGGCCGCTTCGGCGTCCCGGACCTGCTGCCCTTCACCATCTCGGACATGGACTTCGAGACGGCACCCGAGGTGCTTTCGGCGCTGCGCGGCCGACTCGGCCACGGCGTGCTCGGCTACTCGCGCTGGCGGCAGGACGACTTCCTCTCCGCGATCGTCGACTGGTACGCCACACGCCACGCGACCGAGGTGGCCCCCGAGTCGATCGTCTACGGCCCGTCCGTGATCTACCAGATCTCCCAGCTCCTGCGGCTGTGGTCGGCCCCCGGCGACGGTGTCGTCGTCCACACGCCGACGTACGACGCCTTCCCCAAGACGATCGCCGCGCACGAACGACGACTGCTCGGCTGCCCGCTCGGCGACTGGCCCGCGCTGGAACGGCTGCTCGCTCTCCCGGACACGGCCGTGCTGCTGCTGTGCTCGCCCCACAACCCCACCGGCCATGTGTGGACGGAGGCAGAGCTGAACCGCATCGCGCGACTGTGCGCGCGGTACGGCGTAGCGGTGATCAGCGACGAGATCCACTCCGACCTCGCGCATCCCCCGTACGTCCACCGCCCATGGGCCCGGCACGGCGGCGACGGCGCACGCTGGGCGATCGTGACATCGGCGTCGAAATCCTTCAACATCCCGGCACTCACAGGCAGTTACGGAATCATCGGCGACTCCGCCACGCGCGACGCATACCTGCGTCACCTCAAGGAGGCCGACGGACTCTCATCCCCGGCGGTGCTTTCCCTGGTCGGCCACATCGCCGCATACCGCGAGGGAACCTCATGGCTGGAGGCCCTGGGCACCTACCTGCGCGGCAACCTCCAACTGGTCGCCGAGCACCTCGACACCGCGTTCCCGGATCTGAACTGGACGCCCCCACAGGCGGGTTACCTCGCCTGGATCGACGTACGCCCCCTGGGCCTGAACGACGAGGCGCTGCAACGCGAGCTCATCGAGACCCAGAAGGTGGCGATCATGCCCGGCGCGGCCTACGGCTCCCCGGGCCATCTGCGCCTGAACGTGGGGTGCCCGCGGGGCAAGACCGAGCGGGGTGTCACGGCACTGGTCGAGGCGGTGCGGGCGGTCCGCGAGGCCGCGCTGTAGCCATCAGTAGGCACCCGCGGACCAGAAGGGCCCGTCAGAGCCGCTCACGGTGTGCCATTGGTACAGTCATCACCAGATTCATCCCCCTGCCCCCGGGAGCCCCGCGCCATGGCCGTCGACGAACTCGACACCCGCATTCTGCGTCTCCTCCTGGAGCAGCCCCGCACCAGTGTCCGCGAGTACGCGCGCGTGCTCGGCGTGGCCCGTGGCACCCTCCAGGCCCGGCTCGACCGCCTGGAACGGGACGGGGTGATCACCGGGACGGGGCCTTCGCTGTCCCCTGCCGCGCTCGGGCACCCTGTGCTTGCCTTCGTGCACATCGAGGTGACTCAGGGGCATCTTGACGAGGTGGGTGACGCGCTCGCCGCCGTGCCGGAGATCGTCGAGGCCTTCTCGATCACCGGCGGCGGCGACCTCCTTACCCGCGTGGTCGCCCGGGACAACGGCCACCTGGAGGATGTGGTCCAGCAGTTGATCCAGATGCCGGGCGTGGTCCGCACCCGTACGGAGATGGCCCTGCGCGAGCGCGTCCCGCACCGCCTGCTCCCCCTCGTCGAGTCGATCGGCCGCGCCTCCGCCGCCTCCGCCGCTCAGAAGGGATCCGCTCGGCCGTGATCTGCGGCTTTGACATGCTGGAGACCATGAGCACCCTCGGCAGCACCTCGGTCATCTTCGATCTCGACGGCACTCTGGTGGACAGCGAGCCGAACTACTTCGCGGCGCAACGCGCGATGTTTGCCGAGCACGGCGTCGACTACACCTGGGCCGACAACGAGCAGTACGTAGGCATCGGCACCCAGGAGACCCTCGCCATCTGCAAGGAGCGGTACGGCATCGGCGTACCGGTGGCCGAACTGCTCACGGAGCTCGACCGCCGCTATCTGGAGCTTGCCCGCGCCGATACGCACGTCTTCCCGGAGATGCGCAAGCTCGTGGAGCAGCTGTACGGCGCCGGGGTGCCGATGGCCGTGGCCTCCGGATCCTCGCGCGCGGCCATCGAGTCCATCCTCTCGGGCACGGGCCTCGACGCGCTCCTGACCACGGTCGTCTCCGCCGACGAGGTCGCGCACGGCAAGCCCGCGCCCGACGTCTTCCTGGCCGCCGCCGCACTCCTCGGCGCCGACCCGGCCGACTGCGTGGTCCTGGAGGACGCCGCTCCGGGCGCGACGGCCGCACACGCGGCGGGTATGCGCTGTATCGCGATCCCCTACGTCACCGCCCACGCGGACCAGCCCGCCTTCGCGTCGGCGGGGCTGCTGCTGCGGGGCGGGCAGGTCGAGTTCACGGCGCGGGCGGCGTGGGACTACCTGGAGTCCTTGACGCGGCCGTAGCCGTACGACGCGGTCATCGGCGCGGTCATCGGCGCGGTCATCGGCTCTGTTCAGTACACGATCCCCACCAGGCCGTCCCCCTCCTCCGCGCAGACGAGGCCGCCCTCACAGCAGGCCCCCCACTCACCGGACCGCGGCCCTATGAGCGTCACCCGCTCCCAGCGGTCCGCGGTCGGCTTGGGCCGCGAGAGGCGGAGGCCGAGCTCCGCGACCGTCATGTCGGCCGGTGGCGGATCATCGGGCGCGGCGTCGGCGCCGGGCAGTACGGCCACGATCTCCGTGGCTGGATAGCCGAACAGATCGATGTCCTCCCAGGCGACCGGGGTCGAGGTCACCCCTGGACCGTCTTCCTGGCTCCGCGCCTGAATCTCCACCCGGGCCAGCCGGTCCGTGGCCCCGGGCCCGCCACCGCCGAATCCCACGACGACGCCGTCGAACTCGGCGTCGAAGCTCCACTCCGGTTCGAAGAGGAGGCCACCGAGCCAGGCATCGTGCGCGTGCCGAAGCTCCGCGTACTGGCTCAAGGTCAGGCCCATGCACTGCCGTCGCCGCGTGACTCTGCCGGACGGCAGCAGTTCCAGGATCTCGCCGGGCGTCATCCCGAACCTCACGAGTCCCGCCCCGTCCGGCAGCTCCACGCCGACTTCCCGCAACAACTCCAACATTGCACCATTGTTCACCCGTTGACCCAGGTGGCAAGGCTGTTCACGAGATCGCGGAGAAATCGGGTCTGCGGTCAGCGGTCAGGACTGGGGACGCTTGCCGTGATTGGCCGCGTGCTTGCGGCGTGCCTTCTTCTTACGGCGTCGCTTCGAGGACATGCGATTCCCTCTCGCTCGGTTCTCCCTGGTGCCTTTTGAGGCGTTTTCCACCGTTCCACACCGGCACCCGACCGGCGACCGCACAGCGCGCACGCACACATGCACGCGCGCACGCGCCGATGCAAACACACTGTTTACAACATTAGGTTGACAACATTCCGTACGTCATCGACGCTGATCCCATGCCGACGACTCCGGAACAGCAGCCCGACGCGACCGACCCCTTCAGCCCCACCCACCCCGACCAGATCCGAGCGGGCCGCGCCCCCGCGTCCCTGTTCCGCATCGCCGAGCGGCACGCGGCCACCGACGAGCAGCGCCGGCGGCAGGTGCACGCCACGGTCATCGGCCCGCACGAAGCCATGCGCCTCGTGACGTTCCTGCTGACCGGGATCGCGGAGCCCGCGGAGGGCGAGCCGGAGGTGGACCACGCGGACATCACCGCGGCCCTGACGCTCGTGCCGATGGCGCGCACCGAGATGGACGAGGTGGAGTCCGGACTCCTTCAGATGGCGCGCGGGCGCGGCATGACCTGGCCGGAGATCGCCTTCGGCCTCGGCCTCGGCACACCGCAGGCCGCCAGGCAGCGGTACGAACGGCTGGTCGGACGTACGGCCGTCGACCCGGAGAAGACCAGCGGCAGCCAGGACGGCTGAGCGGCGACCCGCACCGCAGGACCACCCACCGGCGCACGGCGGGAGCTCCCTGTACGATCGCTCCCGCCATGCAGATGAATGCCAACTACACCAGTCTCGTCGCGCTAGGCGACTCCTTCACCGAGGGCATGTCGGACCTGCTGCCCGACGGCAGCTACCGCGGCTGGGCCGACCTCCTCGCCGGCCGGATGGCTGCGGCGTCGCCCGGTTTCCGGTACGCCAACCTCGCGGTGCGCGGAAAGCTCATCGGGCAGATCGTGGCCGAGCAGGTGGACGTCGCCGCCGCGATGAAGCCCGATGTGATCACCCTGGTGGGCGGCCTCAACGACACGCTGCGCCCCAAGTGCGACATGGCCCGCGTACGTGCCCTGCTCGAGGAGGCGGTGGAACGCCTCGCGCCCTCGTGCGAGCAGCTGATCCTGATGCGCAGCCCCGGCCGGAACGGCCCCGTGATGCAGCGTTTCCGCCCGCGCATGGAGGAACTCTTCGCGTACGTCGACGACTTGGCGGCGCGGCACGGCGCGGCGGTCGTGGACCTCTACGGAGCGACCGTGCTCGGCGATCAGCGTCTCTGGGACGTCGACCGTCTGCACCTCACGGCCGAGGGCCACCGCAGGGTGGCCGAGGCGGTGTGGCAGACGCTCGGCTACGCACCCGAGGACGACTGGCAGTCCCTGCTCCCGTCCACCGCCCCGCCGAACTGGGCGGCGCGACGCGTCACCGACGTCCGCTTCGCCAGGCAGCACCTCGTCCCGTGGATCGGCCGCCGCCTGACGGGCCGCTCATCCGGCGACGGCCTCCCGGCCAAGCGGCCGGACCTGCTGCCTTACGAGGGCCCTCTCGCGTAGGCGATCCGCACGTGGTCCACTTGAACCCGTCAACGTCCGTTGTCCCGCTGCGGGAGGGGTCGGTGCATGACGGAGGATCCGGGGCTCGAGGTGCGCGAGGCGCTGCTGCCCGACGGCACGGAGGTGGTCATCGTGTGCGCTCCGGGAACACCGCAGGACGACATCGACCTGCGCGCGGCGCAGCTGTGGGCCGAGCCTCCGGAGCACGACGCGGAGCCGAGCCCCGAGGAAGCCCGCCCCTGACGCCGAAGCCGCCCTACTCCTCCACCTCGTCCTCGAAGTGCAGCGCGATGGACTGGAGCACGTCCGCCGTCGACGCGTCGGTACGTCCCTCGTCGTGGACCTCGGCGAGCTGGACGAACGCGAAGGCGAAGGCCGACGTGATCTGCTCGATGACGGGCCCCAGTTCGTGGCCCACCACCGTGGCGACTTCGATGGGGGTGGCGTCGCCGGGGAGTTCGATGCGCGGCAGCATCTCCTCGAGCATCGTGCCCACGGCGCCGCTGGCCTCGACGTCTCCATCCGGGTTCTCGCGTACCTGACGGCGCATCTCGATCGCTTCGGTAAGGATGCCGACAACTCTTTGAATGATCTCGCGCTGCTCCATGCGGGAAAGCCTAGGCGCAGGTGGATCCATGGCAGTTGTGCCACGAGGTCTCAGTTCTCAGGGGTGCTCCGGCAGACCGTCCGGCAGTTCTCGCTCCGCACTCACGGTGTCGTCCGCCGCCGGGACCGAGCCGGTCATTTCACGCTCGGGCTCTTCGAACGACCGCGGAGATTCGGCCTCTATCGCGGGCCGGAGACGTGCGACGCATCGTTTGAGGTTGTCGTCGTTGCCCTTGCGGACCGAGTCGCCCATCAGCTTGGTCACGTCGTCGGCCAGCGTGAGCGCAGAGGGGCCGAGCGTGTACTGGAGCGCTTTGACTCCGGCTCGGGCGTTGTCGCCGCTGTCGCGGGTCGCCTCTGTGACGCCCTTGCGCAAGATGCCCTCGGCGTCCGCGTAGTACAGCGCGGCGACCGACGCGATTTCGAAGCCGACAGCGACGGCCCTCTCACCCGGTGGCGCCTTCTCCATGCCGGTCATCGGCTCCACGGCCCCGACAGCATCTTTGAGCGCCTCGTCCTTCCACGTCTTGGAGCGCAGCGACACCGCGAATTCCCCGGCGTCCTGGAGCAGTGTCTCGTCCGCGGTCACCGGCCGAGGCAGTTCCTTGCTGACGGGAGACGTGCCCGCCATCTCGGCCGTGACGTCCTGGATCGCGAGCAGGACGTTGGAGACCTTCTCGCGGACGATGACCGGCTTGTCCGTCAGATGCGGCCCGGCGTCCCGAACCGCTGCGAGAAGCTTTCGGGCCTTCCGGTCCAACTCGGCACGATCGATCTTGGCGGACCGGTCGCCTGATTCGCCTTGCAATTCGCGAGACATAGCGCCCCCCTCGGCTTGTGCGGAACCTTCTGACGGTACTGCTGTCCGCCGAAGGGCGCGTTGCGTCTGCGGCTGGTCTTGCGGTCCTCGTCCCCTGCCTCTGCTTGGGCAAGGCGGCTCGACTGGTGCGGCTCGGATGATGCTCCAACGACCTGGACTTTCTGGACTGTATGGACAGTCAAAAGGACGGTCAAAGACCAGGTCGGACGGCAGGTAAACTCCGTACACGTGACTGCCGCGCCTGCAAAGCCCCGTATCCCGAACGTCCTCGCCGGGCGTTACGCCTCCGCCGAGCTCGCCACCCTCTGGTCGCCCGAGCAGAAGGTGAAGCTGGAGCGTCAGCTCTGGCTCGCCGTGCTGCGGGCCCAGAAGGACCTGGGCATCGAGGTGCCGGACGCCGCCCTCGCCGACTACGAGCGGGTCATCGACGATGTCGACCTCGCGTCGATCGCCGAGCGCGAGAAGGTCACGCGGCATGACGTGAAGGCCCGCATCGAGGAGTTCAACGCGCTCGCCGGGCACGAGCAGGTCCACAAGGGCATGACCTCCCGCGACCTCACCGAGAACGTGGAGCAGCTGCAGATCCGGCTCTCCCTGGAGCTCGTGCGCAACCGCACCGTGGCGGTGCTCGCGCGCCTCGGCAAGCTGTCGGGCGAGTACGCCGAGCTGGTCATCGCGGGCCGCTCGCACAACGTCGCCGCGCAGGCGACGACGCTTGGCAAGCGTTTCGCGACGACCGCCGACGAGTTGCTCGTCGCGTACCGCCGCGTCGACGACCTGCTGGGCCGCTACCCGCTGCGCGGCATCAAGGGCCCCGTCGGCACCGCGCAGGACATGCTCGACCTGCTCGGCGGCGACGCCGAGAAGCTCACCGACCTCGAGCAGCGGATCGCGGGTCACCTCGGCTTCGACCGCGCCTTCACCTCGGTCGGCCAGGTCTACCCGCGCTCGCTCGACTACGAGGTCGTGACGGCGCTCGTGCAGCTCGCCGCCGGACCCTCCTCGATGGCCAAGACCATCCGGCTCATGGCTGGGCACGAGCTCGTCACCGAAGGCTTCAAGGCGGGCCAGGTCGGCTCGTCCGCCATGCCGCACAAGATGAACACCCGCTCCTGCGAGCGCGTCAACGGCCTCACCGTCATCCTGCGCGGCTACGCGTCGATGACCGGGGAGCTTGCCGGTGACCAGTGGAACGAGGGCGACGTCTCCTGCTCCGTCGTACGCCGTGTCGCCCTGCCCGACGCGTTCTTCGCGCTCGACGGGCTCCTGGAGACCTTCCTGACCGTGCTCGACGAGTTCGGCGCCTTCCCGGCCGTCGTCGCGCGTGAGCTGGACCGCTACCTCCCCTTCCTCGCCACGACCAAGGTCCTGATGGCCTCGGTGCGGGCGGGCGTCGGCCGCGAGGAGGCCCACGAGGCCATCAAGGAGAACGCGGTCGCCTCCGCGCTCGCCATGCGCGAGCAGGGCGCGGAGCGCAATGAGCTCCTCGACAAGCTCGCCGCGGATTCGCGGATTCCGCTGGACCGGGCGGAGCTTGACGGTCTGATGGCGGACAAGTTGTCGTTCACCGGGGCCGCCGGTGAACAGGTCGCTGTCCTGGTGGCGCAGATCGAAGCTGTGGTCAAGGAGCACCCCGAAGCCGCCGGCTACTCCCCGGGGGCGATTCTTTAGGCTGCGGGTCCGCCCGTACTTGACCTGCGGACCCGCAGCGCGACGAAGGTGAGCACCGCGAGGGCGACCACGGCGAGGACGCCCTTGGAGTACAGGCCGACCAGATCCGTGACCTGGTGCCAGCGCGAGCCGAGGGCGTGGCCGATCAGGATGAAGACGGCGTTCCAGATGAGGCTGCCCGCGGTCGTCAGGGCGAGGAAGACGGGCAGCCCCATGCGCTCGACGCCGGCCGGCACGGAGATCATGCTGCGGAAGATCGGGATCATGCGGCCGAAGAAGACCGCCTTGGTGCCGTGCCGGGCGAACCACTTCTCCGTACGGTCGATGTCGGACACCTTCACCAGCGGGAGGCGGGCGGCGATGGCCACGGTCCGGTCCCTGCCGAGCAGCGCGCCGACCGCGTAGAGCGCCAGAGCGCCGACCACGGAACCGAGCGTGGTCCAGAACAGGGCCGCACCGATGCCGAACTTGCCCTGGCTCGCGGCGAATCCGGCGAGCGGCAGGATCACCTCGCTCGGCAGCGGCGGGAACAGGTTCTCCAGGGCGATGGCCACTCCGGCGCCGAAAGCGCCCAGCGAGTCCATGAGGTCGGTGGCCCAGCCCGCTATGCCCCCGGTGGGCGCTTCGTTGGCGGCGGTGGCGGCTTCGTACGCGGAGTCGAGGATCATGCACTCGAAGCTAGGAACTCCTGGCCCGCGTCGGTATGAAGGGGGCCGCAGACATCAGGTGCGGTGGACCGCAGGGCAGCATTGTGGTTTTCCGCAGTCCGCACGCCTCAGCCGCTGGGCTAGCGTGACCGATCATGTGTACGCACCTAAAGCGCTGGCTCAGGGTGACGGTCGGCGTCCTCGTCGGTGCCCTCACCGCGGTCGTCGAGCTGGCCTTCGCACTGGTCGCAGGCCTTTGGCTGCTCGCCACGCTCGGGCGGCGCACCGGGCGCGGGGCCGAGGCCCGCATCGTGGGCGGCGCCCGGCGGCTCGCCGAGATGGAGCGGCGCCGCATGGCCGCCTTCTTCGGCAGTGAGCTCACCGCGCCGCCGGCCGGTCTCGCCGCCGTCAACTACGTCGCGTCGCGCTGGGCTGTGGGGCTGCTCGGCGGGGTCGTGCTGGCCTGCGCCCTGCTCGGGGCGGGTTACGCCTCGCTCGCGGTGTGGGGCTGGTTCGTCGCCGACATCCGCTCCCCCGGCACCCTGCTGCTCTCCTCGATCGGCGGCCTCTTCCTCCTCTTCCTCTGCGTCCAGGGAACGTACGGCGTCGCGCTCGCCGACGAGCGGCACGCACGCCGCTTCCTCGGCCCGAACGACGGGCAGCTCATGGAGCGCAGGATCGGCGAGCTCGTCGCGAGCCGCGCCGGAGTCGTCGAAGCCGTGCACGACGAGCGGCGCCGCATCGAACGCGATCTGCACGACGGCGTCCAGCAGCGCATCGTCGCCCTCGGTATGCTCCTCGGCCGGGCCCGGCGCGCCTGGGAGCCGGAGAAATCGGCGCGCCTCCTCGCCCAGGCGCACGAGGAGACCCAGCAGGCCCTCGCCGAACTCCGTGAGGTCGCCTGGCGCGTCTACCCCGCCGCCCTCGACGAAGGCGGGCTCGCGGCCGCCCTCGACACGGTCGCCGAGCGCGCGGCGATACCCGTACGGCTCCACTGCGACCTGCACGAAACCCCTCCCCCGACCGCGCAGGCGGTGGCGTACTTCGTCGCCGCCGAAGCCGTCACGAACGCGGTCAAGCACTCGGGAGCCACCCTCGTCACCGTCCACGCCGAGCAGCGGAACGACGTGCTGCACCTGCGTGTTGAAGACAACGGACGAGGCGGCGCCGACCCGTCCGGCGGCGGTCTGCTCGGGCTCGCCCGGCGCGTGGCCGCCCTGGACGGCACGCTCACCGTGGCCAGCCCCGCCCAAGGGCCCACCCTCATCACCGCGGAGCTGCCATGCGCGTAATGCTCGCCGACGACTCGACCCTGCTGCGGGAGGGCCTTGCCCGGCTCCTCGCGGACGAGGGGCACGCCATCACGGCCTCGGTGGGCGACGCGCAGGCGCTGCTCACCGCCGTGGCCGAAGAGCCGCCCGACATCGCCGTGATCGACGTACGGATGCCGCCCACGCACACCGACGAAGGGCTGCGGGCGGCCCTGGAGATCCGTAAGGAGTGGCCGGAGACCGGCGTTCTCGTCCTCTCGCAATATGTCGAACGCCGTTACGCCACCGAGCTGTTGACCACCGCCACCGAAGGCGTCGGCTATCTGCTCAAGGACCGGGTCGTGCAGGTCGACGAGTTCCTCGACGCCCTGGAGCGGGTCGGCTCGGGCCAGACCGCCTTCGACCCCGAAGTCGTACGGCAGTTGCTGACCCTCAGCAGCCACACCGACCCGCTCCAGCGGCTGACCGCGCGGGAGCGCGAGGTGCTCGGGAAGATGGCGCAGGGACATACGAACGCGGCGATCGCCGGGCAGTTGTACGTCTCGCAGAGTGCCGTCGAGAAGTACATCAACGCGATCTTCGACAAGCTGGAGCTGACCGGCACGACCGGCGGCTACAGCCGTCGCGTGCTCGCCGTCCTGCGCTATCTCGGGTCCTGACGGGGGTGCCGCGCTACAGGCCGACATCCCTGCTGCGGAAGTCCTCGATGGACTCGCGCCGCACCAGGAGCCGCGCGTGCCCGTCGGCCACGGCCACCACGGGCGGGCGGCCGACGAGGTTGTAGCCGGAGGCCATGGACAGGTGGTAAGCACCGGCCACCGGCACGCCCAGGATGTCTCCCGGCCTTACGTCGCCCGGCAGTTGGACATCGTCGGCGAGCACGTCGCCCGCCTCGCAGTGCCGCCCGACGACGGTCACGGGTGCGGACGAAGCCGTGGAGTGCCTGCCGATGAGGCGCGGCACGTACCGCACGCCGTACAGCGCGGGCCGCGGGTTGTCGCTCATCCCGCCGTCCACGGCGACGAAGGTGCGTCCGCCGGTGCGCTTGACGGCGAGGACACGGTAGAGGGCCACTCCGGCGTGGCCCGCGATGGCGCGCCCCGGTTCGATGAGCAGCTTGGGCACGGTGAGCCCGGCCGCCGCGCAGCTCTCGATCAGTTCGGCGCGCATCTTGCGGGCGAGCGTGGTGATGTCGAGGGCAGCCTCGCCGGGCCGGTAGGCGATGCCGTGGCCGCCGCCGAGGTCCAGTTCGGGGAGGGTGACGCCGTGCTGGTCCTTGATGCGGGCCAGCAGGCCGACGAGTCGGCGTACGGCCGCGAGGAACGGCTTGTCGGTGGTGATCTGCGAGCCCAAGTGACAGTGCAGGCCCGTCAGTTCGAGTCCGGGCTGGCCGATGATGCGGGCGATGGCGTGCTGCGCGGAGCCGTCTGTGATCGACAGGCCGAACTTCTGGTCGTCGGTCCCGGTGCGGATCTTGACGTGACCGCCTGCCGCGATGCCGGGCACGACGCGGACCATCACCTTCTGGCGGCTGCCGGGCGGCACGGCCGCGGCGAGCCTGGCGATCTCGGACGCACTGTCGATGACGATGCGCCCGACGCCGAGCCGCAGCGCGGCCTCCAGGTCGTGCGGGCTCTTGGCGTTGCCGTGCAGCACGATGCGCTCGGCGGGGAAACCCGTGGTGACGGCGAGCTCCAGCTCCCCGGCGGAACAGACGTCGAGGCCGAGGCCCTCCTCCTCGACCCAGTGCGCCATCGCGCGGCACAGGAACGCCTTGGCGGCGTAGTGCACTTCGGCGTCGGGGAACACATGCAGGTAGGTGCGGCAGCGTTCGCGTACGTCGCCTTCGTCGATGAGATACGCGGGGGTGCCGAAGCGCTGGGCGAGCTCGGTGAGCGGTACGCCGCCGATGGCGAGGTCGCCGTGGGTGAGACGCGTGGTGGATGCGGGCCAGACGGACAGGTCGTCGTCGGCGGTGGCGTCCGGGGTGACCGGAGCGTGCACAGTGGTCATGGGCAGGTTCTCTCTTCGCCTCGTCCTCATACTCGAAAGCGCGTCCTCATACTCGAAACGCGTGCTCGTACTCGAAACGCATGCTGCGCACTGACCACCTGGATCGGCTGAGGACGCGGACGAGTACGAGCCGCGGGTCGACGGTGACGTCGCAGACGCCGAGCGGCTCGGTGAGGGCCCGCAGCGCGGGCTCCGAGAGCCTGATCCAGGGCTGGCGGGCGCCGAGGGCGGCACTGAGCCGCTGGGGGGTGGTGAAGGCGACGGCGGTGCGGCCGCCGACGGGCGTGCGAAACAGGCGGGCCACACAGCCCGCGGGTCCCGGCCGGACGGGGACGAAGAGCGGTCCGGCCGGGCCGGGTTCGGAGGGCTCGGGGTCCTCGCCGCACTGAAGTTCTGCCATGGGGTTCCTCCTTGAGGGCATGTGGTGACGCTATGCCCGGCACGGGGTGTCTCCCGCCCCTCCATGACGGGACGTTGACGGCGACCGGCCCCGCGCTGACACAACGCTGACGCGGCCTCGTCACCGCGCGTCAGTGACACATCAAGGTTCGGCGCGGCGGAATTCCCGTCCCCATGAAGGTGCCTAGCGTCACCTTCATGGCCAGCCGCATGACGTACCCCCCAGAGCCCACGGAGCACGGCCCATGGGCGCACGACCGCACCTGGACCGGGGACGCCCGCTCCGCGGCCGCCTGTGCCGTGCTGTTGTTCGGGCTGCTGCTCGCGCTCGACGCGGCGACCGGCAGGCTCGTCCCTTGGCGCGCGCTCCTCTGGCTGGGGCTCGGCGTCCTGTTGTTCGCCGCGCTGACGCCGCCGCGGGTGGCGGTGCACGGCACGATCCTGGTCTCACGCGGCCCGCTCCGCACACGGTCGGTACGCCTCGACCGCCTCGTGACCGTGCGCCGTGACGACGGCATCGCGCCGCGGCTCGTCCTGCGGGACGCCTCGGGCGGGCGGGTCGTGCTCGACCCTGAAGTCCTTGTCGTCAATCCGCCGCTCTGGCAGGCCGTGGACGGCGGTGCCCGCTCGTCCGTCGCCGCGGGCTCGCTCCTGTGCGGGGCGACGGCACTGCGGCGGCTCTCCGAACGTATCGACCGCGAGACGGGGGAGGGCGTCTTCAGGGCCTCTGGCCTGGAATGACTCCGGAGTGAGCGCGGAGGGGCCAGGATTCCGCGCCGCCGTAGCCGTCCGTAGCCGTCCGCTCGTTTGAGATCAAGAGCGATCCAGAGAGGCCAAGGTCACAGCCCTTCACGGCACCGAGTGCCAGGGGTTGCGCCCTAGCATCATGCCCATGACGGTCCTGCCTGACGACGGGCTTTCCCTGGCCGCCGAGTTTCCTGATGCGACCCATGAGCAGTGGCAGCGCCTGGTGGAAGGCGTACTGCGCAAATCGGGTAAAGACGCATCGGGCCCGGCCGCCGAGGAAGCGCTCTCCACCGCACTCGAGGACGGGCTCAGCACCCGCCCCCTGTACACAGCCCGAGAAGCCGCGCCTGACGCCGGCTACCCGGGCTTCTCCCCCTTTGTCAGGGGCGGCACCGCCGCGGGCAATGCCGCGGCCGGCTGGGACGTACGGCAGCGGCACACGAGCACGGACCCGGCGGGTACGAACGAGACCGTGCTCGCCGACCTGGAGAACGGCGTCACCTCACTGTGGCTCGGCGTCGGCCCCGGCGCGCTCCCGGTGTCCGGCATCGAGCGTGCCGTCGACGGCGTCTTCCTCGACCTGGCTCCGGTCGCCCTGGACGCGGGCGGTGAAGTCGAGCCCGCGGCGCGCGAGTTGTTCCGGCTCTACGAGGAGCGGGGCATCCCGAAGGCCGCCGCGCACGGCACCCTCGGCGCGGATCCCCTCGGCCACGAGGCCCGCACCGGCGAGCGGCTCGACCCGGCCGCCGCGATCGCCCTCGCCCGGCTGTGCGAGCAGGAGTACCCCAATCTCCGCGCGCTGACCGTCGACGCCCTGCCTTACCACGAGGCGGGCGGCTCGGCCGGGCAGGAGCTCGGCGCCTCCCTCGCCACGGCGGTCGCCTATCTGCGGGAGC
Source organism: Streptomyces sp. NPDC048441 (assembly GCF_043200235.1). Classification (NCBI taxonomy): domain Bacteria; kingdom Bacillati; phylum Actinomycetota; class Actinomycetes; order Kitasatosporales; family Streptomycetaceae; genus Streptomyces; species Streptomyces sp. NPDC048441. Next base: position 124,426 of record NZ_JBICXM010000018.1, read on the forward strand.
TCACCGAGGCCGGGCTCACGGTCGAAGCGGCCTGCGCCCAGCTGGAGTTCCGGTACGCGGCCACCGCCGACCAGTTCCTGACCATCGCCAAACTGCGGGCGGCCCGGCGGCTCTGGGCTCGCGTGGCCGAGGCCTGCGGCGCCCCGGACGCGGGGGCGCAGCGCCAGCACGCCGTGACCTCACCGGTGATGATGTCGCGCCGTGACCCGTGGGTGAACATGCTGCGGACGACGGTGGCCTGCCTGGGGGCGGGCGTCGGCGGCGCCGACTCCGTGACCGTCCTGCCCTTCGACCACTCGCTCGGCCTGCCGGACGCGTTCGCGCGCCGCATCGCCCGCAACACGTCGACGATCCTCCTGGAGGAGTCGCACCTCGCCCGCGTGATCGACCCGGCGGGCGGCTCCTGGTATGTGGAGCGGCTCACGGATGAACTCGCCCACGCGGGCTGGGAGTTCTTCCAGGAGATCGAGCGCGCGGGCGGCCAGGCGGCGGCCCTGCGCTCCGGCCTGATCGGTGAACGCCTCGCCGCGACCTGGGCGAAGCGCAGCGAGAAGCTGGCCAAGCGCCGTGAACCCATCACCGGTGTAAGTGAGTTCCCGAATCTGACGGAACGTCCGGTCGAGCGGGTGGCCCCGCCCGCCGAGGCATCGGGCTCGGGATCGGGCGGTCTGCCGCGCGTCCGCCGCGACGAGGCGTACGAGGTCCTGCGCTCCCGCTCGGACGCGCACCTCGCTTCGGCCGGGGCTCGCCCTCGAGTGTTCCTCGCCGCGCTCGGCCCCGCCGCGGCGCACACCGCGCGGGCCTCCTTCGCCTCGAACCTCTTCCAGGCGGGCGGCATCGAAGCCGTGCACGACCCGGTGTCGGTGGACGCGACGACGGCCGCCGACGCTTTCAAGGCCAGCGGTGCCACGGTGGCGTGCCTCTGCTCCAGTGACGCGCTCTATGAGGAGCAGGCCGAAGCGGTCGCCGAAGCGCTCAAGTCAGCCGGTGCGCAAAGGGTGTTCCTCGCGGGACGTCCTCCCAAGGGCGTCGAGTACGGCGCCGTCGACGCGTACGTCTTCGCGGGCTGCGACGCCGTGTCCGTGCTCTCCTCCACCCTCGACCACATGGGAGTGGCGTAATGGCGATCCCCGACTTCTCCGGCGTCGGCCTGACGTCCGACGCCACCTCTGACATCTCCAAGGACCAGTGGCGCAGCGCCGTCAAGGAGTCCACCGGCAAGGCGGACGACGACCTTCTCTGGGAGACTCCGGAGGGCATCGCGGTCAAGCCGCTCTACACGGGCGCCGACCTCGAAGGGCTCGACTTCCTGGAGACGTATCCGGGTGTGGCGCCGTATCTTCGCGGCCCCTACCCCACGATGTACGTCAACCAGCCCTGGACGATCCGGCAGTACGCGGGATTCTCCACCGCCGAGGAGTCCAACGCCTTCTACCGCCGAAACCTCGCGGCAGGACAGAAGGGCCTCTCGGTCGCCTTCGACCTGCCGACGCACCGTGGTTACGACAGTGACCACCCGCGGGTGACGGGCGACGTCGGCATGGCGGGCGTCGCGATCGACTCGATCTACGACATGCGTCAGCTCTTCGACGGCATCCCGCTGGACAAGATGACCGTGTCGATGACGATGAACGGCGCCGTGCTCCCCGTACTCGCGCTCTACATCGTGGCCGCCGAGGAACAGGGCGTACCGCCCGAGAAGCTGGCCGGGACCATCCAGAACGACATCCTCAAAGAGTTCATGGTCCGCAACACCTACATCTATCCGCCCAAGCCCTCGATGCGGATCATCTCCGACATCTTCGCGTACACCTCGCAGAAGATGCCGCGCTACAACTCCATCTCGATCTCCGGCTATCACATCCAAGAGGCGGGCGCGACAGCCGACTTGGAGCTGGCGTACACGCTCGCCGACGGTGTGGAGTATCTGCGGGCAGGTCAGGAAGCGGGCCTGGACGTGGACGCGTTCGCACCACGGCTCTCCTTCTTCTGGGCGATCGGCATGAACTTCTTCATGGAGGTCGCCAAGCTCCGCGCGGCACGCCTCCTCTGGGCCAAGCTGGTCAAGCAGTTCGACCCGAAGAACCCCAAGTCCCTCTCCCTGCGCACCCATTCGCAGACCTCGGGCTGGTCGCTGACCGCGCAGGACGTGTTCAACAACGTCACGCGTACGTGCGTCGAGGCGATGGCGGCGACGCAGGGCCACACCCAGTCGCTGCACACGAACGCCCTCGACGAGGCGCTGGCCCTGCCGACCGACTTCTCGGCCCGCATCGCCCGCAACACCCAGCTGCTCATCCAGCAGGAGTCGGGCACGACGCGCACCATCGACCCGTGGGGCGGCAGCGCGTACGTCGAGAAGCTGACGAACGACCTGGCGCGCCGCGCCTGGCAGCACATCGAGGAGGTCGAGGCGGCGGGCGGCATGGCGCAGGCCATCGACGCGGGCATCCCGAAGCTGCGCGTCGAGGAGGCCGCGGCCCGCACGCAGGCCCGGATCGACTCCGGGCGGCAGCCCGTGATCGGCGTCAACAAGTACCGCGTGGAGACCGACGAGCAGATCGACGTCCGGGCGGTCGACAACTCGTCCGTACGCAACCAGCAGATCGCCAAGCTGAAGCGACTGCGCGAGGAGCGCGACGAGACGGCCTGCCAGGACGCGCTGCGGGCACTGACGGCGGCAGCCGAGCGGGATCCCGGTCCGGGGCTCGAGGGCAACCTCCTGGCTCTGGCGGTCGACGCGGCGCGCGCGAAGGCGACGGTCGGCGAGATCTCCGACGCCCTGGAGGCCTCGTACGGGCGGCACGCGGGCCAGATCCGTACGATCTCCGGTGTGTACCGCACCGAAGCAGGCTCGTCCCCCTCCGTGGAACGCACCCGCACGCTCGTCGAGACCTTCGAGGAGGCCGAGGGGCGCCGTCCGCGCATCCTGGTCGCCAAGATGGGCCAGGACGGCCACGACCGCGGCCAGAAGGTCATCGCCACCGCCTTCGCCGACCTCGGCTTCGACGTCGACGTCGGCCCGCTGTTCCAGACCCCGGCGGAGGTCGCGCGCCAGGCCGTCGAGGCGGACGTGCACATCGTCGGCGTCTCGTCGCTCGCCGCCGGGCACCTCACCCTCGTACCGGCGCTGCGTGCGGAGCTGGCCGCCGAGGGCCGCGAGGACATCATGGTCGTCGTCGGAGGGGTGATCCCGCCGCAGGACGTGCCGACCTTGCTGGAGATGGGCGCCGCGGCCGTCTTCCCGCCCGGCACGGTGATCCCGGACGCTGCCTACGACCTGGTGAAGCGGCTGGCGGCCGACCTCGGCCACGAGCTGTGAGCATGGCGGCGCCGCGGATCGACATCGATGCGTACGTCAAGGGCGTGCTCGACGGCAAGCGGGCGCAGATCGCGCGTGCCATCACGCTCGTCGAGTCCACCCGTGCCCAACACCGGGCCCTCGCCCAGGAGTTGCTGACACAGCTGCTCCCGCACAGCGGGCGGGCGCGGCGGATCGGCATCAGCGGGGTGCCCGGCGTGGGCAAGTCCACGTTCATCGACGCGCTCGGCACGATGCTGACCGGGCTCGGACACCGGGTCGCGGTGCTCGCCGTCGACCCGTCGTCGACCCGGACGGGCGGTTCCATCCTCGGCGACAAGACGAGGATGGAACGCCTCGCGGTGGACCCGGCGGCGTTCGTACGTCCATCGCCCACCGCCGGGACACTCGGCGGGGTCGCGAAGGCGACGCGCGAGTCGATCGTGGTGATGGAGGCGGCGGGCTACGACGTGGTGCTCGTGGAGACGGTCGGCGTGGGGCAGTCGGAGACGGCGGTCGCGAACATGGTCGACTCGTTCCTGCTGCTCAGCCTGGCCCGCACCGGCGACCAGTTGCAGGGCATCAAGAAGGGCGTCCTGGAACTGGCCGACGTCCTCGCCATCAACAAGGCGGACGGCCCGCACGAACGCGACGCGCGCTCGGCGGCACGCGAACTGGCGGGCGCCCTGCGCCTGATGCACCCGGCGGACGCCGCGTGGACTCCCCCGGTGCTCAGTTGCAGCGCACGGGAGTCCAGCGGCCTCGACGAGGTCTGGGACCGCCTGGAACAACACCGCACGCTCCTCGACTCCACGGGCCGCCTCGCCGCCAAGCGGCGCGACCAGCAGGTCGACTGGACGTGGACGATGGTGCGGGACGAGCTTCTGGACCGGCTGCGGGGGAACGGGGCCGTGCGCGATCTGGCGCCGGAGCTCGAACAGCGCGTACGCGAGGGCACGTTGACGGCCACGACGGCGGCTGAGCGGATCCTGGAGGCCTTTCAGGGGGGCGGGGTCGGTTCTGACTGATCCCCGAAACCCCTACTGATCCCCGAAACCCCTTACGAAAGTGGTGGGTTGCTCCGCACCTTCGTCGGTGCCGACTGCTTTCCGCGGTTCATACGCTCCAGGGCATGATCAGAATCCGCACACGGCGCAGCGCCGTCACCGCCCTGTTGGCCCTCTCTCTCCTCACCCCGACCGTCGCGGCCTGCGCCGAGGACGACGGCTCGTCGTCTTCGCGTCGTGCCTCCCCGTCGGCGGCGGAAACCCCGCTCTCCCTTCCACGCCCGTCCGGGTCGTACGAGATCGGACGGGACACCCTCCACCTCGTGGACCACAAGCGCCGTGACCCGTGGGTGCCCTCAGCGGGGTCCCGCGAGCTGATGGTGTCCGTCTACTACCCGGCGCGGCGGGGCGGCGTCGACGGCGACCGTGCGCCCTACCTGACGACCGAAGAGGCCGAACTGCTCCTGAAGGGGCAGCACCTGGACTCGCTGTACGACGCCGGGCAACTGACCTCCGTCCGCACGAACGCCCGACCCGCCGCCCGTCCCGCCAAGGGCAGGCACCCGCTCATCGTCCTCTCCCCCGGCTTCACACTGCACCGCGCCACCCTCAGCGCACTCGCGGAGAACCTGGCATCCCACGGCTACGTCGTCGCCCTCGTCGACCACGCATACGAGTCCTTCGGCACGGAATTCCCGGGCGAGAAGGACTCCTCGCGCATCCGCACCTGCGTCGCGTGCAAGAAGGTCGAGCAGGCACCAGGCGGTGCCGCCGGGGAGAAGAAAATGCTGGCCAAGGCCGCGCGTACCCGGGCAGCGGATATCTCCTTCGTCGTGGACGAGCTGACCCGACGATCGAGGTCCGGTGGCGGGCGGCACCCCGACTACGCCGCGCTCATCGACACCCGGCGGATCGGGGCCGCCGGCCACTCGCTCGGCGGAAACGCGGCAGCCGTGGCCACCGGCACCGACCACCGGATCAGGGCTGCCGCCAACCTGGACGGCTCCTTCTTCGCCCCGGTCCCGTCCGCCGGCACCAGCCACCCCGTCCTCATGCTCGGCACCCGCAAGGATCACAACCCCCGTGCCGAGGACGTCACCTGGCCACGCCAGTGGCACCTCCTGCACGGCTGGAAGCACTGGCTCACTGTCGCGGACTCCGGACACCTCACCTTCACCGACCTGCCGATACTCGGCGGTCAACTCGGCATGACCGACCCGTCGGCCCCGCTCTCCGGCACACGCTCGGGGGAGATCACCACCGCGTACGTCACGGCCTTCTTCGACCAGCATCTCCGCGACCGGCACCGGCCTCTGCTCGACGGCCCCTCGAAATCCAACCCGGAGGTCACCTTCCACTCGCCCTGAACGTGGCCCCCGCCGCCGCCCGGCGACGTCACACCGTAGATTCGATCTGCGCACGCGCAGATCGAATCGCCTGTCGAAGGAGCCATCCGCCACATGACCACCGCTGACTCCGACGAAGCTCCCGTCCTCCTGCGCACCCAGGGCCGCGCAGGGCACATCGTTCTCAACCGCCCCCGCACCATCAACGCCCTCAACCACCCCATGGTCCGCCTCATGGACGACGCTCTCAGCGGCTGGGAGCGGGACGAGGCGGTGGCCACCGTGATCCTCACCGGCGCCGGTGCCCGCGGGCTCTGCGCCGGGGGCGACATCCGCTCCATCCACGACGACATCCGGGCGGGCGGCGGCTCCGCTTCCGTGGCGTTCTGGCGTGCCGAGTACCGCCTCAACGCCCGCATCGCCCGCTTCCCGAAGCCGTACGTCGCCGTGATGGACGGCATCGTGATGGGCGGCGGAGTCGGCGTCTCGGCGCACGGCAGCGTCCGGATCGTCACCGAGCGCTCCCGGATCGCGATGCCGGAGACGGGGATCGGCTTCGTACCTGACGTCGGCGGTACGTATCTGCTGACGCGCGCGCCCGGCGAACTCGGCACCCACCTCGCGCTGACCGGCGCGGCGGTGGGTGCGGGCGACGCGCTGCTGTGCGGCATCGCGGACCACTACGTACCGTCCGAGCGGCTGCCCGACTTCACGGCCGCGCTGGCCGACACGGACGTGGGCGAGGCGATCGAGCGGTACGCCACCGCCGCGCCCGAGGGCGAACTCGCCGCCCACCGCGAGTGGATCGACGCCTGCTACGCCGCCGACTCCGTGGAGGAGATCGTCGACCGGCTCTACAACTCCGGCGACCAGGCGGCGAAGGAGACGGCGGAGACCATCCTCGGCAAGTCGCCCACCGCCCTGAAGGTCACCCTCGCCTCCCTGCGCCGGGCCCGCGCCCTCTCCTCCCTCGAGGAGGTGCTCGACCAGGAGTACCGCGTCTCCGCCACCGCGATCACCGCACCGGACATGGTCGAGGGCATCCGCGCCCAGGTCGTCGACAAGGACCGGAATCCGCACTGGTCGCCCGCAGAACTCAGGCAGGTGACCGACGCCGACGTGGCCCGCCACTTCGCGCCGCGCGACGGCGACGAGCTCGGCCTCGCCCCCGGGACGGCCCCGCGATGCCCCTGATCCTGACGCCCCGCCTCGTCCTGCGGCGCTGGCGCGAGGCGGACATCGCCCCCATCTCCGCCATCAGCTCGGACCCCGAAGTGATGCGGTGGATCGGCGACGGCTCCGTCCACGACGGGGTGGAGCAGACCCGGTCCACGGTGGCGGGGTGGGAGCACGGGTGGGAGACCGAGGGCTTCGGGCTCTTCGCGGTGGAGGTCCGCGCCACCGGTGAACTCGCCGGGTTCACCGGCCTGGCCGTGCCGCACTACCTCCCCGAGGTGCTGCCCGCGGTGGAGATCGGCTGGCGGCTCGGTCGCTCCTTCTGGGGGCAGGGTCTTGCCACCGAGGCGGCACGGGCTGCCCTCGACTTCGGCTTCACCGACCGCGGTCTCCAGCGGATCGTCAGCATCGCCCAGGTGGGCAACGACGCATCGGAACGGATCATGAACAAGCTGGGCATGTGCGTGGAGCGAGCCACTCTCGACCCCTACTGCGGCCGCGCCATCCGCGTCCACGCACTGAACGCGCCGGCTGCACCCGCCGCGCCCACTACGGCGGATCGATCTCCGTGACGACGGCGAGCAGTTGGAACGGCAGCTCCTTGTCCCACTGGGAGACGCCGAGAGCGATCCACCGCCCGTCGACCCGCCACAGATGGAGGTCCGGCACCGATGAGCTCAGCGATCCCCACGGCTCCGGTATGTCCTCCCCCGCGCCGTCATCACCCTCGTTGTCATCGCCATCGTTGTCATCGCCCTCGCTGCCGCTCAGCGTCCGCTCGAAGAGGCTCGCCAGGCTGAATATCTGGGGGGCTCCCCAGCGCTCGGCGAGCAGGACCGTGAGGCCGTCGCGCTCGGCCTCGTACTGCTCGGCGGTCGCTTCCCACTCCGTGCCGTCGTCCTCCCAGAACTCGTCGCTCGTCAGTAACTCGGCGATGTGATACCCCGGACCGCCGACGCCGCTCCGCGACCTGCTGTGCTCCGCGGGGAACTCCCGGGAGCACAGCAGGTCGATCGCGGCGAGATGCTCTGCGGTACTCATGACACCCAGTAAAGCGGCCCCCACTGACATCTGGCCCGCCGTCAGACCCGGGGGATCACCATTCGGACACCTGCCTCACGCGTCCCGCCGCCGCACCGCCCACCACCCCGCGAGCAGCGCGGCAACCGCCCACGCGGCCGTGACAGCAAGTCCCGTCCAAGGGCCGAGAGTTCCTGACGGGTCCGCGTGCAGCACCTGCTGCCCCGCCTTGTCCGGCAGGAACTCCGCGACACCGCTCGCGACGTCCCCGACCACGAAGGACACGATGAGCGTGAAGGGGATGAGGATGCTCAGTACGGCGACACCGCTGCGCAGCAGCACGGTCAGGCCTGCGGCGAGCAGCGCCATGAGCGCGAGGTAGACGCCCCCGCCGACGCAGGCCCGGACGGCACCGTCATGGCCGAGGCCGATGGCGTAGTCCCCCATGAAGGCCTGTCCGGAAAGGAAGCTCGCGAAGCTGGTGAGGAGCCCCGCGCCGAGGGCCAGTGCGCCCACCACCGCGACCTTGGCCCCATAGAAGAGACCTCTGCGCGGCACCGCGGAGAGCGAGATCCGCAGCGCTCCGTTCAGGTACTCGGAGGACATCGCTGTCGTACCGAAGCTGATGGCGGCGATCTGGCCGAAGTTGAGCGCGTAGAAGGCGCCGGAGAGCGGTTCGAAGTCGGCGTTGTCCGCCTCCGACGTGCCGACCGCGGCGAACGCGAGGACGGTGATGGCGACGGTGGCCACGAAGACGGCGATCAGCGAACCGAGGCTGGCACGCACCGACTTGATCTTGATCCACTCCGAGCGGAGCACGGCAGATGTCGACATGGTCAGGCCTCCTGGCGGGGCTTCGGTGCGGCGGCGAACTCGGTTTCGTCGGCCGTGAGGGCGAGGTAGGCCTGCTCCAAGGAGGCCTGCTCGTCGGAGAGTTCGCGGAGAGGGATGCCGTGACCTGCGGCGATGGAACCGATCTCCTCGGCCTTCGCGCCCTCCACGGTCCAGCGGCCGTCGTCCGCCGCGGCCATCGCGTAGCCCTTGTCCGCCAGAAGGCCCCGCAACCGGTCGCTCTCGTGGGTGCGCAGCCGAACCCGTGGACTGCTGTGTGCCGCGATGAAGTCCCGCATCGAGGTGTCCGCGAGCAGCTTGCCCCGGCCGAGGACGACCAAGTGGTCGGCGAAGGTGGCCGTCTCGTTCATGAGGTGGCTGGAGACGAGGACTGTACGGCCCTCACGGGCGAGGCGCCGCAGCAGTTCGCGGATCCAGATGATGCCTTCGGGGTCGAGGCCGTTGGACGGCTCGTCCAGCATGACGACGCGCGGGTCGCCGAGCAGCGCCGCCGCGATGCCCAGGCGCTGGCGCATACCGAGCGAGAACGTCTTGATCCGGCGCCCTGCCACCGTGGCGAGTCCGGCCTCTTCAAGGACCTCGTCCACGCGGCACGCGGAGATGCGGTTGCTGGCGGCGAGTGCGAGGAGGTGGTTCCTCGCGGTACGCGATCCGTGCGCGGCCTGGGCGTCGAGCAGGGCCCCTACGTGGCGCAGGGGTTCGTCGATGGACGCATAGGAGTGGCCGCCCACTGTCGCGGTGCCCGAAGTGGGCCGGTCGAGGCCGAGGACGAGGCGCATGGTGGTGGACTTGCCCGCGCCGTTGGGGCCGAGGAAGCCGGTGACCTTCCCCGGGCGGACAGTGAACGTAAGGCCGTCCACCGCGCGAATGGTGCCGTACTCCTTGGTGAGGTTCTGGACGTCGATGCTGGTCATGGACCCAGACTCGCGGCCGCGGGTGCGGTGGGTCTTCCCCCGCCCGGGGAGTTCGTCTCCCCCTCACGGGGGAGCCGTGCGGCGGCGCGCGGCTGGCACGATGGCGTGATGCCCTGCTTCCTCCGGCCGGTCACCCGCGCGGTGACCTATACGCGCTGGCTGCATCTGCTCATCGGCTCGGCCATCGCCGTGATGGGCGCGTTCGTCAAGCCGGGGCTCAGCAGTCCCACGCTCGGCCACTGGATACAGATCGCGCTCCAGCCGATCCCGCTGGTGGCGGCGGCCGCCCTGCTGCTTCCGTCCCTGCGTCGGGCGGAGGGGCTACAGGCACGGCTGATGCTGTTCCCGGGGCAGCACGCGCGCGTGCCGGGCGACAACGAGGACTCCGGCATCTCCGTTGCGCCCTCCGCGTCGTGGCGCGACCGGGGCAGGACCGCTGTCTGGGCCGTGCTGCGCCTGGAGGCCGGTTGCGCGGCGGGATTCGTCACGGTGCAGCTCCTCGGGACCGCGCTTGCCCTGGTGGCCACGGCGTCCGAGCCCGGCGACGGGGCCGGGCTGCTCCTTCCGCTGCCGGACCCGAACCCGTTCAACACGCTGCTCGTGCCGATCCCGATCGCGATGTTCCTCACAGTGATCGTGGTCGCGGGTCAGCTGTGGAAACGGGTCGCGCGCCGACTGCTCGGGCCCTCGCCCGTGGAGCGCCTCGCCGCTCTGGAGGAACGCACCGAGCAGCTCCTCGAACGCAATCGCATCGCGCGGGAACTGCACGACTCCATAGGGCACGCCCTGACGGTGGCGGTCGTTCAGGCGGGCGCTGCCCGAGCCGCGGGCGACCCGGAGTTCACCGACCGTGCGCTGGGTGCGATCGAGGACACGGGCCGGGCGGCTCTCGAAGACCTGGAGCGCGTCCTGCGCGTGCTGCGGGAGGACGAGAAGCCCGCGAGCCGACGCCCCACGCTCGCCGACGCAGGCCAGCTCCTCGACTCCGCGCGTGCTTCGGGGGCAAAGGTCGACACCGAAGTGACGGGCCCCTTGGAGCAAGTGCCGGGACCGGTCTCCCGCGAGGCGTACCGGATGCTCCAGGAAGCGCTCACGAACGTGCTGCGCCACTCCGGTCCTGTCCCGGTACGGGTGCGGATCACGGCCGACGCCACGGTCCTTGTGCTGGACATACGCAACGCGCTGCCGCACGGGGGCGAGGCCACCGGCCGTGGTGGCAGCGGGCTTCGCGGCATCCGGGAGCGGGCCACACTGCTCGGCGGCCGGGCCGTCACGGGCCCGCGTGACGGTGAGTGGCAGGTGCACGTCGAGCTTCCCCACGGCTGACCACCTCGGCTGACCACCTCGGCTGCCCCCTCAGCTGATCTACGCTGACCACATGCCGGTCACAGTCCTCCTTGTCGACGACGAACCCCTCGTACGCGCCGGACTGCGCGCCGTCCTGGAGGCGCAGCCCGACATCGAGGTGGTCGGCGAGGCGGCCGACGGCGCCGCGGTGATCCCCCTCGTGCGCCAACTGCGGCCCGATGTGGTCGCCATGGACGTGCGGATGCCCCTGCTCGACGGCATCGAGGCCACGCGCGCGGTCGTGCGCACCGTGCAGGACCCGCCGAAGATCCTCGTGGTGACGACCTTCGAGAACGACGAGTACGTGTACGAGGCGCTGCGCGCGGGTGCCGACGGCTTTCTATTGAAGCGGGCCCGTCCCGCGGAGATCGTGAACGCCGTCCGCCTTGTCGCCCAGGGCGATTCCCTGCTGTTCCCCGCGGCGGTGCGGGAGCTGGCGGCGGCCTACGGTCGGCGCCCCGGCAACGCGGTGGCCAGGGCCGCCCTCGACCGGGCCGCCCTCACCGAGCGCGAGGACGACGTACTGCGCCTGATGGCGCGGGGCCTGTCGAACGCGGAGATCGCGAAGGAACTGATCGTCGGCGCCGAGACGGTCAAGTCTCATGTCAGTTCGGTCCTCGGAAAGCTGGGCGCGCGCGACCGGACGCAGGCGGTCATCGCCGCGTACGAATCCGGTTTCGTCGCACCGGGGTGAGCGACCGTTGACCGGCACTCTGCGTCACAGATGGGCCCGGCACTCGCAGCGGTCGGCTCCGGCGAGTACGATCCGCCCATCATGCGCACGAGCTGGGAGGACGGACGTTGGGGCGGCTGACCGGCGGGGATCCCTCTCTGCTGCGGCGGATCAACTCCGCGGTGGTACTGCACGCCCTGCGTGCGGCGGACTTCGCGACGCTCACCGAGGTCACCGGCGTGACCGGCCTGTCCCGGCCCACCGTCGAGGGTGTGGTCGAGGGGCTCATCGAGGCCGGACTCGTGGTGGAGGTGGCCGCCGAGGAGGGCGCGACCAGACGTCAGGGGCGGCCCGCACGGAGGTTCCGCTTCCGGGCCGAGGCAGGGCATCTGCTCGGCCTGGAGATCGGCCCGCACCGGGTGGCCGCCGTCCTCTCGGACCTGGACGGCCGGGTCCTCGGCACGGTGGCCAGGGACGTGGACGAGACGGCCGGCGCCGACGAGCGCATCGAGCGGCTTCGCACAGCGGTCGCCGATCTGCTGCGCCGCCGCGGGATCGCCCGCAGCTCACTGCGCGCGGTCGGCGTGGGCAGCCCCGGCATCGTGGAGGCGGACGGCACGGTCCGGCTCGGCACCGCGCTGCCGGAGTGGACGGGGCTCCCGCTGGGCGAGCGCCTTCGCAGGTCCTTCAAGTGCCCGGTGCTCGTGGAGAACGACGCGAACGCGGCGGCCGTGGCCGAGCACTGGAAGGGCGCGGCGGCCGAGTCCGACGACGTGGTCTTCGTCCTCGCGGGGCTCAGCCCGGGGGCCGGTGCACTGATCGGCGGACGTCTGCACCGCGGCTACGGCGGCGCGGCCGGGGAGATCGGCGCGCTGCATCTGCTCGGCCGTGACGTGACTCCGGAGACGCTCCTCTCGACCACGGACGAGCCGCTGCACCCGCTCGACGAGCAGGCGGTGGCGCAGGTGTTCGCCCACGCGCGCGAGGGCGACGAGCGGGCGCGGCAGGCCGTCGAACGCTTCATCCAACGCCTCGTGCACGATGTGGCGGCGCTGGTCCTCGCCCTGGACCCCGAACTGGTCGTCGTGGGCGGCTGGGCGGCAGGTCTCGACGGCGTACTGGAGCCGCTGCGCCGCGAGTTGGCCCGCTACTGCCTGCGGCCGCCCCGGGTCGCCCTGTCGGTGCTCGGCGAGGCCGCCGTGTCGACGGGCGCGCTGCGGCTTGCCCTCGACCATGTCGAGGAGCAGCTGTTCGCGGTGGAGGGGACGGTCACGGCGCGACGCTGAGGCGCCGCGCCGACACGCGGGCGTCAGGAAGCCTGACGCTCGGGGCCGTGGTGGATCTCGACGCCGCCCGCGTCGCCGAAGGTGAGGCGGCAGGTGTCGGCGCGGTACGTGGCCACCGAAACGGCCGCGGTGCGGCCCTCGGCGAGGAAGCGGGTCGTCACGACGAGGACCGGTGCTCCGGGCAGCCGGTCGAGCGCCTTGGCGTCGTCCGCGCGGGCCGAGCCGAGCTCGACGGCCCTGTCCTGTCCTTCGAGGCCGAGCCTGTGCAGCTCGCGCAGCACGGCACGTGCGCGTGGCGGTCCGGACGGGGCGTCGATCGCGGAGAGTTCGGAAACGGACGACATCGGCACGTAGAGCAGCTCCGCGGCGACGGGCTGGCCGTGCGAGACGCGGGTGCGTCGCACCACGTGCACCTGCTCTTCGGGGTCGACCGCCAACATGCGGGCCACCTCCGCGGGCGGGACCGCCGGTGCGCAGTCTGCGGGCTGCCAGGCGTCGCCGACCGCGCCCGGCCATGTGCCCTGTGCGGATCCGACGGCCACACCCATCCGCGGCGGGGCGACGGTCGTGCCGACCCCGCGGCGGCGCTGCAGCCTGCCTTCGAGCTCGAGCTGCTCAAGCGCCTGCCGGAGCGTGGCGCGGGCGACGCCGAACCGGGCCGCGAGATCACGCTCGTTGGGCAGGATCTCGCCGACGGCGAACTCGGAGTCGAGCGCCTCGCTGAGCACGGTCTTGAGGTGCCAGTACTTCGGCTCCGGAGCCGCTTCCAGCTGCGTGGTCCCCACCCTGTCCTCCGCAATCGCCGTGTACTCGCGGCGTTTTAGCGCCCTTGTTTATTAAAGGTTCTTGCACTAACTCTGCGAGCGACGATAGAGCCGCACCCACCCTTGGTCAAGACCAATCCTCGATCCGTTACAGCGCGCACAGGGCTGATGCCACAGAGCATTCACGCGATGTTGGCGTGCGGTCACGCACGCGTGGCACGCACGACAGAACCCCCGCCCCAAGTGGACGGGGGTTTGCCGGCTGCCGCTACGGAGCGAATCCGGCCAGGCCGCGGTTCCGGCCCGCGGTCACAGAGCGAGCCCGATGAGCTTGTCCGGATTGCGAATGATGTAGACGGATTTGATCCGCCCGTCGGCGACCTCCAGCTGGAAGACGCTGTCCGGCTTGCCATCGACCAGCACGAGCACCGCCCAGGCGCCGTTGATCTCCATGTACCGGAATTCCGCCGCCGCCCCCTCCGGCACACCCTTGCCGAACGCGCCGTAGAGGAAACGGCCCACCGGGTCGGCCGTCTCGATGACCCGCAGCGGCGCCTTGGCCTTGCCGCCGCTGTCGCCGACCAGACGTACGTCCGGGGCGAGCAGGGACATCAGTCCGTCCAGGTTGCCGCCGGTCGCCGCGGCGAGGAAGCGCTCGGTGAGGTCCCGGCGCTCATCGGGGTCCACGTCATAGCGCGGCCTTCCCTCATCGACGTGCTTGCGCGCCCGCGCCGCGAGCTTCCGCACGGCCGGTTCGCCGCGGTCCAGCGTGCGGGCGATCTCCGCGAACGGGAACCCGAAGGCCTCCCGCAGCACGAACACCGCGCGCTCCAGAGGTGAAAGGGACTCCAGGACGACAAGGACGGCGAGCGACACGGAGTCGGCGAGCACGGCCCGCTCGGCGGTGTCGGGGACGGCAGGACCGTAGTCGGTGACCAGCGGTTCGGGCAGCCATGGCCCTACGTAGGACTCACGTCTGGACTGCACGTGGCGCAACCGGTCGATCGCGAGCCGGGTGGTGACACGCACCAGATAGCCTCGCGGTTCGCGCACCTGCGCCTGGTCGACCGCCGACCAGCGCAGCCAGGCCTCCTGCACGATGTCCTCCGCGTCGGCCACCCGGCCGAGCATCCGGTAGGCCACGCCCATCAGAACGGGGCGGTGCTCTTCGAAGACGTCCGTCACAGTGTCCGTTGCCACGCCTTCATCCCACCCGACGCATCACGCGCTGTCCAGGCGAAACGGGTGCGTGGCGGCACACACCGGCCCCGACGGCCGCGCCGGCCCGCCCCTTTTCTCCCTGTCCCACTTCCCCTCGCCCTCTTGAACTGGAGGCTACTGAGCGGCAATTGTTGCTGACAAAGTGTCTAGGGTGTCTGAGGACCGCCGTCCGGCGGCGGGGACTGGAGCAGCAATGGCCGCAGAGGTGTCCTTCACCGTCGAATCGCCCGGCGGCCCGCGGACCCTGTCCGTCGTGTACGAACGCACGGGCGAGGGCGAACCGCTGCTCCTGCTGCACGGCATCGGCCATCACCGTCAGGCATGGGACCCCGTGATCGGGATCCTGGCCGCGGAGTACGACGTGATCGCCGTGGACCTGCCCGGCTTCGGTGAGTCCCCCGCGCTCCCGGAGGGGCTCCCCTACGACATATCGACGGTGGTGTCCGTGCTCGGCGAGCTGTGCGAGGCCCTCGGTATCGGGCGCCCGCATGTGGCGGGCAATTCCCTGGGCGGCCTTCTCGCCCTGGAGCTCGGCAGGCAGAAGCTCGCGCGTTCGGTCACCGCGCTGTCTCCCGCCGGGTTCTGGACGGCCGGGGAGCGCAGGTACGCGTTCACCACCCTGCTCGCGATGCGGCACGGAGCGCGGCTCCTGCCGCTGCCGGTGATCAAGCGGCTCTCCGGTACGGCGGCCGGACGGGCCGTTCTCACGAGCACCATCTACGCCCGCCCCGGGCGCCGTTCGCCCGATGCCATCGTCGCCGAGACGCTCGCGCTGCGTGCGGCCACGGGGTTCGAGCAGACCCTCGCCGCCGGGCGTGACGGGGTCTTCAGCGACGACGTAACCGGGCTTCCTGTCACCGTCGCGTGGGGCTCCCGCGACCGGATCCTGCTGCGCAGGCAGGGGATCCGCGCCAAGCACGCCATCCCCGGCGCCCGCCTGGTGCGGCTGCCCGGCTGCGGGCACGTGCCGATGAACGACGATCCGGCGCTCGTCTCGCGCGTCGTCCTCGACACGTGCCGCCGCGAAGGCCGGGAGGCGGGTCAGGAGTTGGCCCACGCGCGCGTGCAGAGCACGAGGCGGTAGCCGTCAGGGTCCTCGACGGTGACGCCCCACTCGTTCCAGTACGGATTGGGCGACAGGACACGCTTGCCGCCGTGCCCCTCGAGGCGGGCCACCAGGTCGTCGGGGACGGGCTCGTCGAGGTAGATGACGAGGAGGTCCTCCTCCGTGGGCCTCGGCAGGACCGGTGCGCCCTCCTCGTGGACGAGTTCGAGGTGCCAGGAGGCGTCCGGCCAGCCGGCCATCAGCAGGTCGTGCTCGCCGGGCGCGGCACCGCCCGCCGACCGCCATACGACCTCCAGGCCGAGGCCCGTCACCCAGAAGCGCTCGGCCGCCGCGAGGTCACGCGACGGGCGTGCGATGCGGATGTGGCTCTGCCCGTTGACCGGCACGGGTTCCCCCCTTCGGAAGAGGCGCGCTCGGCCGCGTACCTCTGGTGCCGAGCGTAGGCAGCCGACGATCTTGTGTCCATCAGCCGTCCGGCCTCGGTCGCGGGGCCACCGACCTACGACTCGGGACCCGCGACCGGAGACGTAGCCGACACAGCGTTCGCACACTGGTTCCCTTGTGCCCATGGGCAGTTGTTCACTTGTGGTTTGTGTGTGCGCCGCGGCGCACCACTAGTTGTGGCCCTGCACACTGGTCGGACCTGTCACTGGAGGCGCATTCATGTCACACCCTCAGCCGAGCCCGTCCCCCCGCCGCCGCAGTGTGCTGCGCGGCTCGCTCGCCGTGCCCGCGGCCCTTGCCGTGCCCGCTCTCGCCGGGGCGGCTCCGGCGCTCTCCCTTTCGGGACGCCCGCGGGCAGAGTGGGGCGTGCAGGCCGGTGACGTGACGGCGCACGCGGGCCTGGTGTGGGTACGGTCCGACCGTCCGGCCCGCATGATCGTGGAGACATCCGCCACGGAGTCGTTCCGCAACCCCACCCGCTGGCACGGTCCGGTGCTCGGCCCGGACACCGACTTCACGGGGACGACCCCACTGCGCGGACTCCCGGCGGGCGAGCAGATCCACTACCGCGTCGTCCTGGCCGACCCCGACGACCCCAGACGGACCGGCGAGCCGGTCACCGGCACGTTCCGTACGACGCCGAAGGGCCGCAAGGAAGGCGTGCGCTTCCTCTGGTCGGGCGACATCGCGGGCCAGGGGTGGGGCATCAACCCGGACCGCGGCGGATACCGGGTCTTCGAGGAGATGCGGCAACGGGACCCGGACTTCTTCCTGTGCAGCGGCGACAACATCTACGCCGACGGGCCGATCCTGCCCAGCGTCACCCTGCCCGACGGCACGGTGTGGCGGAACGTGACGACGGAGGAGAAGTCCAAGGTCGCCGAGACGCTCGCGGAGTTCCGCGGCGCCTTCCGCTACAACCTCCTGGACGAGAACCTGCGGCGCTTCAACGCCCAGGTGCCCTCCATCGTCCAGTGGGACGACCACGAGGTGCACAACAACTGGTACCCGGGGCAGATCCTGAGCGACGCCCGCTATACCGAGAAGAACGTGGACGTCCTCGCCGGGCGCTCCCTGCGGGCGTTCAGTGAGTACTTCCCCGTCTCGACGCTGCCGCCCGGCGACGAGGACGGGCGGGTGTACCGGGTCCTGCGGCACGGCCCGCTCCTGGATGTGTTCGTCCTCGACATGCGCTCCTACCGCAACGCCAACTCGCCGGGGCGGCAGCCCGACGACGCCACTGGCATCCTCGGCGCCCGCCAACTGCAATGGCTCAAGCGCGAATTGTCGCGCTCGCGCGCCACCTGGAAGGTCATCGCGTCCGACATGCCGCTCGGCCTCGTCGTGCCCGACGGCTCGACGAACTTCGAGGCCGTGGCGCAGGGCGATCCCGGCGCGCCGCTCGGCCGCGAGCTCCAGATCGCCGAGCTGCTGCGGCACATCAAGCACCGCAAGGTCACCGGAACGGTGTGGCTGACCACCGATGTGCACTACACGTCGGCCCAGCACTACGACCCCTCGCGCGCGGCGTTCAAGGACTTCGCGCCGTTCTGGGAGTTCGTGTCGGGGCCGCTGGCCGCGGGCGGTTTCCAGGCCCTCAAGCTCGACGGGACGTTCGGCGCGGAGCAGCGGTTCATCAAGGCGCCGAACCGCTCCAACACATCACCGGCTGAGACCCCGCAGTACTTCGGCGAGATCGACGTCGACGGCGGCAGTGGCGAGCTGACCGTACGACTGCGGCAGGAGGGCGGCGGAGTCCTGTTCACCAAGGTGCTGCAGCCGGGCCAGGTGGGACAGCAGTGATTGCGTCCCGGAACGGCCGCTAAGGAGTCGTACCCGAACACCCATCGAGAGCAAAGGGGAGCTAAGCGGACAGAAGGCGTCTTAACCCATCAGTCACAAAGCGTTTGTGATCACGCAACACCCTTCCTTCACAGTGGCTGTATGAGTGCAGACATGTCTGATGTGAAGCGAACGAAGCACGGCCGTCCCGTTCACCACTGGCGGCGGGACCTGGTGGAACTGGCCGCCCTCTTCACGGCCGTCGCCGTGGCGGACGCGGTGGCCAACCTGATCGGTCACGGCCCCGACGGCCCTGCTCTGCTCGGGGTCTCGGCCGTGGCGCTGCTCGCCACGGCCGGGTTCCACACATGGTGGGCACGCCGCCACAACCACGCACCCCCGACGGCCGACGATCCCGACGCCCGGCCGCCCGCCTCCACGGAGTCGCCCGCGGAGGCGACGACACTGTGGCGGATGCGCACCACCGTGCGGGACGAGCCGGGCTCGCTTGCCGCGCTGTGCACGATGCTCGCCCACGCCAAGGTCGACATCCTGAGCCTCCAGGCCCATCCGCTGGCCGAAGGCACCGTCGACGAGTTCCTGCTGCGCGCGCCTGAGCCGCTCTCCGCGGCCGAGATCTCCCGAGGCGTCTCGAACGCCGGCGGCTCGGGCACCTGGATCGAGCGAGCCGACGCCCACGACCTGGTGGACGCCCCCACCCGCATCCTCGGCCTCGCCACCCGCACCGCCCTCGACGCCGCCGAACTGCCGCTGGCCCTACGCCAGTTGCTGGGCCGCTGCACCATCCGGTCGGTGCCCGCCCCAGCGCGGGCCGGGTCCGGGCAGCGGGCGGAGAAGCCCACCGACGGCGCGCCCGTCGAGGGCGCGCTCGACGGGACGGTGCTCCGGCTACAGGCTCCGGAGGGCGAAGTGATCACCGTGGAGCGGCCGTATCTGCCGTTCACGCCCACCGAGTTCGCCCGCGCGCGTGCCCTGGTCGAGCTCGACACCCGGCTCGGCCCGCGTATGCCGCGCAGCCAGGACGTCCTGACGCTCGCCGAGGGCAACTCCATCACCGTGCGCCGGGCCGACACCTCCGACGTCGATGCGGCCAAGGCCATGCACGACCGCTGCTCGCAGCGCACCCTCGGGATGCGCTACCACGGCCCCGTCCGCGACGCGGACCGCTACCTGAACCACCTGCTCAGCCCGCGCTTCGGCCGCACCCTCGCGGTGCAGACCGCGTCCGGCCGCGTCGTGGGCATCGGCCATCTGCTCTGGGACGGCGACGAGACCGAGATCGCGCTGCTCGTCGAGGACGACTGGCAGCGCCGCGGCATCGGCACCGAACTGCTCGGCCGCCTGGTGACGATGGCCGTCGAGGCGGGCTGCGACAGCGTGTACGCGGTCACGCAGGCGTCCAACACAGGCATGGTCGCCGCTATGCGCGGCCTCGGCCTGCCCCTCGACTACCAGATCGAAGAGGGCACGCTGGTCATCACCGCCCGCCTCGACGCGACGCCGGTCAGCTCGCGGCTGCCGTACGACAAGGCGCGGCAGACCGACGCGGACTTCTATCAGCAGGAGGCAGGGCACCGGCGCTGAGGGCACGGTCGAGGTCCTGCCACAGGTCCTCGACGTCCTCGAGCCCGGCCGACAGGCGCAGCAGGCTGTCGCTCACGCCGGACGACCGCCGGTCCGCGGCGTCCACGACGCGGTGGCTGATGGACGCCGGATGCTGGATGAGCGTGTCGACGCTGCCGAGGCTGACCGCCGGGGTGATCAGCCGCACCGCGGCGGTCACCTCGTGCGGGTCGCCGCGCACCTCGAAGGCGACCATGGCGCCGCCGATCCGCGGATAGTGCACACGGCTCACACGCGGGTCGGCGGCCAGGCGCCGCGCCAGTTCCGCCGCGTTCGCCGAGGCGGCCCGTACGCGCACCGGCAAGGTGGCGAGGCCCCGCAGCAGCAGATATCCGGCGAGCGGATGCAGCACCCCGCCGGTGGCGAAGCGGACCTGCCGCAGCTGCCGCGCGAACTCCTCGTCACAGGCGACCACTCCGCCCAGTACGTCGCCGTGGCCGCCCAGGTACTTGGTGGCGCTGTGCAGCACGAGCCGCGCCCCGCTCTCGGCCGGCCGTTGCAGGACGGGCGTCGCGAAGGTGTTGTCGGCGAGCAGCGGCACGGTGCCGCAGGCCTGCGCCACGGCCCGCAGGTCGAGCTCGGCGAGGGTCGGGTTGGCGGGCGACTCGACGAGGACAAGGCCCGTGTCGGGGCGGATGGCGTCGGCGATCCCGGCCGGGTCCACCCACGTCACCTCGGAGCCGAGCAGCCCCGCGGTCAGCAGATGATCGCTGCAGCCGTAGAGCGGGCGGACCGCGACGACATGACGCAGGCCTGCCGCTCCTCGTACGAGAAGGACCGCGGTCAGCGCCGCCATGCCGCTCGCGAACGCGACCGCGCTCTCGGCGCCTTCGAGCCGGGCGATGGCGGTCTCGAAGCGGGCGACGGTCGGGTTCGCGAGGCGGGCGTAGACGGGCGGCCCGTCGTCCAGGGAGCCGTCGGCCGCGAAGGCGTCTATGCGCGCCGCCTCGCCCCGGGTGTCGTAGGAGGGGTAGGTGGTGGACAGGTCGATCGGCGCGGTGTGCAGGCCGAGCCCGGCGAGGTCGTCGCGTCCCGCATGCACCGCCTCGGTGGCGAGGGCGCGCGGTGCGGGCGACACAGGGGGTGCTGACGCCGGTGCCGGGTGGCCGGGCCCGGGGCGGGATTCCGTGTTCGTGTCCATGCGGGACAGACTGAACAACTTCCCCTCCTGCATGGTTGAACACCGTGCTACGTTCGGCAAGTGGCTGAATCTGTCGTACTCGACCCGGTGGATCTCCGCATACTGCGGCTCTTGCAGAACGATGCCCGGATCACCTACCGCGACCTCGCGGCCCAGGTCGGCGTCGCGCCATCGACCTGCCTCGACCGGATCTCCCGTCTTCGCCGCTCCGGTGTGATCCTCGGGCACCAGCTGCGGCTCGACCCGGCGAAACTCGGCCGTGGTCTGGAAGCACTGCTCTCCGTTCAGGTCCGGCCGCACCGGCGGGAGCTCGTGGGCCCTTTCGTGGACCGGATCAGGGCACTGCCGGAGTCCCGGTCGGTGTTTCATCTCGCGGGGCCCGACGACTATCTGGTGCATGTCGCGGTGGCCGACACCGCTGATCTGCAGCGGCTCGTCCTCGACGAGTTCACGGCGCGGCACGAAGTGGCACGCGTGGAGACGCGGTTGATCTTCCAGCAGTGGGACTGCGGTCCGCTCCTGCCACCGGGTCCGGAGGCCGAAAGCCGAGAGGAGACCACCGGCAAATCGTGATGACGCGGGCCTGTCCCCCGTATGAAGATGTCCGCATGTCAGACTCGAAGATCCTCAAGCCGGACGCCGAGCACGGCCACGGTCGGCACCTGCTGCCCCGCGAGGTCGCCGACGCCTATGTCGACGCGTTCATCGGCCTCGATCCCATCAACGGCACTTATCTCGGCGTCACAGCGAGCCACAGCAAGCTCCCCGACACCTCACCGGCAGGCCAGGAAGCCCTCGCGGATCTCGCCCGCACGACGCTCGCCCAGCTCGACGAGGCGGAGCGGCGTCCCGGCGCCGACAGTGACGCCGAACGCCGGTGCGGGCGGCTCCTGCGGGAGCGCCTCACCGCCGAGATCGCCGTGCACGAGGCCGATGAGGGGCTGCGCGCCGTCGGGAATCTGCACACGATCCCGCACGCGGTACGGGAGATCTTCACCCTGAACCCGATGGAGACGGCCGAGGACTGGGCCGCCATCGCCGAACGGCTGCGGGCCGTCCCGGCCGCGTACGAGGGATATCGCGCCTCGCTCGAACTCGGCCTGGAACGCAAGCTGTTCGCGGCTCCGCGCACCACGGCCACGTTCATCGGTCAGCTGACCGAGTGGGCGGGCCCGGACGACGGATCCGGCTGGTTCGACACGTACGCCGCGGAGGGCCCGGAGTCGCTCCGCGCCGAACTCGACGCCGCCGCGCGCGCCGCCACCACGGCCGTCGTGGCGCTGCGCGACTGGATGCGGGACGTGTACGCACCCGCGATCGAGGGCGCTCCCGAAACGGTGGGCCGGGAGCGCTACGCCCGCTGGTCCCGCTACTTCAACGGCGCCGACCTCGACCTCGACGAGGCGTACGCGTACGGCTGGTCCGAATTCCACCGGCTGCTCGGCGAGATGCGCACCGAGGCCGAGAAGATCCTGCCCGGCGCGGCCACGCCGTGGGTGGCGCTCGCCCACCTCGACGAGCACGGAACGCACATCGAGGGCGTGGAGGAGGTGCGGGTCTGGCTCCAGGATCTGATGGACGAGGCGATCGGCGCGCTGGACGGCACACACTTCGAACTCGCCGAGCGGGTACGGAAGGTGGAGTCCCACATCGCCCCGCCGGGCGGTGCGGCGGCCCCCTACTACACGGGCCCTTCCGAGGATTTCTCACGCCCTGGCCGGACCTGGCTGCCGACGATGGGCGACACCCGCTTTCCCGTGTACGACCTGGTCTCCACCTGGTACCACGAGGGTGTGCCGGGCCATCACCTCCAGCTGGCGCAGTGGGCGCACGTCGCGGAGAGCCTCTCCCGCTACCAGGCGACCATCGGCATCGTCAGCGCCAACGCGGAGGGCTGGGCGCTGTACGCGGAGCGGCTGATGGACGAGCTCGGCTTCCTCACGGACGCGGAGCGCCGACTCGGTTATCTGGACGCCCAGATGATGCGTGCGCTGCGGGTCATCGTCGACATCGGAATGCACCTGGAGCTGGAGATCCCGGCGGACTCGCCCTTCCACCCGGGCGAGCGCTGGACCCCCGACCTCGCGCAGGAGTTCTACGACGCGCACTGCAGCCGCCCCACGGATTACGTGACGAGCGAAATGACCCGCTACCTCTCCATCCCCGGCCAGGCCATCGGCTACAAGCTGGGCGAGCGGGCCTGGCTCCTCGGACGCGAGAACGCGCGGCGGCGGCTCGGCGACGCGTTCGACGCGAAGGCGTGGCACATGGCGGCGTTGTCGCAGGGGCCGCTGGGGCTCGACGATCTGGTGGACGAGTTGTCGGCACTCTGAGGTAGCCCGGGGTTCTCAGCGGCTCGGCGGCTCGGCGGCTCAGCGCCGGAACCCGCCCTCCGAGTCGATCACCTGCCCGGTGATCCAGTCGGCCTCGTCCGTGGCGAGCCACGCGATGAGCCTGGCCGGGTCATCGGGCATCCCCCACCGCCCGGCGGGGAATCTGGCGGCGATCGCCTCATAGTCGTCGCCGGTGCGGTAATCCGTGTCCACGGGACCGGGGTTGACGGCGTTCACGGTCACGGCCTGCTCGGCGAGCGTCGTGGCCAGGGAACGCGTGGCCGAGGCCAAGGCGCCCTTCTGCAGGCTGTAGGCGATCTCATCGGGCATTCCGCCCGCGATGTCCTGCCCGGACGTCATCATCACGACGCGCCCACCGGGCGTACGGGACGGCAGGGCGGCCCGCAGCCGCGCGTACGCCTGCACGAGGAGAATCACCGACCGGGTGTCCACCGCCCAGTGGGTGTCCAGCATGGCGGCGTCGATGGTGTCGAGGGTGCCGTCCGCGCCGCTGACGGCGTGATTGGCGACAAGGATGTCGATACGCCCGCCGAGCGCGTCGGCGGCTTTCGCGATCAGGTCGCCCGGGGCGGCGGGATCCGCCAGATCACCGGGCCCGTCATGGACGCGTGCCCCGGGATCTCCGAGCGCGTCGCGTACTCCGGCGACGACATCGGCGGGGCGGTCGGCGCCCCAGGGCATCGCGGCGTCGTGCGGTACATGGTGGTGCAGATACAGACTCGCTCCGTACGCGGCGAGGCGTCGGGCCACGGCAGATCCGATGCCGCCGCGTCGGCTGGCTCCGGTGACGAGAGCGGTTCGGCCGCGCAGCGGCAGAGGGTCGCGCCGCAGCGCTTCGGGGGTGGGGTGCGGAAGGAGGGGCATGGCAGACCATGCTGCGGGGTGCGGGGCCAGGGCGCACGGGAGTTGTCGTGCACCCCGCCCCGCGGCCACGCCTCAGCAGCCGCAGTCTTCCGCGTGCAGAGGCGCCGTCAGAGCGTCGGGCGTACGGCGATCGCTGCCTTCCCAGGTCTCGAACTCGAAGCCCTCACGGGCCCAGTACTCGAAGCCGCCCAGCATCTCCTTGACCTGGAAGCCCAGTTGGGCGAGGGCGAGGGCGGCGCGGGTCGCGCCGTTGCAGCCGGGGCCCCAGCAGTAGGTGACGACGGGGACGTTCTTGTCGAGCAGTTGCTCGGCCTGCTCCGGGATGAGGGCGGTGGGGACGTGGACCGCACCGGGTATGTGGCCCTGGTCCCAGGATTCGGTCGAGCGGGAGTCGAGCACGACGAAGCCGGGGTCACCGTCGGCGGCGAGCGCCGACGCGACGTCCGACACATCGGCGTGGAAGGCGAGGCTCGCACCGAAGTACGCGGCGGCGGCCGCGGCGGTCATCGGCTCGGTGTGCGCTGTGTTCGTCACTGTGCTCATGGCCAGAAATCTACGGGCCAAGCCTCCGGCCCAGAAGAGCCGACCACCGGCGTACCCCTTGATCGGCCGGGGAATCCCCTGTTACCTCTCAGGCATGACCGGTTATTCCACGGACGCCACCGACTGGCGCATCCTCGATGTCCTCCAGCGTGAGGGCCGCGCCAGCTACGCCGAGCTCGCGCGTGCCGTCTCCATGTCCGCGAGCGCCGTCACCGAACGGGTCCGCCGTCTCGAAGAAGCGGGCGTGATCCAGGGATACGCGGCCGTGGTCGATCCGGAGCGGCTCGGTCTCCCCATCCTCGCGTTCGTGCGGCTGCGCTATCCGAACGGCAACTACAAGCCGTTCCACGACCTGGTCGAGACGACTCCGGAGATCCTCGAAGCGCACCACGTCACGGGCGACGACTGCTTTGTGATCAAGGTCGCGGCGCGCACCATGAGCCACCTCGAGGAGGTCGCGGGGAAGATCGGCGCGCTGGGGTCCGTGACCACCAGCATCGTCTACTCCTCTCCCCTGTCGAGGCGCCCGCTGGGGCGCTGACCCGGTCTCCTACGCCCCGCCCCGCTGTCGTACGACCGACCCCGCACGCCCCTTCTCGACCTCCAGCTGTGCGTGGACGCGGCGCCGGAGATCCGCGACGTGGCTCACGATGCCGACGCTGCGGTCCCGTTCGCGCAGCGAGTCCAGGACATCGAGGACCTCGTCGAGCGTCTGGTCGTCGAGGCTGCCGAAGCCCTCGTCGATGAAGAGCGTGTCGAGCCGTACGCCGCCCGCCTCGTCGGTGACCACGTCCGCGAGGCCGAGGGCGAGGGCGAGCGAGGCGAAGAACGTCTCGCCGCCCGAGAGCGTCGACGTGTCGCGCTCCCGGCCCGTCCACGCGTCGACCACGTGCAGGCCGAGCCCCGAACGGCCGCGTCCCGTGCGGTCGTCGGAGTGGACCAGGGTGTAGCGGCCCGACGACATGCGCCGCAGCCGCGCGGTCGCGGCCGCCGCGACCTGTTCGAGCCGGGCGGCGAGTACGTACGACTCCAGGCGCATCTTGCGTTCGTTGTCCGCCGACGTGCCCGCGGCGAGCCCCGCGAGCCGCGCAACCCGGTCGTACTCGGTACGCAAGGGCGCGAGGCGCCTGACCGCGGCGGCCGACCTGGCGGAGAGCCGGTCGAGTTCGGCGCAGCGGCGGGTGGCCGCGTCGAGCGCCGACGCTGCCGCTCGGGCCAGCCTGTCGGCGGTTTCGGCGGCCTCCTGGGCGGTGTGGAGGTCGGCGGGCGGCTGCTGAGCGGCGTCGGCCGCGTCCGGCTCAGCGAGGAGGGAACGTACGGCCGCTTCCTCGTTCTGCCACTCGTCGATACGGTGCTGCAGTTCGCGGTGTCGTGCGTCGTCGAGCAGCGCCTCGGCCGCGGCCCTCGGCGTGTCGAACCCGGCGCGGAAGGCCGCGTCGGCGAGTCGCGCGTCGGCGTCCTTGAGCCGCTGAGCGGTGTCGTCGGCGACGCGTGCGGCATCCGCGGCCTCGGTCAGCAGCGCGGTCTGCCGCTCCAGCTGCGCGGCACGGGCGGCGACGCTGCCGCTGGCTCCGCGCGCGCGGGTCAACTCGGCGTCCAGGCCTTGCTGTTCACGATCGAGGGCCTCCCGCAACGTGGCCCGAGAGGAGACCCGCTGCGCGGCCTCCTGCCGTGCGGTGACCCTGCGGTCGTGCTCGCGCTCGGCCCGAGCGAGGTCTTCCTTGGCAAGGTGCAGCCCGGAGGCACGGCCGCGCGCGTCGGCGTGTTCGCTCCGCAGTTTCTCGACAAATGCGGCGATTCCCTCCACGGAGAGCTCCTCCGCCGCGCCCGCCGATGCCGCGCCGCCCGACGCCGCACCACCCGCTGCCGCGGCCCCCGCCGCCGCCAACGACTCCCGCACCTCGCCGAGCTGCCGCTCCGCCTCCGCGCGTCCCTCGTCCGCCCGCCGGTACGCGGCGAGCGCCGAATCCTCCGTGGCGCGGTCGACATGACCGGCGGTCTTCGTGGCGGGGGTGGGGTGTTCGGTGGCTCCGCAGACCGCGCAGGGGGCGCCCTCGCTCAGGCCCGCGGCCAGTTCGGCCGCGATGCCGGTGAGGCGCTGCTCCTTCAGGGTGAGCCAGTACTCATGGGCGGTGGTGGTGCCTTCGCGGGCCGCGAGGGTGCGTTCGTGTGCGAAAGACGCCTCGCGGGTGAGGCGGTCGCGGCGCCGGGCCGCGTCCAACCTACCCTGTGCGGGCTCCAGTTGGCCCGCCAGGCGCTCGGTGCGCGTGGCCGCGTCCTGGGCGGACTCGATGCGCTCCTGGAGGCGAGTCCTGGTCACCTCCCAGCCGTCGAGCCAGCCCGCCGCTTCGCGCAGCAGCTCGTCGTCAGCGCGCTCCTCACGCTCCAGGGACGCCCGCTCTGTGCCGAGTTCGGTGAGGCGGCGTTCGGCGCGCCGGGCCGATTCGAGCCCGCCGAGCTCTTCGGCCGCCTTGCGCGCGGCGGCGGCGAGTCCCGACGCCCCGGAGTCCGCGAACGTGGCGGGCAGGTACCCACGCGCGCGTGCTTCATCGCCCGTCGCCCGCCGGTGCTCCTCCTCGGTGGCCTGGCGCAGGCCGAGCGCGGGGGCGACCGTCTCGGCCTTGCGGCCCCGGTCCATCAGGGTCTGCCGCTGCCGGTGCTCCTGCGCGCGCTCCTGAAGGCGCGCGGCCCGCTCCTGCGCCTGGCCGAACCGCCGCTGCAACCGGTCAAGTTCGCGTACGTCATCGAGGCGGCCCGCCGCGCTGGCCTGCACGGACTCGGCGGCCGTGAGGGCGCACCGCTCGATGGCACGCCGTTCACGGGCGCCGGAGCGCGCGACGGCGGCCCAGACGAGGACGGAATCGGCGAGCCCCGGATCGCCGGGCGACAGATCGGGCAGCGGCAGCTCGGCGCCGTCGAGGGCACCGCCCGCGGCCTGCTGCATTCGGTGCGCGTCGGCAAGGAGCTCCCCGTCCCCGTCGCGCACCGCGCCCTCGGCGTCGCGCCGCTGCTCGGCGAGGCGCGTCTCGACCGCCGCGAACCTGCGCGTGTCGAAGAGCCGCCCGAGCAGCTTGCCGCGGGCCTCGGCATCGGCCCGCAGGAAGCGCGCGAAGTCGCCCTGGGGCAGCAGTACGACCTGGCAGAACTGCTCCTTGCTCATGCCGAGCAGCTGCGTGATCTCCTCGCCGATCTCCTGGTGGGAGCGGCTGAGGTCCTTCCATACACCGCCCTGATCAGCACCGCCTTGATCAGCACCGCCTTGATCAGCACCGCCTTGATCAGCACCGTCGTGCTCACGGAGCCAGCTCTGCGCCTTCTCCATGGTCGTACCCGTGCCGCGCTTCTTCGGGCGCTCCCACGGCGGCTGCCTGGTGATCTCCAACCGCCGCCCCTCGACGGTCAGTTCGAGGCACACCTCGGTCCTGACGGTGGGCTGCGCGTAGTCGCTGCGCAGCGTCACTCCCTGGCCGCCGCCCTGCCGGGCCCCGGGCACCGAGCCGTACAGGCCGTAGCAGACGGCGTCCAGGACGGAGGTCTTCCCCGCGCCGGTCGGGCCGTGCAGCAGGAAGAGCCCGGCGGCGGAGAGCTCGTCGAAGTCGATGTCCTGAGTGGTGCCGAAGGGGCCGAACGCGGTGATCCGGAGCCGGTGCAGCCTCATCGGGCCACCTCGCGCAGCGTGTCGTCGGTGCGGACGGTGTCGAACGCCGCCCGCAGCACGGCCTGTTCGCGCTCGTCGGGCCCCGCGCCCCGCACATGGGTCACGAAGTCCTCCGCGATCTGCTGGTCGCTGCGGCCCTCGAGACGCTGGGCGTACGAGACGTCCGGGTCATCGGGAGTGCGTACGGGGTCGAAGACGAGGCTGAGGGTGTGCGGGAAGCGTTCGCAGAGGCGGGCCATGGGGTCGTCGGGGCGGACCGGGTCGGTGAGCGTCGCCTCGACCCAGGCCTCCTCGTGGCGGGTGAGCTCCGGGTCGGCGAGCAGCACATCGAGCTCTCCCCGGACTCGGGCCAGCGGGCGCGGCACCGGACAGTCGATCCGCTCGGCGTCGATCTCCCCCGTCGCCCCGAGGCCGATGAGCCACATGCTCTTGCGGTGGGCGGACTCCGAGAACGAGTACGACAGCGGGGAGCCCGAGTAGCGCACGCGCTCGCTGATCGCCTGGCTGCCGTGCAGGTGGCCGAGCGCCACATAGTCGACGCCGTCGAAGACCCCGGAGGGCACGGCGGCCACCCCGCCGATCGTGATGTCCCGCTCGCTGTCGCTGGCCTCGCCGCCGGTGACGAAGGCGTGCGCGAGGACGACGGAACGGGTGCCCGGCGGCCGGGCGGCCAGGTCGGCGCGCACCCGCTCCATGGCGGCACCGAGCACCGCCTCGTGGCCCGCTCTCGCCACCCCGAACTCGTCCTTGACCAGCGCCGGTTCGAGATAGGGCAGGCCGTAGAACGCCACGTCTCCGTGGTCGTCGGCCAGGACCACCGGCTCGCCGCAGGCGGCGGGCGCGGTCCGCAGGTGGATGCCCGCGCGGCCGATGAGACCCGCGCCGACACCGAGGCGGCGCGCCGAGTCGTGGTTCCCGGAGATCATCACCGTCGGGACGCCGAGGTCCGCGAGCCGGTGCAGCGCGTCGTCGAACAGCTCGACAGCGGCGAGCGGCGGCACCGCCCTGTCGTACACGTCCCCGGACACGACGACGGCGTCGATCTCGCGCTCACGCACCGTGTCGACGAGGTGACCGATGAACTCGGCCTGGGCGCCGAGCATGTTCACCCGGTGGAACGACCGGCCCAGGTGCCAGTCGGACGTATGCAGAATTCTCAAGTCACCGCTCCGGCCCGCATGGCTGCCCCTCCTACGCCACCGGATCCAGCGCCGCCCCAGCACGGGCCTCGCCGACAGCACCCACCACGCTAGCGCCTTGTCACCCCTGCTCGATCACGAACCTCAATCTGTCGCCGGCGACGACGGCGGCACCGACTGGTCCTGGGACGAGGGCGGCTGCGCCGGCTCCGAGGAGGGAGTCTGGGGCGCGGACGACGAAGACGGCGCGGACGGCTCACCGGAGGACGGGGAGAGGGACGGCGACGGAGTCGGCGAGGAGGACTGGTTCACCGGCGGATCTGTCTTCGTGTCGCCGCCACCCGTGTCGCCCTTGTCACGCTCGAACCAGTCGCCGGTCTGTGGGTCGTACATCACGAATACGTTCACGACCCGCACGGCGGGCGCCACGACCACGACGTTCGACGACCGGTAGCCGGGCCATGCGTCGCCCGTCCGCTTCGGGCTCTGCTGCGCGACGGGAGGCGCCAGCGGGTTGCCGCAGGCACAGCGCACGCGCGGCACGCCGCGGTCGTCGACGAGCACGGCGGTGCCTGCCTGGAGTACGGCCTGGTAGCTGGTGGCGGAGCCGTCGCGGTAGCCGTGGTTGGTGACGCGGGTGTCCATGCGCAGCTGTACGGGGGTGAGCGCACGGAGGTACGCGGGGACGGCGGACGTGTCGATGTCGAGGACCGATGCGAACGCGATGCTCTTCGCCCGGTCCCCCTTGAGAGCACTGATCTGCTTCTCCACGTCGCAGCTGCCGATCTTGCGTGTCCCGCCGTAGAGGCCGGGTGCGGAGCCTTCGACACCGCGCGTCACGTTGGCCGACGCGGACGCCGACGAGGTCGGCAGCGCGGTCGGGGAGGGCGGCGGGGAGTCGCCGTCCCGGGCCGTCGACTCGGTGAAGGGATCAGGACCCGACTTTCCGGCGGGCTGGAGGATGACCTCGCCGCCGGATTCCGATGTGCCGCCGTCGGGGCGGGTGAGGACGACCGTCAGCACCACCGCGGCCACGAGCACGAGGGCGATGGCCGCTACGCGCGGCGCCGACTTCCACCAGGGGCGTTCCGGTTCCGGGGTCCCGCCGGGGCCGTCGTCCTCCGGTCCGTCGGATCCCCCGCCGCTCGGCGGCTCGCTCGGGGGGCCACTCGGGGGACCCGACGGCCGTTCGCCGCTGGGTGGCGGTGTCGCACCGGGCGGGGTCGCGGCCGGCTGGGTGTCCCCGGGCTGCGAAGGACCCGAGAGCGGTCCTGAAGGGGGGCCTGTGGGGCGGCCGGACGACGGCGGTTCGACGCTCACGAGCTCTTCTTCCCTGCGTAGGGGACCTGCACCTGCGGCGTAACGGCTTCCGCCATGCTTCAGCCGTTCCTGGCGGCTCGCAAGCCGACGCGCGTGCGACCCCGTCCGACGCGCGTCGGACGGGGTCGCAGGCGCGTCGGACGTGGTCGGACACGGTCGGCCCTCCCCTAGGGGCGGGCCGACGAAGGGCTGCCTAGCGTGACAACGTGACCGTGACCGACCAGAAACCGCGCATCACCCCCCACGGCTGGCTCCACGCCGTCGTGGCCGTGCTCGCCGCGCTGGTGGCCATGGCCGTCGTCGCCGCGCTCGGACTGTGGGCCGCCGGGGCGGCCGATCTGCCCGGCGGCGCGTTCCCGAGCGTGGTCGCCGCCGTCGTCGTGATGGCGGTCGGCGGCTCCGTCGGGCTCTCCGGCGACGCCGGGGCGATCGCCGAGACGGACGCGGGGCTCTCCGTGCTCCCCCTCTCGGTCGGTCTCGCCGGGGCGCTGGTCATCGCCGCCGGATTCCTCAGGCCGCTGCGGCACCGGGCCGTCGCTCACGCGGGCGAGCTCGCGGGATGGGCCGCGCGGATCGCGGTGCTGTGGGTCCTGCTGCTCATCGGCCTCGCCCTGCTCGCGCGCCACCGGTTCACCATCGAGCTCGGGGAGGGAACGGCGGGTGACATCGGCGACCTGCTCGACGCGTCCCCGCGGGTCGGTTTCGAGACCGACGTACCGCTGACCCTCGTGTTCGGGCTGCTCTGGCTCGTGGGCGTCATCGCCGTGGCGCTCCTTGTCTCGCGCGGGGCCCCGCTCCCCGGCCGCCTCCTGCGCTTCCAGGAGTCGGTGCGCCCCGCGGCCTTCGCCATGGTGGTCCTGCTGCTCTCCTACGTGGCTCTCGGCCTGGTGATCGGCCTGGTCGTGACGGCGACGAAGGGCCATGCCGCCCAAACGCTCGCGGTGCTCCTTCTCGGGCTTCCCAACCTTGCCTGGCTCGCTTTCACTCTCGGGCTCGGCGTCTCCTGGGAAGGCCGCGTGGAGGGGCCGTTCGGACTGCCCATGCCGCGCGTACTCGACGACGTACTGCGCACTCCGGACGACTCCACGCTCGATCTCCATACGCTCTCCGAGCACGACGGCCGGGTGTGGTGGCTCCTTGGCGTCGCGGCGGCGCTTGTCCTGTGGGCCGCGTTCCTGATGGCGGCGCGCTCACCGGCCCGGATGCGGGCCTGGCAGCACGCGGTGCACATGGCGGTGGCGCTGACCCTCACCGTGCTTGCCGTCTGCCTGCTCGCCTCCGTCAAGGCCCACTACGGCCTCTCCCTCCTCGGCATCGGAGACCTCGGCGGTGGCCTCTCCGGCCGCGTGGAGCTGCGGCCGCACCTGTGGCGCGCGCTGATCCTCGCCGTGGCCTGGGGCCTGGTCACCGGCTTTCTCGGCGGGCTGCTCGCGCGGCGGGTGCACCGGCGGGGCGAGGTCGAGCCCGGCCAGAGCTAGCCGGAAAGGCTCCGG
Source organism: Streptomyces sp. NPDC048441 (assembly GCF_043200235.1). Classification (NCBI taxonomy): domain Bacteria; kingdom Bacillati; phylum Actinomycetota; class Actinomycetes; order Kitasatosporales; family Streptomycetaceae; genus Streptomyces; species Streptomyces sp. NPDC048441. Next base: position 156,781 of record NZ_JBICXM010000018.1, read on the forward strand.
AAGACGGGCCGTGCCCAGTCGGGCGGCTCCGGGGGTGTGCCCGATTTCGGCGGTGCTCCCACGACCTGGAGGTCCACCTGGGTGGGCGGGTGGCCGTCCGCGCTGCCCGTGGCCGCGGCACGCAGAGCGGACACGAACTCCAGGCAGGAGCCGTACCGATCCTCCGGGCTCTTGGCCAGCGCCTTCGCGAGGACGCCGTCGAGGGCTTCTGGAACGTCGGGGCGTATCTCGGTCAGCAGGGGCGCCTTGTCGTACTGATGGGCCCAGAGAAGCGCCATGTCGTCGTCGCGCTGGAAGGGCGGCCCGCCGGCCATGGTCTCGTGGACGACACAGGCGAGGCTGTAGACATCGCATCTGCCGTCCACCGGGCGCCCCGAGATCTGCTCGGGCGCCACGTAGTCGAGGGTCCCGACGAACTGGCCCACGGTCGTGAACCCGGTCAGGGACAGCGACTTCTTCGTGAGGCCGAAGTCCGTGAGGTAGACGTGCTCCGGGTGGTCACTGTCCGTGCCCTTGGCGACAAGGATGTTGCCGGGTTTGACGTCGCGGTGGACCAGCCCGTGGTCATGCGCCGCGTCGAGCGCCGACGCGACCTGCGCGGCGATGCGGAGGGCGGCTCCGACGGGGAGCGGGCCCGCGCGGTCGAGCAGATGGCGCAGGTCGAGCCCGGGAACGTAGCGCATGGCGATGTACAGCACGCCGTCCGTCTCGCCTGCCTCGAAGACCGGCACGATGTGCGGATGCTCGATCGCGGCGGCCACGCGCGACTCGTGGGTGAAGCGCTGCCGAAAGGTGTCGTTGCGGGCGAGCTCGGGGGCGAGCAGCTTCAGGGCGACGGTGCGGTCCAGGCGCAGATCCCTGGCGCGATAGACGACAGCCATCCCGCCCCGCCCGATCTCACCCTCGACGCGGTACCCCGCGATCTGCGCCCCGATCAGCTCGGACGGCCGCCCGGAGTACGGGCTCTGGCTCGCTTCGGGCGGTGCGGGACTCATCGGGCTTCACCGGGCCGATGCGGCGGGTCGGGGGCGGGCGGAACGATGCGGGTGGGTTCTTCGGCGTACGGAGCGGGGGCTTCGGCGTACGTAGCAGGGGCTTCGCCGGACGGAGCAGGGGCTTCGCCGGACGGAGCGGGGGCTTCGCCGGACGGAGGCTGGGCGGGGGCGGCATCGGCCGCGGTCCCGACCACCTGCGTCGGCTCCGGGCCCGCCGCGCCACCGGTATCAGCCTCCGCTTCGCCCGTGTCCCCCGTGTCCCCCGTGTCCCCCTCGCCCCGGACGCTCGGACGGCCCCCCGTGGCGTACGTACTCAGCCGCGTCCCGTCGCAGTACACCCACCGCTCGTGCTCGGCGTCGTAGAGCCACACCGATTCGCCGTCCACCACCATGCCCACGCGCAGTCCATGGGTCCGCCGGCGGAATGACTCGCCGTCGGTCCCGCCGGTCGACAGTTCCTCCGCCGCGCTCCGGTAGCGGCCCACCGCTTCCTCGGCCCTGGCCAGCAGTGGACGCGGGTCCGCCGTGCGGGTCAGAGGGTGGCCCGCGGCCGGTGGAGCAGGCGGTACGGCGATGAGAAGGCGGCCGTCGACCCAGGCCGACCAGCCGTTGGCGCAGACAATCTGGGCCCAGTCACCCAGCCGGTCGACCAGTTGCACGGGCAGCAACGCGTCCAGCGGCACCGTCGGCCGGTTCACGTCCGGCGTCTCCCAGGCGGGCAGCCCGTCCTGGGGGACGACATGTGTGGGGCGGAAGTCCGTAGTGGTCATCGCGTCCTACTTCCGCATGACTGCCGGTTCGTGCCGTCGCAGCAGCCTGGCGACCACGTATCCGAAGACGACCGACAGGGCCACCAACATGCCCATGTTGATCAGCCACACGCCTACGGAGTGCTTGAACAGCGGGTCGGCCGTCAGCTCCCCCGGGACGATCCTGCCGAGACCGATGGTCCCCGCCATCGCGCCGAGGGCCCACCGCGAAGGCACGAGCCACGCCAGCTGCTCAACACCCGGCACCCCGTGCAGTTTCAGGAGTGCGCCGCAGAACACCACTTGGACGATGGCCAGGAGCACGAGCAGCGGCATCGTCACCTCCTCCTTGCGCACCAGGGCCGAGACGAGGAGGCCGAGCATCATGGCCGTGAATGCCAGGAGGGCCACCGCCACCGTGATTTCCACCAGCGGTGGCAGGAGCACGCCTTCGCCGCCGGGTGCGTTGAGGTCCACGCCGAGCAGGGCGACCAGGGTGAGGACGACGGCCTGGAGAACCGTGATCGCGCCCAGCACGACGACCTTGGACATCAGGTACGCCGATCTGGAGAGCCCGACAGCCCGTTCGCGCTGGTAGATGACGCGCTCCTTGACCAGTTCCCGTACGGCGTTGGCCGCGCCGGTCAGGACTCCGCCCACGCAGAGGATGAGCAGCGCGTTCATCGCCGTCTCCTGCGTCAGCTTGCTCCCGGCGAGCGCGCGGGCCATGGCACCCATCACGAACGGCAGCGCGATCATGATCGCGAGGAACGTCCGGTCGGCGCCGAGCGCGGCCGCGTACCGCCGCACCAGGGTCCTCAGTTGGGACCCCCAGCTCTGCGCCTTCGGCGGCGGCGCGAAGGCGGTGACCGGACCTCCGCTCCCCTGCGGCAGGAGCGGCTGCGTGGACGCGTTCACGATGTACTGCTGGTGGAACGGCGAACCCTGGTATTCCGACGCCCAGTCCCGCTCGCGGTCCCCCTCGAACGCTTCGAACGCCTCCGGCCACTCCTCGAAGCCGAAGAACGGGAGCGCGTCCCGCGGCGGCCCGTAGTAGGCGATCCTGCCGCCCGCCGCGAGCACGAGGAGCCGGTCACACCCGTCGAGGCTGAGCACGCTGTGTGTGACGACGACGACCGTCCTGCCGTCGTCGGCGAGGCCGCGCAGCATGTGCATCACCGAGCGGTCCATGCCGGGGTCGAGTCCGGACGTCGGCTCGTCGAGGAAGAGCAGCGACGGCTTGGTGAGGAGTTCGAGTGCGACGCTCACCCGCTTGCGCTGGCCGCCGGAGAGGCTGTGGATGGGCTGGTCGACGCGTTGCTCGAGGCCGAGCTCGCGGATGACCTCGTCGACCCTGGCCCGGCGCTCCGCCTTCTCGGTGTCCTCGGGGAAGCGCAGTTCGGCGGCGTAGCCGAGGGCCCGGCGCACGGTGAGCTGGGCGTGCAGGATGTCGTCCTGCGGTACGAGACCGATGCGCTGACGCAGCTCGGCGTAGTCGCGGTAGAGATCGCGGCCGTCATAGAGGACGGTGCCGTCGTCGGCGGGACGCTGGCCGGTGAGGGCGTTGAGGAGGGTGGACTTCCCGGCGCCGCTCGGCCCGACGACGGCGAGCAGGCACTTCTCACCCACGGGGAACGAGATCCGGTCGAGCAGCGTCTTGCGGCCCCGGTCGACGGCGACCGTCAGCTCCTGCACGTCGAGCGACACCTCGCCCGTGTCGACGTACTCCTGGAGCTCGTCGCCCATCAGGCAGTACGCGCGGTGGCCGACGCCGACGATGTCTCCGGGCGCGACCGGGGCGCGGGCGACCGGCTGGCCGTTGAGGTAGGTGCCGTTGTGGCTGCCGAGGTCGACGATCTCGTACGTGCCGTCAGCGAGGACCCGCAGCTCGGCGTGGCGGCGCGAGACGACCAGGTCGTCGATGACCAGGTCGTTGTCGTCGGCACGCCCGATGCGGACGGTGCGGGCGGGCAGTGGGCGTACGGTCGTCGGCTGCCGGAAGGTGCCGGTGGCCGATGGCGTATGGACGCCGGAGGGGCGCTCGGGAGCGGCGGGGGCCGCGGGGGCGGGAGGCGCGCGGCCGACGAGCACCGCGCGCGGGCCGTCGGCGACGCTGCCGAAACGGATGACGCTGCCCGGTCCGACGCCCCACTCGTGGACGCGCCGCCCGTCGGCGTACGTGCCGTTCGTGCTGTGCTCGTCCTCGATCGTCCAGTGGTCCGCCTCGGCGTGCAGGACGGCGTGGTGCCACGACACGCGGGCGTCGTCGATAACGACGTCGCTCAACGGGTCGCGCCCGACGTGGTAGTCCCTGCTCGGACTCATCACCGTGGAGCCGGTGTCGGTCTCGAGGACGAGCTCGGGCGCAGTCGGCGCTATAGGCCGCTCTCCCATGACCCGAATTCTACCTATTCGTACAGATTCACGCCTGGGGTCGAGCCCGCAAGGGGGCGTCAAGCGTCCCCGTACGCCTCTCCCCCGAGTTCGAACACCGCGCTGCCCGCGGTCGCGTCCGCCAGCCACGCCTTGAAGGCCTCGACATCGGCGTCCGGAAGGCCGATCTCGATGGCCACCGCGTCCCCGTACCGCACGTCGCGCACCTCGCGCCCCGCCGATCGGAGATCGTTCTGGATCTTGCCCGCGCGCTGGTGGTCGACGGTGACGGTGGCGAGCCTGAATCGCCTGCGGGTCAAGGTGCCGACCGCGTCGAGCGCCTCGCCGACCGAACCTCCGTAGGCCCTGATCAGTCCACCCGCGCCAAGTTTGACCCCTCCGTAGTAGCGGGTCACGACGGCGACGACGTACCGCATGTCACGTCGGAGCAGCATCTGGAGCATCGGCACGCCCGCGGTGCCGCCAGGCTCCCCGTCGTCGCTCGCCTTCTGCACCCCGGCGTCGGCCCCGATGACGTACGCGAAGCAGTTGTGCGAAGCGGACGGGTGCTCCTTGCGGATGCGCGCGACGAAGTCCTTGGCCTCCCCCTCGGTGGCCGCGGGCGCGAGGGCACACAGGAAGCGCGAGTGGTTGACCTCGGTCTCGTGCACGGCCTCGCGGGCCACCGTGCGGTATTCGTCGTGCATCCCGCCAGAGTAGGCCGCGCTCATACGTGGCGGATTTCGCCCCTCCGTCACGCGCTACGCCGGTTCGGCGAGTGTCTCCCAGAACATCGCTTCGTAGCGCTGGAGCAGCTTCCCGTGGCGCAGGGCCGTGCCCGTCGTGTCGAGGCCGCCGCTCTGAGCCCGAACCTGGTCAACTCCCGCCTGTACCGCGGCCAGTGCCTGCCGCTCCAGTTCGGGCGCGGGTTCGGCGAAGAAGGCGAAGAACGCGCAGGACTCCTCGCTGAAGCCGTAGTGGGCGGGCAGCGCCCGGGTGAGCGTCGCGCAATAGGCGCCCCAGGCCGCGAAGTTGGCGGTGAGGGCGAGGACCACGTCGGCGGGTGTGCCGTTCAGGGCTAGCCAGGCGACGTACGCCGGATAGGCCTGACAGCCCGCCCGCGGTTCGTACGCGTCGGCCTCGGCCTTGTCCACGCCGCAGGCCGCGACCAGGGCGTCGAGCCGCTCGAAGGCCAGGGTCTCCCCCTCGGCGAGCGTACGGAAGAAGGCTTCGCACTCGGCCTCCCCGGTGGCGGCCGAGCGGTCGGCAAGATGCAGGAAGGAGCGGCGGTCGGCGGGGATCACGGAGCGCTGCTCCAGGGCGAGAGCGGTGATCACGGAACGGTTCGCCGTGCCGTCCGCGAGCCACGGGACGAGTGGATTGGCCGCCGGGTCCGGTGCGAGCTCCGTCGCCACGGCGTCGAGAAGGTCCTGCGCTGACCGCGTCATCGTCCAACTCCTGGTCTTCGTCTTCGTCCGGAGGAACTTTTCAGCTCGGCGGAACTTCTCAGCTCCCTGGCTAGTTTCTACGTTGCTGTAGATATACGAGATCAACGTATGGAGTTCTCATGGCCCTGTGGGACCGCGTCAAGGAATCCGCATCGACGATGCAGACCCAGCTCATGGCGAAGAAGAACGACCTCCAGAGCGGCGCCTTCCGCGACTCCAGTATGGCGATGTGCGCCCTGGTGGCAGCCGCCGACGGCTCCATCGACCCGGCCGAGCGGCAGCGCGTGGCCCAGCTCATCGCCACCAACGAGGTGTTGCAGAACTTCCCCGCCGCCGAGTTGCAGCGCCGCTTCGACGCCAACATCGACAGGCTGATCGCCGACTTCGCGATGGGCAAGGTCAGCGTGTTGCAGGAGGTCACCAAGGCGAAGAAGAAGCCCGCGGAGGCGCGTGCCGTGATCCAGATCGGCATCGTCATCGGCGGCGCCGACGGCGACTTCGACCGGACCGAGCAGGCCGTGGTGCGCGAGGCGTGCTTCGCTCTGGACCTGCCGCCGCACGAGTTCGACCTCTGACGGATCCGGCGGATTGATTCCGCCGACTCATCGGATTCAGCGAGTTCAGTGAATTCAGCGGATCCATAGGGGGCTTGCGGCCATTCGCCGCGGGCCCCCTACGTCATAGGGACCACCGAAGGCGGGGCTGCGGCTCCTCGCGCTCACGCTGCGCCACGCCAGTTCCTGACGACGCTCTTGACGGCCCCTCGAGGAGCGCCACATCGTAAGCGGGACGCGGTATCGGGACGCGGTACCCCGGCAACTTCTACAGTGCTGTAGTTTTTAACCCCGGCCCTGACCACGGCCGGTACGCACTTCACCTCAGGACTTCAGGAGGACATCGTGGGAGTTTCCCTGGCCAAGGGCGGCAATGTCTCGCTCAGCAAGGAGGCCCCCGGCCTCACCGCCATCCTGGTCGGCCTGGGCTGGGACGTCCGTACGACCACCGGCACGGACTACGACCTGGACGCCAGCGCACTGCTCTGCGACGACTCGGGGAAGGTCGTCTCCGACCAGCACTTCATCTTCTACAACCAGCTCAAGAGCCCCGACGGTTCGGTCGAGCACACCGGCGACAACCTCACCGGTGAGGGCGAGGGCGACGACGAGGCCGTGAAGGTGAACCTCGCGGCGGTCCCCGCCACGATCACGAAGATCGTCTTCCCGGTGTCCATCCACGACGCCGAGAACCGCGGCCAGAGCTTCGGCCAGGTCCGCAACGCCTTCATCCGCGTGGTCAACCAGGCCGACAACGCGGAGATCGCCCGCTACGACCTCTCCGAGGACGCCTCGACCGAGACCGCCATGGTCTTCGGCGAGCTCTACCGCCATGGAGCCGAGTGGAAATTCCGCGCGGTCGGCCAGGGTTATGCGAGTGGGCTGCGCGGCATCGCGTCGGACTTCGGCGTGAATGTCTGACGTACTCGTCGCGTAGTCATGGCTGTTCGACCATAGGCGGCAGAAGGAGCGGGGCGTGTACGGCGATCCGGCAACAGTGCGCAAGATCCTGACGGAGCTCGGAGACACCTGGGCGGTCGTGGGCCTGTCCTCGAACCAGGAGCGGGCGGCGTACGGAGTCGCCGGTGTCCTACAGCGCTACGGAAAGCGCATCGTCCCCATTCACCCGAAGGCCGAGACGGTGCACGGCGAGCAGGGCTACCCGTCCCTCTCCGCCGTGCCCTTCAAAATCGACGTCGTCGATGTGTTCCTCAACAGCGGCATCGCGGGCCAGGCCGCCGACGAAGCCGTGACGATCGGCTCGCAGGCGGTCTGGTTCCAGCTGGGCGTCGTCGACGAGGCGGCGTACGAGAGGACTCGGGCCGGGGGCCTGGAGATGGTGATGGACCGCTGCCCGGCGATCGAACTGCCGATGTTGCGCTAGTGACCTGAGTCTGAGGTTTGGCGTTAGTTCGGTATGAGTCGTCCGGGTCCGAAGATTCCGCCGTTGTCGGTGACCGATGCCCAGCGGGGTG
>NZ_JBICXM010000019.1:0-158961 GCF_043200235.1 Streptomyces sp. NPDC048441
GACGGGTAAGACGCGGCTTGCGGTCGAGGTGGCGAATCGGGTGGCGGCGGGTGGGCGGGTTCTCGTGGTGGGGCCGACGTTGGAGTTGGTGAAGCCGAACCTGGTCACGTTCCATCTGACTCAACGCCTAGCCCGGCACCTAGTGTTCAATCCCAGGTCACGTTCCCCGCCAGATCAGACACGATTCACCCGTGAAGCGACGGGCCATCAAAAGGCTGCCCAGCCGTCAGCCCCAGGGCTACGCTCAAAGCGACCAATGCCGTCTGCTGGGCTTCCCGTCGAGCACGCCGAAGCGATGCTCATCCTTGCCGCGATCACGCTCATGACCCGCAGGATCGCCCGGCCCACCGCCCGGCCGAACGGTAAAGGTGATCCCGTGGTGGAGGTAGAGCTTGCGCTTGGGTGGACGACGTCAGCCGGCGCTTTCAGCCCGAACTGCCCGTTGATGCTGCGGTGACCGCGCCGGTCGTGCGTGATCAAGGTCTTGGCCTCGGGCAGTCCGCAGGAACCGTCCAGCCTCCTCCTTGGTCCGGTCAGGCCCAGTGCCCAGTCGTCGGCTCTCTGTCCGTACAGACCCGATCACCGGGAAGGCTGAGAAACGTCTGCCGCAGGGTGTTGAGTACGGGGTGCTCGCTGGGAAATGTGAGGGTGTCGATGACGCTGATCGGCCTGATGCCAATGGTGGTATTGGTAGCGAAGGCGGCCTGCATGGCGTCGAGTTGGTCCAGGTGGACGCTGGTCACCATGCACTCGGATTGCTGCTGGAGCAAGGCCATCGAAACGCCGGGCAGCACGTCTCCCTCGGGCCACAGGACGGTGCCGTTGCCATCGACGAAGCCGACATTCCAGGTGCTGCCCTCGGAGATTCGGCCGTTCGCGCCCACGAACAGCGCGTCGTCGTAGCCGTCGAGCAGGGCGGCGCGTCGGTGGTGGAGTGCGCCGAACAGGCCAAGGTGCTTCACCTCGGCCACATCGCGCGTGTACGGGAAGGATTTGACCCGCAGGGGAGGCAACGGCAGAGCTGCGGCAGGTCGATGGGTTATCAGGATCTGGGGGTTGGTGGCCCGGTCAGGGCGCCCCATGTCGAAGTCCGGATCGAAGACTGTCACCCGGACCACGAACGATCCTGTGGTGCCGTCTATGCCGTCTATGCCGTCTATGGCTTCCTTCAGTTGGGAGAGGATCAGCTTCGGGTCCAGTTCAGCACCGAAGACCTGCCGGCAGTCTCGGACCAGTCGGTCCAGATGCAGGGTGAGGCCGCGTATCCGCCGGTTGTCCACGCGCATGGACGTGAAGTGCCCGTAGCCGGTAAGGCCGAGTGCTTGAAAGTCCTCGACAGTTGCCGTGCGTCCATTCAGTAGAGCCATGGTGTCAGTTTCTCAGCCACCGGCAGGGCTGGGGTAATATTTCAGACTTTCTGCGGCTCTATGGTGATTGACTTGGCGTATTACGCGTTGCGGTACGCGACGCGCTTGGCCATGCCTGCCAGTTCGTCCCGCCACACGGCGTCGATGGGCGCTTCGGATATGGCCTTGCAGCCCCGCTCCACGAGGTCGGCGATGTGCTTCTCGACGTCGTTGGGCACGCCCGTGTCCAGCAGGTGGCGGCGCACCTCGTCGCTGGTGTGGCCAGGCTCCGTGATCAGGCCGTGGATGTGATCGTCGCGCTGCATCGCCCAGCCCAGGAGCAGGGTCATCTTGTGCTGGCTGAAGTCGAGGCCCGCAGGCTTGCCGGTGTCGGTCGATTCTCCGAAGGCGTCCAGCAGGTCGTCGCGGAGTTGGAACGCCTCGCCGATCGCCTCGCCGTACTCCTCGAAGGCGGTGGCGAGGTCGCTGCGGTCGGCCAGGCTCGCGCCGACCAGGAGCGGCCGGTGGATGGTGTAGTGGCCGGACTTGGCGAGGGCGATCCACCGGGAGAGCTGGGGGTTGACGGAGAACTCGGCAGCCGCGGCGACGTCCATGTGCTGACCGATGATCAGCTCCGAGCGCAGTTTGTTCCAGGCCGGGACGACCGCGGGCGGGGCGGTGGCCATCAGCTGCTCCGAGTAGACCAACGCCAGGTCGCCCGCGAGGATGGCCACGCTCTCGCCGAAGCGGCGTGACTCGCCCTGCCACGAACGGTTGCGGTGGTGCTCGGAGTGCTTCTCGTGGACGGTCGGGATGCCGCGGCGCTGCGTGGACGCGTCCATCACGTCGTCGTGGATGAGCGCGCAGACGTGCAGCATCTCCAGGGCCGCGGCTGCCTCTACGACGCCGGGCGCGTCGGGGTTGCCGCCGCCGGCGAGGTGGCCGGTGAGGCAGAACGCGGGCCGGATGCGCTTGCCGCCCGACGCGACCATGTCGGACAGTGCGTCGATGGGTACGACGGCCCGGTCCTCCACTTGGGCCCAGATGTCCCGCTCGGCCGTGAGGAAGGTTCGCAGGTGGAGTTCGACGCGCTCCAGCAGGTCCTGGGTGGCGGGGTGCGCGGAGCTGCCCGAAGCGCCCCCGGGACGAGTGGTCATTTCGATGGACACAGATGTCTCCTGGCGTTGTGAGGACGTGCTTGGCATGTGGTCGGAAGGTGGCCTGACGGGCAGTCAGCAACGGCGAAGGCCGCCACCGGGTGGTGGCGGCCTTCGCCGTTGACAGGGAGTACGGGCCGGTCGGGTCAGCCCGCCGGGGTCTGTTCCAGGTCGCGCTGCGGCGTCTTCGGCCTGGCTTCCTCGCGCAGGCCGAAGCGGGCGTGCACCCGCTGGAGCCCTTCGGGGGCCCACCAGGTGGCCTTGCCGCCGAGCCGCATCATGGCGGGCAGCAGCACGCCGCGGATCAGTGTCGCGTCCATCAGGACCGCGAGCGGCAGCCCGACACCGTACGCCTTCACCAGCGAGATGTCCGACACCGTGAACGCGAGGAAGACGATCGCGATGGCGACGGCCGCGGCGGTGACGATCCGGCCCGTGCGCTCCAGGGCGTGGGTCACGGCCTTGGTGGGGGAACCGGTCAGTTCGTACTCCTCCCGCATACGGGAGAGCAGGAACACCTGGTAGTCCATGGCCAGGCCGAAGGCGAGGCCGAAGAGCATCACCGGGACCGTCGCTGCGATGTTGCCCGTTGGTGTGAAGCCGCCGAACAGGCCGGCCAGGTGGCCGTCCTGGAAGATCCACACCAGGGCGCCGAAGGTCGCGGTCAGGCTGAGCAGGCTGAGCACGATGGCCATGACCGGCAGCAGGACGCTTCCGGTGACCAGGAACAGCAGCGCCAGCATCACGATCAGCAGTGAACCCAGCGCGTAGGGCAGCCACTTGACCAGAGCTGATGCCGCGTCCTTGTTGGTGGCCGCCATGCCGCCGACCTGGATGTCGAACGGGGACTTGCCGTCCCTGATCTCGGTGACGGCCTTGTCGGCGACGTCCGGGTCGTCACTGGTCGGCGACACCTGGAAGTAGACGGCGTCCTTGGCGGCGAAGGCCTTCGACTGCGCGCCCGCCGGGGCGACCTGGTCGCCCTTGGCGTAGCTGCCGGTGGAGGTGAGTACCGTCCCGACGCTGGGCAGCGAGGAGAGCTGCTTGGCGTATCCCGTGACGGCCTTCTCGTCGGATGCGCCGTTGGGTGCTACGACCACCAGGGTGTTCTGGCCGCTGCCCTGGAAGTCGTCCTTGACGGCGGTCGAGACCTGGCGTGCGGACGACGAATCCGGCATGACCCGCTCGTCCGGCATCCCGATGTTGATGCCGAGGAAGGGTGCGCCGAGCAGCAGCAGGAACAGTGTGGTGATCGTGGCGAGCGGCAGCGGGCGCCGCATCACGAGCGTCGCCAGGCGGTGCCAGAACCCGTTCTCGGTGTCGCCGCCCGGGTTGGCGGCCTTGGCGGCACGTTTCTTGCGGCCGAAGACCCGGCCCTTGTCGATCTTGTCGCCCAGCATGACCAGCACCGCGGGGAGCACGATCAGCGCGGAGGCGCCGGCCAGCAGGGCCGTCAGCGCACCGGCGTATCCCATGGACCGTACGGCCAGCAGCGGGAACCAGAGCATGGCGCAGGAGGCCACCGCGACCGTGAGCGCGGAGAAGATGACCGTCCGGCCTGCCGATGTCATCGTCGCGCGCAGCGCCAGGTCGGGCTGCTTCCCGGAGGACAACTCCTCCCGGTAGCGGTTGACGAAGAGCAGGCTGTAGTCGATCGCGAGTCCCAGGCCCAGCAGGGTCACGACACTCGCGGCCAGCGAGCCGATGTCGGTCACCCCGGCCAGGACCCACATCAGGCCCATGGTCAGCATCATCGTGATGATGGCGACGATCAGCGGCAGGGAGGCCGAGACCAGGCTGCCGAAGACGAAGACCAGCACGATCAGGGTGAGCGGGATCGCGATGGCCTCTCCGGTCGAGGCGTCCTTCTGTCCCTGCTCCAGCAGTTCGGCCTGGAACTTGGAGTAGCCGCCGAACTTCACGTCGAGACCGGCGTGTTCGCCCTCGTAGGCGTCGGCCAGCTCCGACGCCCGTTTCTGCGACGTCGCCTCGTCTCCGGTCAGCGTGCCGGTGATCAGAGCCTTGTCGCCGTCCTTGCTCTTCATCTGGGACGGTTTGCCCGCCGCCCAGTACGACGTGACGTCGACGAGGCCGGATTCCTTGCCCAGTTCCCGGGTGAGCTTTGTGCCCTCGGCTGCGACCGCCGGGTCGTCCACGTCGCCCTTGACGGTGATGAGCACCGTCATGTTGGGCTGTACCTGGTCGAAGGTGGTGGAGAGGGACTTAACCGCGTGCCCGGACTCGGAGTTCGGGTCCTCGAAGCCTCCCGCGACCAGTTTCCCGAAGAGCGATGTGCTGACTGCCCCCCCGGCCAACGCGAGAAACAAACTGATCACGAGAACCGCGACCCGGCGCCTGATGATGAGCCTGGCCAGTCCGTCAAGCATTTTCCTGTCCTTCCTCAGTACGCGGTATCAGAGGTACCGCTGCCTCATGGACGGATCGGGCCGTGCCGAATGTGACATCGCGGGTACCACCCGGTCGGCCCGGTCACCGACGGGTGCTCTGGCCCGGCGGGTAGGGGCTTTCCCAGGGCAGGAGCGGCGGCTCGGTCAGCGGGGCCCGGCCGGGGCCGCGCAGTGCCCTCAGCACGATGCCGGGCTTGGCCAGTTCGGTGAAGGACGTCGCCAGGGTGAAGGAGCCGACCAGCGCCCTGGCGACGGTGCGCTCGCGCGTCGCGGTGAGCAACATGCGGTCGACCAGCCGTCGCTGGAGCTTGTCCAGGACGGTGGGGCGCGGGCCGATGGCGTCCGGGTACAGCACGTCCTGTGTGGTGGCGATCATCCAGGCGTCCTCGGCGGCCTTGCCGACGGCCTGCTGGATGGCGAAGGCGGCCGCGGGGTCCGCTCCGTGGCGCCGCAGCCCTGCGCGGAGCACGAGTGATCCGCGTGCGGAGACGGTCATGCCGTGCCCGTACACCGGATTGAACGTGGTGACCGCGTCGCCGAGCACGACGAGCCCGGTCGGCCAGAGGGGAAGCCGCTCGAAGTGCCGGCGGCGGTTGCGGGAGCTGCGGTTGCCGTGGATGCGTCCGAGCGGCTCCGCGTTCGCGATCAGGTCGGCGACCAGTGGGTGGCGCACCTCGTGACGTACGTAGTGCTGGAAGCCCTCCTCGTCGGTCGGCGGTTCCCCGCCGCGGGTGCCGCCGAGGGTGACCATCCAGCAGCCGTCCTCGATGGGCAGCAGTGCGACGCCGCGCCCGGGGACGCCGGCCGTCGGGTCGGCGAGGATGTTGACCATCGGGAAGCCCTTCTCGGCCCCCTCCGGTGCGCGGTAGACCCGGGAGGCGTACGCCTCTCCGCAGTCGATGGTCGACTCCTCGACTTCGGGCAGTCCCAGGGCGCGCAGCCAGTGGTCGATCCGGGAGCCGCGCCCGGTGGCGTCGACCACGAAGTCGGCGCCCAGGTCCCGGGTCTCCTTCGTCTCACGGCTCCTGATCCGTACTCCGGTGACCGCGGCGGAGGTGCCGATCAGGTCGTCGGCCTCGTGGTGTTCGACGACGGTGATGCGCTCGTTGCTCAGTGCCTGTTCCCGCACCACCCAGTCGAGGAGGTTGCGGCTGCACGTGTAGGCGTAACGGTCCGATGTGAACCGCTCCATCCAGCCCTGCGGGCTGAGCATCACCGTGTTGCCCGGCAGGTTGTTGCGGTGGGCCCCGGCATCCGTCAGGCGGTCGAGGAAGCCGGGGAGGAGGGAGTCCAGGGCGCGGGCTCCGCCGTCCATCAGCGTGTGGGTGTGCCGGGCCTGCGGGACGCCGGGGCGCTGTTGCGGGGTGTCGGGGAGCCGGTCGCGTTCGATGACCGTGACCGTGTCGACGTGCTGGGCGAGCACGGCGGCGGCGACCATGCCGGTCAGCCCGCCGCCGAGTACCACCGCCGACTTGTGCTGCTCGCTCACTGGATGCGCTCCGGGACCTCGGTGCGGGCGGTGGGCACGGACGGGTTGTCCTGCGCGGCGTGCTTCTTGTGGGGGGTGTCCGCGAAGTGCGGGACAGTGGGGCGGTTCCAGGCCCAGGGGCTCTGGCCCTCCTTGCGGATCTGCACGTAGAGCATCCGGATGTAGACGGCGTCCAGGATGTGCACGCTGATGAAGAGGACGAAGAACAGGTTGTGCCCGGGGAATTCGGCGTACACGGTGGCCGCGGCGCCCATGGAGCCGACCATCTTGGCGATCGCGATGTAGATCGACTGGCCGGCGGACGAGCCACGGGACTTGAGCATGGTGATGAACGCCCAGCTCAGTGGGATGTTGATGATGGTGCCGGTGTACGTGCCGGGGAAGTCACCGATCTCGATCGTGCCGTAGATCACCATGAAGGACGACCACACGAACATGCCGACGAAGGCCCACAGGAAGTTTCGCCTGGTCAGGTTCGGGTGGTCCTTGTGTCCCCAGCGGATGACCTGGGAGATGATGAAGATGTTGAACAGGGCCCAGGAGAAGTTGATGTGACGCTGTGTCGTGTCCTGGTCGAGGATGATCGACAGGTTGAATTCCCAGGCGAAGTTCACCGCCACCAGCAGGGCCGGGACGCCGACGCACTTGTCCTTGTGGCCGCGGTGGAAGGCGAGGGTGTAGGCGACGAGCCAGCCCACCGCCGCCGGGCTCATCAGCGTCCAGAAGATCCAGCGTGCCCGGAAGTTCTCGGGGATGGTGACCGGTACGACGTCCGGCCACGGGATGATGGCGTCCGGCAGCCACCGCAGGTATTCGTCGATCATTGTCGTCTTCCTTCGTCCAGGGGGAATCGGCCGCGGGGGGTGGGGAGCGGGGGCCGGGTCAGGTCCATCGGCCTGTGCCGAACGTCCGGTCCGAGCCGAGGACCATCTCGCGCAGCTCGTGCCGTCGGACCTTCCAGGTGGCGGTGCGGGGCAGGTCCTCCCACGGCACCAGGTGCGGCTGGGCGAGTTCCGGCAGCCCGGTTGTCGCCCGCTGCCACTCCTCGGGCGTGATCTGGTTGTCGCGCATGGACAGCACCGGCACCGGGGGGCCCTCCTGCGCGCCGAGCACGACCACCTCGTGGGCCCGCCGCAGCCGGTCCAGGAGCAGGCTCTCCAGTTCGATGCTGCTCAGTCCGGGGACCAGGTCGACCTCGCGGTCCAGGGTGCGGATCCGGCCGAGCCGGTCCCGGCGGCCGAGGTCACCGGTGTTCCACCACTTGCCTTCGACCTTCTCCAGGTAGCGCTCGGGCTCGCCCATGTAGGTCAGGCAGCGGGCCTTGCCCGCGACCATGAGCAGGCCGGTCTCGCCGCGCTTCTTGCGCCGCCCGGTGACCGGGTCCACCACCTTCACCGGGGCGGCGGGCGGCCAGCCGACGTTTGATCCGTCGCGGAAGCCCTGCCAGTTGCGGGCCTGGCGGCGGGTGAAGACGTTCATCGAGATCCCGGCGATCTCGGACTGGCCGTGGCCGGTCGCCCAGATCGGGAAGCGGGCGCGCGACACGTCGAGGAACGTGCGGATGGTCCGCCGGTGGACCGCGTCGAACGTGCTGTTGTACCTGAGTACTTGGGCGAACAGTTCCGGCCTGCTGTCGGCCAGCTCCTCCCAGCGCTGGAACATGTTCGGCAGGGCCTCGAGCGAGGTGGGCCGGTGGGTGGCGAGGACCTCGGCCACGTTGTCCAGATCCGGGTCGGACATGATCACGGTCTTGCGGGGGGCCAGCGAGAGCTGGCCGTTCGTCCACGACAGCAGCCGGTTGTGGACGTACGAGAAGCAGCCCGCGACCACGTCGCCTCGGCCCGAGGTGATGCCGGGTATCCGCTTGGACTCCAGCTGGAAGGAGAACCTGCCGAGGCTGGTGCCGGCCGCGTGCACCACCAGTTTGGGCGTTCCCGTGGTCCCCGAGGTGTGGGTGACGATCATCGGCTCGTCGTCCGGCCGCAGCCGTACGCCCGGGTCGGCCGCTCCTCTGAGGTCTGCCAGCGGGACGGCTCCCTGCGGCAGTTCGGTGTCGAGTTCGCCGGTGACAACCACGCCGACGCCGGCCGGGACGATCTCGATGCTCTCCTTGGCCGCCCGCGCCAGGACGTCGGACGACGTCACGAGGACCTTGGGGGCGGCCCGCTCCAGCATGACCCGCAGCTGCGCCGGGGGGACGAACGGCGAGATCATCACGGGCAGGACGCCGGTCCTGGCCGCGGCGGAGGCCAGCAGGACCATGTCGAAGTGGTTGTCCTTGACGACCGCCACGGTGTCGCCGTAGCGCAGCCCCGCTGCCTGGAGCCAGCCCGAGATGGCCTGGACCTCGGCCGAGATCGCCCGTCCGCTGTAGACCGTGCCCTTTTCGGGGGCGACGTCGAAGGGCCGGTCGAGGTGGAACTCGGTCTGCTTGCTGTTCTGGGCGTGCCAGTCGAAGAGCAGTCCGAGGTTGATGGGCTTGCGGCGATGCGACGCCATGGTGGGTGACACCCTTCTAAAGAACGGTCAGGACGGGGATGAGGAGACCCAGGAAGCCGGCGTCGTACGCGAGGAGCCCCAACTTGCGCGCCTTGAGCCACTGTTCGCGCAGCGGCCCTTCGCGCAGCTGGGCCAGGTGCAGGGCGATCGCGGGCAGCATCGTCAGGGCGGTCCACCACGGCAGGCGCGTCCCCAGGGCGAGGGCGCAGACGATCCCCGTGGACAGCAGGAAGAACACGGCCATCGCCGACTTGTAGACAGCCGGTGGGGTGGTGGCCGCCAGGGTCCGGCGCCCGACCGTGCGGTCCCCTGCCGCGTCGTTGACGTTGGAGTAGCTGCTCACCATCACCAGCCAGAGGCCGAGCAGCAGCGCGACCAGGACCGCCTCCGTCGACCAGCCCCGGTGCGCGGCGGTGTAGGGGGCGAGCAGCCCGGCCGTCGTTCCCAGGCACAGCAGCGTTTCCCCGCCGCCGGGGTAGTAGCTGAACCGCAGCCCCGCTGAGTACTGCACGCTGGCCAGCAGGCCGCCGCCGTACAGGAGGTAGGACCACAGGGGTGCCTGCCAGTCCAGTACCCAGAACGCGCCGGTGCCTGCGAGTACGGCGACCGCGGCGGCCGAGGCGACGAAGGCCACCGCCTGGCGTTCGGTGACCGCCCCGCTGAGCAGCGGCTTGCCGCGGATGCTGCGCCGTGTCTCGCCGCTGGTGTAGTTCTGCGCGTCGCTGCCGTTGCGGAAGCCGACCAGGTCGTCGGCCGCGCAGGTGCAGGTCACGATGCCCATCGAGCCGATCAGGAACAGCAGCATCGCGGCCGTTGTGCCGGGGCGTTCGCGGATCTGGGGGGTGAGCAGCAGCCAGGCCATGGCCCACCCGTAGTAGTGCGGGTACACGAAGATCTTCGACAGCCGGAACAGGCCGCGCAGGAGGTCCCCGGTGGTTTGTGGCCGTACGGCTTCGTGCTGGTCGCTCAGGACTGACATGAACGGTTCCCTCCCCTGCCCGCGAAGCTGCGGGACATACCCACGTACCGCTCGGCGAACTGCCGTGCGGCGGCGGGTGAATCGACGATGGCGGCCAGTCGCGCCTGCTGGAGCCGGGTGGCGTACGCCTCGTCGTCGGGCCGCCGGTGCAGCAGGTCGGCCATCCAGTCGGAGAATTCCTCGGCCTCCCAGATGCTCGGCAGCCGCCGGTCCGAGTAGTCGTCCATCGGGGCGCGGTCGCCGCTGCCGTACCAGGCGTGGAAGGCCTCGCTGAGCACCTGGACGTCCTCCACCGCCAAGTTGAGTCCCTTGGCGGCCGTGGGGGGCACGATGTGTGCGGCGTCGCCGGCGAGGAACAGGGAGCCGTGCCGCATCGGCTCCGCCACGTACGAGCGCAGTGTCACCAGTGACTTCTCCAGGACGGGCCCCTCCGTCAGCTCCGCCTCGCCGTCGACGGCCAGGCGTGCACGCAGTTCCTTCCAGATCCGGTCGTCCAGCCACTCCTGCACCGCATCTCCCGGGTCCACCTGGAGGTAGAGCCGGGAGATCTGGGGGGAGCGCATACTGGCCAGGGCGAAGCCCCGCTCGTGTGTGGCATAGACCAGCTCGCGTGCGACGGGCGGGGCGGCCGCGAGGATGCCCAGCCAGGCGCAGGGGTAGCGGCGTTCGTACGCCGGCTTCGCCCCGGCCGGGAGGGAGCGGCGTGCGGCTCCGTGGAATCCGTCGCAGCCGGCGACGAAGTCGCAGGTGATGTCCGTGAGGTGTCCGTCGAGCGTGCACCGCACGGTGGAAGGACCGTCGCCCTCGGCCATGTCCAGCGCGACGTCGTCGACCTCGAACCGCAGGTCGGCGCCCGCCTCATGGCGGGCTTTGATCAGGTCCTTGACCAGCTCCTGCTGTCCGTACACATAGGTGCTGCGGCCGGTCAGTTCGTGGAACGGCAGTCGGTGCCTGCTGCCGTCGATCCGCAGCTCGAGGCCCTCGTGCCGGAGCGCTTCCCGGTCGAGCCGGTCGGCGAGGGAGGCCCGCCTGAGCAGTTCGACCGTGCCGTGCTCCAGCAGCCCGGCGCGCACCCGCCGTTCGACGTACTGCTTGCTGCGGCGCTCCAGCACGATGGAGTCGATGCCCTGCTGGTGCAGCAGGTGGGAGAGCAGCAGGCCAGCGGGGCCGGCTCCGATGATGGCAATCTGTGTTCTGAGCCGGTTCACGGCCTACTCCTTGTTCCTCGGCGGCAGTGGCGGCAGCGTCCGGGTCAGGGCGCGGTCCACCAGGGGACCGGCCGCCCCGGTGTAGTGCTCGGCGGTGCACAGATCGGTGAGGCGGGCGTCCGGCAGCCCGTCGCGCACCCGTGTGTCGTCGCGCAGGATCAGCGCCAGCGGCTCGCCGGTGCGTGCGGCCCGCCGGGATGCCTCGGCGAGCAGCTGTTTGGCCGCCGCCCTGCCGATCAGCGGGGCGAGGGCGGCGGCGACCCTCTCGGAGACGATCTGCCCGCCGGTGAGTTCGGTGTTGGCGCGCATACGTGCCGGGTCGACCGACAGCTGCCCGGTGAGCTCGACGGCCTGGTGGGCGGCGCCCGCGGTCAGCCGCAGCAGGGCGCGCAGCGGCTCCCACTCCGCGTGCCAGGCCCCGGCAGAGCGTTCGTCCTCGCTCATGAGGCAGGTCAGGACCGTCGCGGTGAGGTTCGGCGTCTGGAGTGCGGCGGAGCGGACGGCGGTGGCGAGCACGGGGTTGCGTTTGTGCGGCATGGCCGAGGAGGCGCCCCGTCCGGCGGGGGCCGGTTCGTGGATCTCGGCGACCTCGGTCCGGGTCAGTGACAGCACGTCGACCGCGATCTTCCCGAGGGCTCCGGTGACGTATGCGGTGGCGGTGGCCAGGTCCGTCACGGGCGTGCGCAGGGTCTGCCACGGCAGGAGGGGTGCGGTCAGGCCCAGTTCGTCCGCGAACGCCTCGGTGAGCGCCCGGGTGTACGCGGCGGGATCGGCACCGGGGGCGTGTTCCAGGTAGCCGGCCAGGGTGCCGGCCGCTCCGCCCAGCTGGACGGGCAGGCCGCTCTCGCGGAGCCGCGTCAGTTTGCGGGCGCCGTCCAGGACCAGTTGGCGCCAGCCCGCGGCCTTGAGGCCGAACGTGATGGGGACCGCGTGGAGGGCCAGGGTGCGGCCCGCCATGAGGGTGTCCCGGTGTTCGGCGGCGAGTGCGGCCAGCGCCCCGGCCGTGCGGTCGAGGTCGGTGAGGATCAGGTCCAGCGCCCGGTCCGCCACCAGCATGGTCGCCGTGTCGAGGATGTCCTGGCTGGTCGACCCCAGGTGTACGTAGGGGGCTGCATGCGGGTGCCGGTCCGCCACGAGGGCGGTGAACTCCCTTACCAGCGCCACCACGGGGTTGGCGGACTGGCGTGCCTCGCCGGCCAGCGCCACCAGGTCCAGGTGCTCCGCCCGCGCCGACCGGGTGATCGCGTCGGCCGCGTCGCCGGGGACCGTACCGAGCCGGGCCTGCGCCCGGCTCAGCGCCGCCTCGGTGTCCAGCATGGCCTGGAGCCATGCCTGGTCGGACACCGCGGCCTGTCCGGGCGCACCGGCCCAGACCGGGGAGAGCAGTCCGGATTCCAGCAGCATCTGTCGTCCTCACGTCTTTCTCGTCATGGGTGGATCAGGCGGCCGTCTCGCCCAGGCCGTCCGCCGCGTCCAGCTGCTGCCCGGTACCGCAGGCGAGCGCTGCGCGGGCGATGGCGTCGGAGTCGGTCAGCGTCACCGAGTTGACGCAGGGGCGGATGCCCGCCGCGGTGACCCAGTGCACGGACTCGGTGGGCACGCCGAAGGCGAAGCGGCGCGGGTGGGCGCGGTCCGCGGCGTCCAGCAGGTGGAAGGGGCGCGGGGTGACGGCCACTCCGTCCGTCTCGTACCGGCCTCCGTCCGGGGTGCCGATGCGGTACGTGGTGCACTGCCCGGTGGCGAGCAGGTGGCGCAGCAGGTCGTCGTCGGTGCGGCGCAGGGTGATGTCGGGCAGCCGTGCCTCGATGAGGACGGGGGCCGATATGTGGGAGGCGGGCACCAGGGGGGAGCTCGCGGTGTATCCGTTCTCGTCGGCCGTCACCCGCATACCGGGGCCGACGATGTGCAGCACACCGGCCTCGATGAGGGCGATCAGTTCCTCGATCCGCCGTGCGGGCGGGCCGATCGACAGGTAGGCGTTCAGCGGGGTGTACCAGCGGTCGAGGTCGTCGCGGTGCGAATCGCCGTGCAGGCCGCCGTGGTCGACGGCGAGACGGATCTCGTTGCGCAGGTCCCGCATGACGTCGAGAGCGGCCTTGAGGGGGCCGCTGACGTTGCCGGCCTGGGCCTCCGTGAGGTCCTGGCGCAGGTGGTCGAGCAGCCAGTGGGTGAAGTCCGCGGGTCCGGTGAACTCGCGGCGCAGGTAGGGCCTGGCGAGCTGTTCCCAGTCCCAGCGGTCCTTGTCGCTGATGCCGTGGGCGTCGAGGATCTCCCTGGTGTGGCGCTCGTGCGTCGCGGCGTTCAGGTAGGCGCTCTGGAAGGCGTCGGCCTGGGCCGTGTGCCCGCGCGCGGTGAGCAGCGCCCGGTAGTAGACGACCTCGACCTCCCGGGTGATCAGCGGCCACAGGTCGTGTGTGAAGTCGACCCCGGACGGACCTTTGGCGCGGCGTAGTTCGGCGATGCGTCCGGTGGTGAGCAGCAGTGGCTCGTGGCGGCCGTTGGGGCCCTTCTCGTTCGCGCCGCGTGCCTGGTAGGGGATCCCGCGGCGTGATCCGGCGTAGATCAGGGGCTCGTTTCCGGAGCGGTGGTAGAGGAGCCGGCCCTCGCGCCGGGTGAATGTGCCGCCGCGGCCCGCGGTGAGCAGGGCCATGTAGTCGAAGAAGTTGAGGCCGAGCCCGCGCAGGATCACCTTGGTGCCCGGGGCGTGGTCGCCGAGGTCCACGTCCGCGGGGTTGGCGGGCTCTATGCGGGTCAGCCCGAGTTCCCCCGCTCGGGCGGCGAAGCGCTGTTCGGCGAGGCCGGCGCGGGCCGGGAGGTGGCCCTGGCACAGGATCACCGCGTCGAGGTCCTCGAGGTGGGTTCCGTTGTCCAGCCGCACCTGCTGGCGGGGGCCGTTGGGTCCCTGTGCGGCCGGGCCGTCGTCCAGGGTGAGGGCGAGGGCCCGGTGCACGGTGACGGTCACGCCCACGGGTTTGCGGCCGATGGTGCGCCGGTAGGCCCACTGGAGGTAGTGCCCGTACAGGGCGCGGGTCGGGTAGGTGTCGGGGCCCAGGTCCCGGATCTCTTCGGTGATTTCCGGGGGGTGGCCCGCTGCCCCGTCCGCCGGGAGCGATGTGGCCCATTCGTGCAGGCTCGGGCCTGGTTGGAGCGGGCCCTGGAGGTCCACGCTCGCGTCGGTGAACACCGATATCTGGCCGGCCACGGTGTTCATGAGCAGGTGGTGGGACTGGTCGGTCCGCCATACCCGTCCGGATCCGGGCGGGTACGGGTCGACCACGTGGATGTGGAGGGTGGGGCCCGGGACGGCGGAGCGGGCGTTGGCGCAGAGCCGCTCCAGTACGGAAAGTCCCCGCGGTCCCGCGCCGATCACGCACACCGTGTCGTGTCCTGCGCTCATGCCTGGTGTGCACCCTTCTGCTGGGCGGGGTGCCGATGCGACGGGCGCACGGTCAGCGGGCCGCACCGGTCGGCTCCACTGGCACGCGCCCGGGGAAGTCCGTGTCCAGGAGCCGCAGCAGCGGCGTCGCCTTGACGGCTGTCTCCTCGAACTCCTCGTCCGCGTCGGACAGCGCGATGATGGCGCCGCCCACTCCGTACTTCACCCGGGAGGGGGTGACGACGAGGGTGCGGATGACGATGCTCAGGTCACATGCGCCCGACAGGGAGAAGTAGCCGATGGCCCCGGAGTACACGCCGCGCGGTCCGGCCTCCAGGGCATCGATGATCTGCATCGTGCGGATCTTGGGGGCGCCGGTCATCGACCCTCCGGGGAAGGCGGCCCGTACGCATTCCACCGCCGAGCTCGATGCCCGCAGGCGTGAGCGGACCGTGCTGACCAGCTGGTGGGTGGTGGGGTGGGTCTCCACGTCGTAGAGCGAGGGAACCCGGACCGAGCCGACCTGGGCGGTGCGGCCGAGGTCGTTGCGGACCAGGTCGACGATCATCAGGTTCTCGGAGCGGTCCTTCTCGCTGGCCGCCAGGTCGAGCCGGAGCAGTTCGTCCTCGCTCTCCGTGGCGCCGCGCGGCCTGGTGCCCTTGATCGGTTTCGACTCGGCGGTGCCGTCCGCCGAGATGCGCAGGAAGCGTTCGGGCGACGTGCTCAGCACCGACATCCGGCCGAAGCGCAGCAGCGCGGCGAACGGTGCGGGCGAGAGTCGGCGCAGGAACTGGTAGCTCTGCCACGGGTCGACCGTGACGTCGGCCTCCAGCAGGTTCGTCAGGCAGACCTCGTACGTCTCCCCGGCTGCGATCTGGTCCTGGCAGTGGGCGATCAGCTTCAGGTACCGCTCGCGGTCGTGGCGCGGCCTGAGTGTGGCGCCCGAGGGGGCCGGGGCGGTGTAGCGCGGCTCCTGCCCGGCGATCTCCGCCAGTTGCCGTGCGGTGGACTCGAGCCATGCGCGGCCGGGTTCCTCGTCGCCCTCCTCGGCGAGCGCCAGGAGGTGTGTGGTGGAGGTGGCGTGGTCGAAGACGAGGGCGCGGTCGGCGAAGATCATGGCCGCGTCGGGTTCGTCGGAGCGGTGGCGGCGCTCGCCGCCGACCTCCGCCTTCAGCTCGTAGCCGAGGTAGCCGACCCAGCCGAGTGCGAACTCGAAGGGCAGGTCCGGGCATGTGACGTCGAGGCCGCGCAGGTCCTCTTCCAGCCAGGTCAGGAACTCGCCGTGGACGGTGGAGGTTCCGGTGGCCGACTCGACGGTGACGGTGCCGTCCCAGATGTCGGCCCTGGCCACCCGGGCGAGCGGACCGGAGGCGTCGCCCATGATCGAGAAGCGGCCGTTGGCGCCGGCCGACGCGCTGCTGTCCAGCCAGAACGCGTGCTCGTGCGCTCCGTGGAGCCGGTCGTAGGCGGCCTCGTCGGACCAGCGGGTGGGCAGCGGTGTGGTCAGGACCTTCAGCCGCCGGGAGCCCGCGGGCCGCGGCGCGGGTTCCGTGTCGGCTGCCGGTGCCGTTCGGGGCGGGACGACCGCGCCCTGGGGGCGCGACTGGAGGGCCAGGTCCCGGAAGTTGCGCAGGAGTTGGTGGCCGTGCTCGGTCGAGACCGACTCGGGGTGGAACTGCACTCCCCACAGCGGGCGGCTGCGGTGCTTGAGGCCCATCAGCGTGCCGTCGTCGGCCCAGGCCGTGGCCTCCAGCTCGTCGGGGAGTTCGGTCACCGTCAGGGAGTGGTAGCGCACGACCTCGAACGGGGAGGGGAAGCCGGCGAAGAGACCGGTGCCGTCGTGGAAGACGGGTGAGACCCGGCCGTGCCGCGGCTCCTGGGCCCGGCCCACGCGCGCGCCCAAGGAGTGGGCGATGCCCTGGTGTCCCAGGCACACGCCCAGGATGGGCAGTTCGCCGCCGTCGATGATCTCGCGGCAGATGCCGAAGTCCTCGGGGCGGTCCGGGCTGCCGGGGCCCGGCGATATGAGGACGCTGTCGAATTCCTTCAGCATCCGGGGATGCCAGGTCGCGTCGTCGTTGCGAATGACTACCGGCTCGTGGCCGTTCACCTCGGCCAGATAGTGGAACAGGTTATAGGTGAATGAGTCGTAGTTGTCCACCAACAGCGTGCGCATTACAACCTCGTATCCTTCAAGTTCTCCTGACCAGGGCGAGCGGTACTGGGTGCGGGCGGCCGCGACGCGTGGTCCTTCACCACTGGACCAGTGCGAGGCCGACGGCCATGCCGCCGCCGAAACCGGCCATGAGGACCAGGTCACCGCGGCTCAGCGCGCCCTGGCGGGCGGCCGCGTCCAGGGTGACCGGGATCGAGGCGGCCCCGGTGTTGCCGTAGTGCGTCAGGGTCCGGTGCACGGTGACGCCGGGCAGGCCGAGCTGGGTCATCAGGTCGTCCAGCATCACGCCGTTGGCCTGGTGCGGGATGAAGTGGCGTACCTCGGCGGGCACCACACCGGCCTCGTGGAGGAACTGCTTGACCAGCTGGGGCAGGTGCTCCTCGACGAACCGGCGCACTCCGCGGCCGTCCATGGCGAAGTAGTGCAGCCCGGACTCCACGCTCTGCGGCCCCGGCGGCAGCCTGCTGCCTCCCGCGGGCACCTGGATCAGGCCCGACAGTTCACCGAACGTGTGGAGCTTGACGTTGCGTATGCCGGGCCCCCGGGACGCCGGTCCCACCACCAGGGCCCCGGCGCCGTCGCCGAACAGGACGGCTGTCCTGCGATCGGCCGGGTCGAGGATGCGCGAGTAGACGTCGGCGCCGATGACCAGGGCGTGACCGCCGGTCCCGGCCACCATGGCCTCGGCCGCCGCCAGCGCGTACATC
This sequence comes from Streptomyces sp. NPDC048441, assembly GCF_043200235.1. Taxonomy (NCBI): domain Bacteria; kingdom Bacillati; phylum Actinomycetota; class Actinomycetes; order Kitasatosporales; family Streptomycetaceae; genus Streptomyces; species Streptomyces sp. NPDC048441. The sequence continues at coordinate 17,346 of NZ_JBICXM010000019.1, forward strand.
GAGCCGGAGCAGACGGCGTTGACGTCGAAGGCCGCGGCGTCGACGGCGCCGATGTTGTGCTGGACGTAGGCCGCGGTGGGCGGCTGGGGACGGTCGGGCGTGGAGGTGGCGACGATGATCAGCGACAGCTGCGCGGCGGTGATGCCCGCCGCTGCGAGAGCGGCCCCGGCCGCCGCGGTGGCCAGGTCCGATGTGGCTTGGCCGGCAGCCGCCCAGCGGCGTTCGCGGATCGCGGTCTTACGGGTGATCCAGGCATCGTCGACACCGGCAGCCGCGCCGGCTTCGTCGTTGGAGACGATGCGCTCGGGCACGTACGCGCCGGTGCCGAGGATCGCGACGGCGGTCATGGGGCTGTCCAATCTTCGGGTCTGCGGGAGCGGTCGTGGAGGGAGCCGCCGCGCAGGTGTGCGCGGCGGCTCCCGGAAGGGCTCGGCACCCTCAGCGCGACTCGTACAACCGCTTGTGGTGGTCCAGCGCCAGGAGACGGGCGGGACCACCGGTCTGCCGCGGCACGGGGTGCACCCCGCCGTCGGTCGGGAAGGACCGCTCGTGCAGCTCCCGGTAGCGGGCGATATCCAGAGGCCGGCGCCGGTCGATGGCCTCCCGGTGCCCGGCGGTGCGCAGGTGCTTCCGGTAGCCGGGTACGACGGTGCCGCCGAAGATCTCCGCGACGCTGCCCGAGCCGTAGCTGACGAAGCCGACGGCCCGGTCCGTGAGGTCGTCCGCGTGGTCGAGCAGGGAGGCCAGGGCGATGTACATCGAGGCCGTGTAGCTGTTGCCGAGGACGGTGTTGTAGGCAGTGGTGAGTTCCAGGACCCGGGCGATCTCGTCGGGGTCGGTGTCCTGGCCGCAGACGTTCAGCAGATGACAGTGTGCCTTGTAGGCCATCTTCGTGAACGGCTGGTGGTAGCAGAACGCGGCGAAGTCGCCGAGCGGGCGGCCGCCCTGCTCCGTGTAGTCCTTCCAACTACCCTCCAGCGCCTGGAGGTAGGCGGTGATGGACTCGTGCCCGTCGACCAGCGCGGTGCTGCGGTAGTTGGGCCGCCAGAAGTCCATGACGTCGGCGGTGTACAGGCCCGAGGGGTCCTCGATGCGCAGGAGCGCGGGGTCGGCGGCGACCAGCATGGCCACCGCGGCCGCGCCCTGGGTCGGCTCGCCGGGGCTGTCCAGCTCGTACTTCGACACGTCGCTCGCGATGACCAGGACGCGCTGGGTGGGGTCGCGGCGCACCAGGCCGATGGCCAGCTGGAGCGCCGCCGTCCCGCCGTAGCAGGCCTGCTTGAGCTCGACGACGCGGGCCGATGAGGGCAGTCCGAGCAGCGAGTGGACATAGATGCCGGCGGCCTTCGACTGGTCGATCGAGGTCTCCGTGGCGAACAGCACGGTCCTGATCTGGTCGGTGCCGTGCCGGGCGGTGATGGGGGCGGCCGCGGCCACCGCCATCGTGACGATGTCCTCGTCGGCTGCGGGCACGCTCATCGACTGCTGACCGATGCCCCGGTGGTACTTGCCGATGTCGGTGCCGTCGTGTTCGGCGAGCGTCGTGTGGTTGAGGACGAACTCCGTCGTGGCGAACGAAAGATCATGTATTCCGATGGCAGCGTCCTGCGTCATGCCCCTACACCCCGATCCGTTGCGTCTCGTTCTTGCGTTCCATCTGGACGTGCGCCTGCATGAGTTCACCCGGGTTGGTCTGTGCGGCCAGCAGCGACAGCTCGCCGCACAGCACCGTGGCGGCGGCGATGACGGCCAGGCGGCGGGCGTTCTCGCCGGTGGCGCGGTCCTCCCGGCAGCCGAGCCGGGCCAGGTTGGTCTCCACGAAGTCCAGGCCCTTGCCGTTGCCGACGGTGCCGACGATCAGGTTCGGCAGGGTGCAGGAGAAGTAGAGGTCGCCGTCGCGGTCCTCGGCCATCGTGACGCCCTGCGAGCCTTCGATGATGTTGGCCGCGTCCTGGCCGGTGGCCAGGTAGAAGCCGAGCAGCATGTTCGCGAAGTGGGCGTTCGCCGAGCGGATGCCGCCGGCCAGCAGGGTGCCGAGCAGGTTCTTGCGGACGTTGAGCTGGACGATCCTGGCAGCCGTGGTGTGCAGCATGTCCTCGACCACGGAGCGCGGCACGAGCAGTTCGGTGACGACATTCTTGCCGCGGCCCAGGATGCCGTTGATCGCGGTCGCCTTCTTGTCCGTGCAGTAGTTCCCGGAGATCGATCCGTAGGAGATGCCGGGGATCGTCTGCAGCATGTGCGACAGGAGCGCGTCGGCGGCGAGCGTGGCCATGTTGTGCCCCGAGGCGTCACCGGTGCTGAACTCGAAGCGGATGAACAGCAGGTTGGCGGTGATCTCGTGCCGGATGTTGATCAGCCGGGCGAACCGGCTGCAGGTCTGCACGATCTTGTCGAACTCTTCGGTCCGCTCGTCGATCTGACGGGCGGCCTCGTACGCCGTCCCCGCGTTCTCGGCTTCGACGAGCACGGAACGGGTCATCCGTTCGTCGACGAGCGTGGCTACGATGCCCTGCTCGACCTGGCGCGAGAGCTTCGCTCCGCGTCCCACGGACGGCCAGAGCGGCGACTCGTAGGTGGCGAGCGGGACCTCGGTCTCGGTCAGAGCGACGTTCCCCGAGATGCGCACCGGGCCCACCCATTTCATCGGGACCCCTGCGACTAGCTGCGTGTTGTTCAACGTGCACTTCCGATCGTCCGATGGTTGGTGTGGGTGCCGGGGGAACCGGAGCCCGTGGACCGGTGCGCCGCTCCGGGGTGCGCCACTCCGGGGGCCGGTGCGCCACTCCGGGGGCCGGCCTTCTCGCTCCGACCGGCCATGACATTGGCGTGAACCTGCCATTCCGCAACCGGGGAGGTCTGCACGGCGCGGAGTCCGCGACGCCTCGGCGCGCGTCGAGCGGTCAGCCCACCGCGCCGGGCCGCAGGGAGGCCCCGGGCCCGAGGCGTGCGACGAACGTCTGCGACGTGCCGGAGCGGACCGCCCGCACCACCCGCTCCGCGTCCGAACTCCGGCACAGCACCTTGACGTTGGGCCCCGCGTCCATGGTCGCGTACGCGGCGATGCCGTCCCGGCGCAGCTGAGACACGCTGTCGAGCACGGTGAGGGTGGCGGGCGACAGGTAGCGCACCGCGGGGCGGGCCGCCAGCATCGTGGCGTGCATACCCAGCGCGTTGCGCTCGGCGATCTCGCCCACCGCCTCCAGATCGCCCCGCTCCAGCGCCCCTCTCATGTCGTCGAGATCGGCCCTGCTCGATTCGACCCAGGGCCGGTAGAGCGGCGAGGTGTCCACCGTGCGGCGCATGGCCGCCCGGCTGGAGATGGCCTTGGGCCCGGCGTCCACGACGGCGATCACCAGCGAGACGTCGAGGTTCCCGACGGGCACCGGCTCGGCGTACGAGCTCATGTCGCCCTCCGCACCGGCGCCTTCACCGGCCCGCCAGAGCGCGAAGCCGCCGAAGACGGAGCGCGAAGCGGATCCCGAGCCCCGCCGGGCGAGACGGGAGAGTTCGGTGTCCCGCAGCGTCAGTCCGTACGCGGCCGAAGCGGCGAGGGCCAGGGCTGCGAACCCGCTCGCCGACGACGCGAGGCCCGCCCCGGTGGGGACGGTGTTGCGGGTGTCGACGACGGCCGCTTCAGAGCGCCCGGCCCTGTCCCGTACAAGGTCCAGGAAGGCGGCGACGCGCCGGTGCGGCTCGCCGGTGGCCGCGGCGCCGTTGAGCGTCACGTGATCCCCCGACGCGGCCGGATCCAGCCGCACGGTGGTCGTGGTGGAGAAGACGTCCAGGGTCATGGACAGACTGTCGGCCGCGGGCAGCACGAGCTGTTCGTCGCGCTTGCCCCAGTACTTGATCAGGGCGATGTTCGGGTGCGCCACCGCGGTGGCGCACAGCTGCTCAGGAAGCATGGTGGGCGAATCTCCCCAGCGGTACGGTCCAGGTCTGTACGGCGCCCGCCTCGTGCAGCCGCCGGGTGATCTCCCGTGCCTGCTCCGGCTCGCGGGCCAGCGCGATCATGCAACCGCCCAGACCGCCACCGGTGATCTTGGCACCGAGGCTGCCCGCCCCTATCGCGACCTCGACCCAGGTGTCGATCCGGTCCGTGCTGAGCCCCGCGGAGCTCAGGAGCACGTGGTAGTCGGTGAGCCGCCGGCCGAAGTCCTCCGTGCGGCTGTCGGCGAGGTCGCGCACGGCGGTGTCGGTCAACTCCGTCGCACGCGTGATGAATCGTTCCTGTGCTCCGGGGGTGCTGTGGAACCTGGAGCGCAGCCGCTCGACCGCGTCCTTGGTCCTGCCGAAGTCACCGCTGTCCGCGATGATGACCAGACCCCCGCTGCCGGTGCCCAGGTCCAGCCGTTGGCTTTCGCCCGCGGAGAACCGGAGCGGGTAGGGGCAGCCGGTGGCGACCGCGTCGACCCCGCTGGCCTTTCCGTGGGCGACGTTCTCGGCGGTCTGCACCAGGTCGAACACCGCGGTCTCGTCCAGCTCGTGGCCGAAGAGGTCGGCCAGGGCCAGCACGACCGCGCGCCCGCATGCCGCACTGGAGCCCAGTCCGCGCCCCTGCGGGATCAGGCAGTCGATGATGACGTCGAGGTGCGGGGTGTCACCGGCGCCCGTGGCCTTCTTGAACTCGGCCACCAGCGCCTGCAGACCGCCCGCGGCCTGGGACACCAGGGGCCGCGTCTCGAACCCGGTCGTCGTGAAGGTGACGCCGCCGGCGTCCACGGGGGCATGTGACGACCATCCGGCGGTCGCGGTGACCGCCAACTGCGAGACGGGCAGGGCGAGGGCCGACGTGCCGTAGACGACTGCGTGCTCCCCGAGCAGAATGACCTTGCCGTGGGCGCGCCCGATACCGACTGATCGGCTTCGGCTGCTGCTCGGCACCCCCTCTGCCGATGTCGGTAGGGTCACGGCTCCAACTCCCCTTTTGTCGTTGCGCAGGACGGAGAACGCCACGCGCCGGATTCGGGCGCGTGGCGTGGAAGACAACTTGTCCTTGAAGGTCAAGGTCGTTGATTCGGGAGCGAGTCGGCAGTCCGACGGATGTCGGGGGCGGCGGTGTGCGACGGCTGCCCGCCCGGCCGACCGGATCGGCCGGGGGCTGATCGAGATGATTCCCGCACGCTCGCCGAGCGGTTCGCCGACTCGGGGCAACTGGCCTTCACTGGCGCCGAATCCGACGCTCCGGGGGGCTCTCGCCCCGGCCGGCCGGTTTTTGCGCACAGCAGGTGTGCCGAAATAGTGACACCCCCGGCGCCGACAATCCAACCCTGCTCAGATGTGATTCAGGTCACTCGGGCCCCCATCGTTTCAGATCGGGAAATCGTGCGCCCACCCGCGCCTCCCCGGCGGCTCGCGAGGTGGCCTTGGAGCGTGAATCCCGGTGCGGTGACGTCACCCGGGCTCACCTTGACTCCGCTGTCGAGGAGCAGGCGGGCCGCCATGTGGTCGGCGGGGCGGTTGACGGACTCGACCGCCAGCAGTCGCTCCCCGCGGAAGAGGAGGACCGAGAACGCGTCGGGGTCGTCACCGACCACCACCTCGGCGTCGTGCTCCTCGTCAAGTCCCGCGATGTGCAGGGTTGTTGAGAGCTGATTGCTCCAGAACCAGGGCAGTTCGCGGTAGGTGCGGGCCGTCCCGGTCAGCCGCTCGGCCACCAGCCGGGCGTGGCCGACAGCGTTCTGCACCGATTCGAGCCGCAGCAGGTTCCCGGAGTGCACCTGCGGGAATGCCGCGCAGTCGCCGATGGCCGAGATGTGCGGGTCGCCGGTCAGCAGGGCCGAGTCGACGATGATGCCGCCGCTCACCGGGAGGCCGGCGGCGGCGGCCAGCGCCGTGCGCGGGGTGACGCCGACGCCGGTCAGGACCAGGTCGGCGGGGAGCCGGCTGCCGTCGGCCAGCTCCACCGCCGCCACGTTTCCGCGCCGGTCGCCGTGCAGGGCCGCGACGCCCTGACCGAACAGCAGTCGGGTGCCTGCCGACCGGTGCAGCCGCGTGAAGTGCTCGGCTGTGTACTCCGACGCGACCCGGGCGAGCGGGCGGCTCTGCGCTTCGACGACGGTCACCTCGCAGCCCGACTCCCGTGCCACGGCGGCGAATTCGAGGCCGATGAACCCGGCCCCCACCACCACCGCGTGCCGGGCGCCATCGAGCGACGCCCGCAGCGTGGCGGCATCCTCCGCGGTGCGCAGGGTGTGCACGCCGCGCAGCCCGGCTCCCGGCACGCCGAGGGTGCGCGGCGTGGCCCCGGTGGCCAGGACGAGATGGCCGTAGTCGTATCCGGAGCCGTCGGAGAGGCGGACCGTGCGGGCGGCCGGGTCGATCCCGGTCACGGTGGCGCCGACCAGGTCGATCGACTGGCGTACGTAGTACGTGGCGGGGCGCAGGCACAGCTGATCCTCGTGCGCCTCACCCTTGAGGTACGCCTTGGACAGCGGCGGACGCTCGTACGGGAGCACGTCCTCGGCGCTGATGAGCGTGATACGCCCCTGGTAGCCGAGCTCGCGCAGGGACGCCGCCGTCTGGTAGCCGCCCTGCCCGGCTCCCACGATGACGACGGATGCGGGCTGCGCGCCGTCGGCCATCAGTACTGCCGCTCGGGGAGGTGGACGATCAGGCCGTCCAGGGTGCTGGTCACGTTGAGCTGGCAGCTCAGTCGGCTGTTGGGCAGGCGCGGGCAGGCGGTGAAGCCGAGCATGCTGTCCTCGTTCGGCTCCGCCGGCTCCAGCTTGTCGAGGGTGGCCTCGTCCACGTAGACGTGGCAGGTGGCGCAGAGTGCGTTGCCGCCGCACTGGGCGACGATGCCGTCGATGTCGTTGAAGACGGCTCCGCGCATGACGCTCGTGCCCGAGGGGACCTCGATCGGCTGCTCGGTGCCGTCGACGGCGACGTACGTGATTTTGGGCATGGCAGAACTCCTCGATGGCGTCGGGCCGCGCGCGAGTGCGCCGGGGCACGGATGCCGGTCAAGTAGGAACATGGGGGAACTGCTTGATGGCCAGTGGGGGACGCGACACCCCTGCCAACTCGACGCCCCCTGCTGGCCGTTCAGACACGCGATGCCCTCGGCCAGAGGTACGGCAGTGCGTCGGAACGTACCAGAGGAGCTCCCGGTGCGCCAGAACGGCCCTAGGAGGGGTCGGGGCCTCGCTCGCGGCCCAGATGGGGCAGCCGGTGTGTCATGAAGGGCCTGCTGGTGGTGAACTCCCGGAACTTCAGGGCCGCTTCGGACAGATAGGCGTCGCGGCTCCACACCAGGGTGAGCACCCGGTGGCAGTCGGGCGCGTTGAGGTGCACCCAGGCGACCGGGACGCGCGTCTCCGTGCCGGCCTGGCGGGAGATCGCCGGGATCAGGCCGATGCCGAGGCCTGCGCTGATCATGTCCTGGCTGGCGCCCGGCTCGTCGCCTTCGCAGGACAGCAGCGGCGTAAGCCCTTCGGATGCGAACAGCCGGTCGAGGAGGGCGCGCTGCCAGTGGCCGAAGCGCGTGGTGACGAAGGGTTCGTCGGCGATCTCGGAGATCGTCACGCTCTCCCGCCCGTCGAGCCAGTGCCCGCGTGGAACCGCCAGCAGCACCTCCTCGCGGGCGAGCTCAACCGACTCGAACTTCGAGCCGGTCAGCGGCTGCGAGGCCACACAGAAGTCGATCTCGCCTGCGCGCAGTTGGCGGTCCATCTCCTCCGCGTTCGACTGGAAGAGCCGTACGTCGGCACGGGGATGGGTGACTCGGAAGCTGCCGAGGAGATGGGTGATCGTCAGGAGGGTCTCGGAGGCGACACCGACCCGGCCGAGCCCCGTGTCACGAGCGTCGCGCAGGGCCCTGCGGCCGTCGTCGAGCTCGGTCAGGGCGCGGTCGACGTGGCGCAGGAACATCGCGCCGTACTGATTGAGCCGGATGCGGCGGCCCTGCCGGTCGAAGAGCGGGGAGCCGAGCTCGGCCTCCAGGCGCGCGATGGTGCGGCTGAGCGAGGGCTGCGCGACATGCAGCTCCTCCGCGGCGCGGCTGATGTGCTCGTAACGGGCTACGGCCTGGAAGTAGCGCAACTGAAGAAGATCCACGGTCCACCTTTACTTATGTCTCCTTGGTCATATTCACATGACGAAACCGGTCTTGGAATGCATAAGCAATTCTCCCTAACGTCGTCACCAGCGGAGTCACCGCACGGGTGACGGGCAACGACGCGACGCCCGGCACCCGTACACGCGAAGCGAGGACCCCGCACCCGTCCGCCGTCCATCCGGCCACCCGTCCTTCAGGAAGGTCGCACCATGAGCGCTGCGGATCTGGCCCGACTCCAGTTCGCGGCCACGACCGGCATCCACTGGCTGTTCGTGATCCTCACCATGGGGCTCGTCCCCCTGGTGGCTGTCATGCACACCCGGGCCGCGTTCACCCGTGATCCAGTCAAGAGAGCCGTCCGGGAGCGTATGACCCGCTTCTGGGGACAGCTCTACGTCATCAACTACGCGGTCGGCATCGTCACCGGCCTCGTCATGGAGTTCCAGTTCGGGCTCAGCTGGAGTGGCCTGAGCAAGTTCGCGGGCAACGTCTTCGGCGCCCCGCTGGCCCTCGAAACCCTCATCGCCTTCTTCGCCGAGTCCACCTTCCTCGGCATGTGGATCTTCGGCTGGGGCCGGCTGCGCAAGAGCGTGCACGTCACGCTCATCTGGCTGGTCGCCCTGACCGCGTACGCATCCGCGTACTGGATCATGGTCGCCAACGGTTTCCTGCAGAACCCTGTCGGATACGAAGTCCGGGACGGCACCGCCTACTTGACCGACTTCGGGGCACTGCTCACCAACCCCAGCGCGCTGAACGCACTCGCCCACATCACACTCGCCGCGCTGACGACCGGCACCGTTTTCATCATGGGGGTGAGCGCCTACCACTTCCTCCGGGGCACCAAGGAGACCGAGCTGTTCCGCGGCTCCATGCGCCTGGCGATCCTGGTGGGCACGCCCGCCGCCTGGTTCGTCGCAACCGTCGGCGAGATGCAGGTCCCCCTGATCCGCGAGACCCAGCCCATGAAAATGGCCGCCCTGGAGAACGGCGACGTCGCCGGGGTGCAGGCGCGGCTCGTCAAGGAGTTCGGGCCGGGCGACTACGTGTTCGCACACGACTGGCTGCGGCTGTCGATGGAGAGCATGAAGATCATCGGCTACACCGTCTCCAGCGTCATCATCATCGCCGCCATCCTGCTGTGGAAGGGCCGGCTGTGGCGCTGGCGCCCCATGTCCTACGTGCTGATCGCGATGATCCCGCTCCCCTTCATCGCCTCCATCGGCGGCTGGGTCCTTCGCGAGATGGGGCGTCAGCCCTGGCTCGTCTACGGAGAGCTGACGGTCGAGGACGCGCTCTCATCCGTCAGCAAGGTCTCGCTGACCGTCTCCTGCACCCTGTTCATCGCCATCTTCCTCGCGCTGGCGGCGGTGAACTGGACCCTGATCACCCGCTTCGCCCGCCGAGGCCCGGACGCCACCCAGCTGGGTGCCACCGAGCCGCTCCCCGACGACCTGTCCGAGGGGCCCGGCAGCGGAACCGACGAGAAACAGACGGCTGCGGTCTTCTGAGCCGGCTCGGTCGGCACCTGCCGAGATGACCTCTATGAAACGGAAAGTTGAGCGAGATGAGTCTGGAGACCCTCTGGCTGGCCCTCCTGGGCCTGCTTCTCGCCGGGTACTTCGTGCTCGGCGGCTACGACTACGGCGCACAGATGCTGCACCCCTTCCTCGGTGGCCGAGCACGTCAGAAGGCCGGTGAGGAGGCCGGTGAGAAAGCCGGGCCCACCGGCCGGAACGGCGCCCTCGACGCCATCGCGCCGTTCTTCCTGGGCAACGAGGTCTGGCTGGTCGCCTTCGCCGGCGTCCTGTTCGGTGCCTTCCCGCACCTGGAAGGCACCCTCCTGCCCGCCCTGTACCCGCTGATCGTGGCGATCCTCGTCGGCCTGGTCCTGGGCAACGCCGCGATCCAGCTGCGCGGCCGCGCCCGCGGCGCCCGCGGCCGCCGCCGGTGGGACGCCCTGATCGTGTTCGGCGGCGCGCTGCCCGCCCTGTGCTGGGGACTCGTCCTCGGCCTGCTCCTGCACGGCGTGCCCCGCCGGGCCGACGGCAGCTTCCACATCGGGTTCGGTGAGGTGTTCTCGCCGTTCGTGCTGGCCTGCGGCGTCACCACCGCACTGCTCTTCGCGGCGCACGGCGCGGCCTTCGTCGCGCTGCGCTCGGCACCCGAACTCGCCGCCAGGGCCCGGCACCTGGGTGCCACCCTGCTGCGTTGGGCCGGTGCCGCGGGCTGCCTCCCGCTGCTGCTCACGCTCTTCGGGGCGGGCGCCTCGATGACGAACCGCACGACCTCGGCGGTCCTCACCCTGCTGTTCGCGACGGCGCTCTTCTGCGCCTGGTGGTCCTTCTCCCGCGGGCATCACGTCCGGGCGTTCGTGGCCACCTGCTGCGCGACCGCGCTGCCCGTGCTGCTCGTGGGGGCCGGCCACTACCCGTACCTCCTGATCAGCTCGGCGGGCACGGGGATGACGATCGATCAGGCCAGCACAGACAGCGTCACGTTGAAGATCCTGAGCGTGTTCGGAGTCGCGGTGGTCCCGGTGATCCTCGCGTACCAGGCGTGGAGCTGGTGGGCCTTCCGGGGGCGAACCGGCCTCCGTCATCCCAGCTACTTCTGAGCCGCGGAAGCGAAGAGAAGCGAAGAGAGGAGAGCCCGGGATGAAGCCGGTCGAACGCCGCCTGATGCGGGAAATCCCGGTGCTGCGGCGCCATATGACGTACTCCACGGCGCTGGCGCTCCTTGCCGCCGGGCTCGTCGTCGCCCAGGCGGTCCTGCTGGCGACAGTCCTCGCGGACAGCTTCGCGGGGCAGGGAACCCGGCTCGTGCCACTGGCCGCGCTGGGCGCCGTCATGGCCCTGCGCGCGCTGCTGACCTGGGCGCGCGGGGTGCTCGCGCAGCGTGCCGCGGTGGACGCCAAGCGCACGCTGCGGGACCGGATCACCGGCCGCCTGCGGGACACCGGGCCCCTGCGGCTGGCTGCCCGTCGCCACGGCGAGACGGCCACGCTGCTCACGCGCGGCCTCGACGCCCTGGACCCGTACGTCGTCGGCTACCTGCCCACGATGGCGGCCACCGCGGTGGTGCCCCTCACGGTCGTCGGCTGGCTGCTGTGGACCGACTGGGCCTCGGCACTGATCGTCGTCGTGACGCTGCCCCTGATCCCCGTGTTCGGTGCGCTGGTCGGTATGCACACCGCCCAGCGCACCGCCAGGCAGTGGCAGTTGCTGTCCCGTCTCGGCGGCCATTTCCTCGATGTGGTGGCAGGTCTTCCGACGCTTCGCGCGTTCGGCCGCGAGCGGCACCAGGCCCGGGTGGTGGGCGAGATGGCCGACGCCCACCGCCGGGCCACCATGCGGACGCTGCGCGTGGCGTTCCTCTCCTCCTTCGTCCTGGAAACGGTCGCCACCCTCTCCGTCGCGCTGGTGGCCGTACCCGTCGGACTGCGGCTGCTCGGCGGCGAGTTGGACCTCCGTACGGCCCTGGTCGTCCTGTTCCTCGCCCCCGAGGCGTACCTGCCGCTGCGCGCGGCGGGCGCGGCCTTCCACGACAGCGCCGAGGGCATCGCGGTGGCCGAGCGGGCGTTCGCGATCCTCGATGACGAGGAGGACGCGCCCAGCACGCGGGCCGTGCGCGCCCCGGTGCCCGATGCCCGCACGGTGCACCTGCATCTCGACGGGGTCACCGTCCGGTATCCGGGCCGCGCCGCCCCCGCGCTGCGGCACGTCTCCCTCTCCGTGCGACCCGGCGAGCACGTGGCCCTGGTCGGCCCGAGCGGCGCGGGCAAGTCCACCCTGCTGGCGCTGCTCCTCGGCTTCGTGGCCCCCGCGTCGGGCCGGGTCGCGGCCGGCGGCACCGACCTCGCGGACCTCGACCCCGATGCGTGGCGCGCCCAGGTCGCCTGGGTGCCGCAGCGCCCGCACCTGTTCGCGGCTTCCGTCGCGGACAACATCCGCCTCGGGCGCCCCGGCGCGAGCGACGGCGAGCTGCGGCGGGCCGCCCGCGCCGCCTGCGCCGATCTGTTCATCGAGGCGTTGCCCCAGGCGTACGACACGGTGCTCGGCGACCACGGATCCGGGCTCTCCGCAGGTCAGCGCCAACGCATCGCCCTGGCGCGGGCGTTCCTCAAGGACGCCCCCGTACTGCTCCTCGACGAACCGACCGCCCACCTCGACCCCGAGAGCGAGGCCGCCGTCACGCGCGCCACGGTCGGCCTCATGCGCGGCCGCACCTCCATCGTGGTCGCCCACCGCACGAGCCTGCTGCCGCACGCCGACCGGATCGTCACGGTACGAGCAGGCGGCCTCGCCCTCCCCCGACCAGCCTCCACAGAAGGGCTGGTGGCCCCATGACCCGGCACGGCACGGCCGCCGCCCGAACGCGCGCGCCCCGCCCCACCTTCCGGCTCCTGCGCCACCTCCTCCCGTACTGGCGCAGGCTGCTGCCCGCCGCCCTCGCCTCGGCGGGCAGCGACCTCGCCGCCGCCGCTCTGATGGCCACCGCCGCCTGGCTGATCACCCGCGCCGCCGAGCAGCCCCCGCTCGCCTCGGTGAGCCTCGCGATCGTCGCCGTACGCGCCCTGGCCCTAGGGCGCGGAGCGCTGCGCTACACCGACCGGCTCCTCGGCCACGACGGTGTGCTGCGGGCCGTCGCGGGCTTCCGCACCCGGGTGTACGAGGGGCTGGTGCCGCTCGCCCCTGCGGGCACCCCCGCCTTCCGCAGCGGCGACCTGCTGACCCGCCTGGTCGACGACGTCGACGCTGCCCAGGACCTGCTGCTGCGGGTCCTGATCCCGGTGACGGCGGCCTGCGCGGTCACCGCGGCCGCCACCGGCACGGCCGCGGCGCTGCTGCCGCAGGCGGGCATCCTGCTCGGGCTGCTGCTGGTCGTCGCGGGGCTCCTCGTGCCCGCCCTGGTGCTCACGCTGGCCCGCCGTACGGGCCGCGCGGAGAAGGCGGCGCGAGCCGAACTCGCCGCCCTCGCCGTGGACTTGACGCAGGGCGCCGCGGACCTCGCCGCGTACGGCGCCCGGGGCCGCGCCGACGACCGGGCCCGCCGTGCGTCCGCCGAGATCGCCGCACTGGAGCGCGGCAAGGCCCTGACCACGTCGCTCGCCACGGCGGTGGTGCTGCTGCTCCAGGGCGGGGCGGCGGTCGGCGTCACCTGGCTCGCGCTGCGTGCGCACGCGGCCGGTTCCCTGCCCGCCGTACACCTCACCGTCCTCGCGGTCCTCGCGCTGGTCTCCTTCGAGGCCCTCACGCCGCTGCCCGCCGCCGCGCACCGCCTCGCCGAAGTACGGGCCTCCGCGCGCCGGCTGGCCGACATCCTCGACACGCCGCCCCCCGTCACCGACCCGGCGGATCCGGCCCCGCTCCCCGCCGACGGGCCGACCGGCGTGGAGATCACAGGACTGCGGGTGCGCCACCACCCCGATGGCCCCCCGGCCCTGGACGGGGTGAGCCTGCGGCTGCCGCCAGGACGCCGGGTCGCGCTCGTCGGCGCCAGCGGCTCGGGCAAGTCGACGCTGATCGCGGCGCTCATGCGCTTCGTCCCGTACGAAGCCGGAAGCATCCGCGTCGGCGGACACGAGATGCGCGAACTCCGGGACTGCGCGGGCACCGACGCCCGCCGCGCCATCACCGGCATGACCCAGGACGCCCACGTCTTCCACACCACGATCCACGCCAACCTGCTGCTTGCCCGCCCCGACGCGTGCGAGGCCGAGCTGCGCGAAGCGGCCCGCAGGGCCAGAATCCTGGACTGGATCGAGTCGCTGCCCGACCGTTGGGACACTCTCATCGGCGGTGACGGCTCGACGATGTCGGGCGGTCAGCGCCAACGCCTGCTCCTGGCCCGCGCGTTGCTCGCCGACCCACCCGTCCTCGTCCTCGACGAACCCACCGAGGGACTCGACCCGGACACCGCCGCCGCCGTTCTCACCGACATCCTCGACGCCACCCGGGGCCGCACCACGCTCCTGGTCACCCACGACCATGCGGCCCTCGCCGCCGCCGACCGGATCGTGACCCTCGACCGCGGCTGAAGTGATCCACGTCACCCTGCGGGGCTGTTGGTGTGAGGGTGTCGCCCGTGTCACTATTTCCGCACGCCTTCCCTGCCCAGAATCTCTCAAGAGGCAGTGCGTCGAGTCGTAGCCGCCGGTCCACAGAGGCAAGACCCTGGACCGCGCCCGGCACAGCAGCGACCCCCTCCGTACCCCATCCATCAGGATTTCGTGGTGCGCTGCCCGTGATGTGCCCTGATCCAAACCGACGCCCAGATTCATTCGCGGAGGAAGAATGTCAGAAACAGCTGAGTTGACACAGCTTTACTCTGCCATCGAGGAATCAGCTCGATCGGTGGGCGTAACCAGCTCGCGAGACAAGGTCTGGCCCGTCCTGACCGCGTATCAGGACGTGATTTCGCAGTCCGTGATCTCTTTCCGGGCGCAGTCCGGCACCGGGCGCGACGCAGCAGATCTTGACTGCCGTTTCACGCTGCTCCCCAAGGAACTCGATCCGCATTCCATCGCTGTTTCGAAGGGTCTCACCGCCAAGGCGGACCACCCCGTATACACCCTGCTGGGGGAAATCCACCAGCAGTTCCCCGTCGACTGCTACGGCATCGACTTCGGAGTCGTCGGCGGCTTCAAGAAGACCTGGTCCTTCTTCAGCCCTGACAACCTCCAGTCGGTGTCCAAGTTCGCCGGACTTCCGTCGATGCCGCCCAGTGCGTCCGAGAACCTCGGCTTCTTCGACCGGTACGGTCTGACCGACAAGGTGAGCGTGGTCGGGTACGACTACGCGAAGCGGTCGGTGAATGTGTACTTCACCGGGGTGCCGGCCGAATGCTTCGAGCGCGAGGGTGTCCAGTCGATTCTTCGCGACAGCGGACTGCCGGACCCGAGCGAGGAGATACTGAAGTTCGGCGAGCAGGCATTCGCGATATACGTCACCCTCGGCTGGGATTCCCCGGAGATCCAGCGGGTCACCTACTCCGTCAACACGCCGGATCCGATGGCGCTTCCCGTTGGCATTGATCCCGTCATCGAGCGGCTCGTGAACGACTCTCCGTTCGGCAGCGCAGGCCACCGGTTTGTCTACGGCGTCACGGTGACGCCCGACGGCGAATACCAGAAGGTCCAGAAGTACTACCAGTGGCAGGCCCGGGTGGAACGAATGCTGTCCGCCGATGCCGGGTAACGGGGAGCTGAGTTCCTTGGCCCCACCGGCCCCGGCAGAAGTGGTCCGGCGTGCGCCGGGCAAGTTGTTCATCGCGGGCGAGTACGCGGTGGTGGAGCCCGGCAACCCGGCGATCCTGGTCGCGGTGGACCGGCATGTCACCGTCACCGTGTCCGGCGCCGACGCGGGCGAGGTGGTGATCTCCTCCGACCTCGGCCCCCGGCGGGTGCGCTGCCGATGGCACGACAGCCGGCTCGTTCCGTACGGCAGCGGCGACGAGCAGCGTGACCTCGGCGGCCTGACCCACGTGGCGTCGGCCGTCGAGGTCGTGGGCCGGCTGCTGGCCGAACGCGGTCTTCCCCCACCCGCGCCGAACGTCGCGGTCAGCAGCAGCCTGCACGACAACGGCACGAAGTTCGGCCTGGGTTCGAGCGGCGCGGTGACCGTGGCGACCGTCGCGGCCGTGGCGTCGTTCTGCGGCCTGGAGCTGTCGCCCGGCACCCGGTTCCGCCTGGCCATGCTCGCGACTACGGCGATCGACCCCAGAGCCTCCGGCGGTGATCTCGCCGCCAGTACGTGGGGCGGCTGGATCGCGTATCAGGCGCCCGACCGGGCCGCCGTGCTCGACCTGGCCCGGCAGCTGGGTCTCGAGGAGGCACTGCGCGCGCCCTGGCCGGGTTTCGAGGTGCGCCGGCTGCCGCCGCCCCAGGGCCTCTCGCTGGAGGTCGGCTGGACCGGAGAGCCCGCAAGCACCACGTCCCTGGTGTCCGGCCTGGACCGGCGGAGCTGGCGGGGCAGCACGTCCCACCAGAGGTTCGTGGAGAACACCAACCACTGTGTGCGCGCCTCGATCGCCGCACTCGAGCGAGGAGACCGCCATGACCTCCTGCACCAGGTCCGGCGGGCCCGGCGAGAGCTGGCGCTCCTCGACGAGGAGGTCGACCTGGGCATCTTCACGTCCAGGCTGACGGCACTGTGCGACGCCGCCGAGGCCGTCGGCGGCGCGGCCAAACCCTCCGGGGCAGGCGGTGGCGACTGCGGCATCGCCCTGCTGGACGCCGAAGCCGCGCCGGACATCGCTCACGTACGGGAGCAGTGGGTCTCGGCAGGAGTTCTGCCCCTGCCCCTACGCCCCGCTCCGGAAGGGAACGCGGAATGATCGCTCAACGCAAGGACGACCACGTGCGGCTCGCTGTCGAGCAGCAGCACGGGCACAGCGGACAGAACCAGTTCGACGAGGTGTCGTTCGTCCACCACGCCCTGGCCGGTATCGACCGGGCGGACGTGTCCCTGGCCACGACCTTCGCCGGGATCTCCTGGCACGTGCCGCTCTACATCAACGCGATGACCGGCGGCAGCGCCAACACCGGTGTCATCAACCGGGACCTGGCCATCGCCGCCCGCGAGACCGGCGTGCCCATCGCGTCGGGATCCATGAGCGCGTACTTCAAGGACCCGTCGTGCGCCGGGACCTTCAGCGTGCTGCGCGAGGAGAACCCGGACGGGTTCGTCATGGCGAACGTCAATGCGACGGCTTCGGTCGACAAGGCACAGCGGGCCATCGAGCTGCTGCGGGCCGACGCCCTGCAGATCCACATCAACACGGCGCAGGAAACGGTGATGCCGGAGGGCGACCGGTCGTTCTCGTCCTGGGTCCCGCAGATCGAGAAGATCGCGGCCTCCGTCGACGTTCCAGTGATCGTCAAGGAGGTCGGCAACGGACTGAGCCGGGAAACCGTCCTGACGCTGCGGAACCTGGGTGTACGGGTGGCGGACCTCGGTGGTCGCGGCGGCACGGACTTCGCCCGCATCGAGAACGGCAGGCGGGACCTGGCCGACTACGCGTTCCTCGACGGCTGGGGGCTGTCCACGGCCGCCTGTCTCCTGGACGCGCAGGACGCCGGTATCCCCGTGCTCGCCTCCGGTGGCGTCCGCAATCCGCTCGACGTCGCCCGCGCGCTGGCGCTCGGCGCCTCCGGCGTCGGAGCGTCCGGGGGGTTCCTCCGCACGCTGATGGACGGCGGTGTACCGGCGCTGATCGCGCAGATCTCGACGTGGCTCGACCAGCTGGCGGCGCTGCAGACCATGCTAGGCGCGCGCACCCCGGCCGAGCTGACGCGATGCGACCTGCTGATCCACGGCGCGCTTCGCTCCTTCTGCGCCGACCGAGGCCAGGAGACACAGCGGTTCGCCCTGCGTTCCCGCACTTCCGCGGGCCCTGAAGTGATGGGCACAAGGCCGTGAACCGAGTATTTCCCTGAGGAGGGCCGGGCGCTGCCCGCGCTTGAGCCGAGCGCCCGGCCCGGTGGCACCGGGAGGCTCAGGCCGGTCGGGGCAGTGACCGGCGTTGCAGAGCGATCTCCGTGAGTTCTTCTATGTCGAACTCCGAGCGACCCGGTGTGCCGTAGCGCGTTATCTTCCCTCGGCTCACCCACTTTCGGATGGTCGCTTCGGATACGCCTGCGGCGAGAGCGGCCACATTCGTCGGCACGAGCCTGTGGCGCGGCGGCTTGTTCATGCGGCATCCTCGCGTTGCCGGTCCATGAGGTGCCTCAGGGTGAGCCATTCACGTATGTCCCATGAATGTCCTGCCGAACAGCTGATGCTGCTCTTTCCCGCGTTCCCGGCATGCTGCGGCGAGGCGTTGATCTTCCCCGGGCAGCCGTCCACGACGCACGCTCTGATGTGCGTAGGGCGATCACCGGTTTCCGGGTCGATGGCGCGCAGCAGTTCGACGTGGAGATCCTCGATCTCGTCTGCGAAATCCGCGGCCGAGGGCTGGGCGGCGAGCCACTCCAAGTGGCGTACGAGGAAGCAGGCCAGCTGGGGAGCGAAGCGATCCGGGGCAACGGTTCCGAGCTTTTCGGCGACGAACCCCGACCAGGAACCCAGGACGGCGAGAATGTCGTTGCGGGCGTCGAGCGCGGACATGTTCAGGTGATCCCGCTTGCGGCTCCCGGACACTTTCGTCAGGTTCCTTCGGCGCGGTGTCGGCAGGATCTGGTGCAGGCATTCCTGGTGGAGACCGGGAAGTGCCCGCAGGTTACGTTCCAGCCGCCTGATACAAGAAACGCAGAGGGCGGACCCGGCGGCGGTGCGGACTTCCTGTGCATGATTCCTGGGGCATGAGTGAAACTCCATTGAAGCTCCTTCATGAGACGGCTCGCCCGCACCAGCTCGGCGAGAAGGGAATGGCAGGCGGTTCGGTCAGCCTGCGGGCGTCAGCTCCAACGCCGCTGCCTCCATGGGCAGTTGGACCAGTCGCGCGATGGAAAGGCCGGAGCGTGCGGCCAGTTCGTGGTACGCACCGAGGGTCCGCTGGTGCCCGCCGTTGACGACCAGCATGTGCAGGTCCCACAGCGGGGCCAGCAGGCCGCTGTGGCCTTCCTGGACGACCATCTCGATGACCAGGAGGCGGGAGTGCTCCGCCATGGCCTCGCGTACGTTGCTCAGGAGGCGCACACAGTCGTCGTCCGGCCAGTCACCGAGGACCCGGGACAGGAGATAGGTGTCCGCGTCCTTGGGAAACGGGGTGGTGAACATGTTCCCGGCGATGAGCTCGACCCGGTCCGCGCCGACCGTCCGCTCCAGGTGTGCGCCGGCGATGGGAAGGGTGTGCTCCAGGTCGATGAGCGTGCCCCGGGCCCCGGGTACCGCGCCGAGCACCGTGGCCAGCAACTGGCCGCTGCCGCCCGCTATGTCGACGATGTGCCGGTCGGCACTGAAGTCGATCTCCTTGGCGACCGCGTCGAAGGCGAAGTTGTCCGCCTGTGCCTGCATGGCCCGGTGGAAGCGCTGCGCGGCGTCGGCGTCCGCACGGAGGTAGGAGACGAGCGACTGCCCGTACGCCGCTTCGAACCCGGGCTTGCCGGTGCGGAACGTCTCACTGGCGTGCCCCCACGCCTGGTAGAACTCCTCGCCGTACAGCAGGCACACGTCGCGCAGCGAGCCGGGCCTGTCCCGCAGCAGGTCGCCCACCGCGGTGTTGCGGTAGCCGCCGTCCGCGTCCTCCTCGAACACGCCGAGGCGTACGAGCAGCCGCAGCAGGCGCTGTACGGCGTCCTCGTCCGCGCCGGCGGCCCGTGCGAGGTCCGGTGCGCCGGTGTGCCCCGCCTCGATCAGGTCGGGCAGGCCCAACGTGGCTGCCGCGTGGACGGACTGGGTTTTCCAGGCGGCGGTGATGAGGTCGATGGTGGTGCGGGATGCCGGGGCGGTGTTGTCCTTGCTCATGCTCTGCCTCTTCCTTGGGGACGGGCGGGGCGGAACTGCGTCAGGAGGCAGGCCGGGAAGGGATCCAGTCCCGCTTGATGCGCGGTGTCTCCATGCCGAGGGCGCCCATGTGCTCGATCGGGTTGGTGTACTCGCGGCTGGAGACGATCCGTCCGTCGCTGAGCGTGAAGCCGTGAATGAAGTGGTTGCGGTAGCGGCCTTCGGGATAGCCGGGGAACCGGATCGTTCCTTCGCCGTCGCACTCGACCCAGATGACGGCCGGGTCCTGAGTCTCGTAGATGTGCACGTCGATCCACTGCCAGTCGGGCAGCACCTCGAGGGAGAGCTCGCCGTGCCGCTCGAGGTTGTCACGGCCCTGCACAGTGATCGGCTTGCCGATGTCGGTGTAGAAGAGGGAGGCCGTGCCGTCCTCGGCGTAGAGGTTGTGCCTGCGCAGCCGGGCCTCGGCGCCGGTCTCCATGTACCGCTCCACGGCCAGCCGGTTGCGGGCCCGCAGATCGTGGTGGCCGGCGAACACCGGTGCGGCGGTGCCGGGTCGGGGGGGCAGTGACGAGGTCATGGTGTCTCCGGGCGGGTTGTCGGGAGCTGTGGATGGCGGACAGCACGAGCAGCCGTTGGGCAGTACTCGGGTTCGGGGCAGCACGCGGGTTCACGGCTGCAGGCGGGTGACGCGCCAGTCGGTGCCGTCTCGCTCGTAGAGCAGGCGCTCGTGCAGACGCTCGGTGCCGTTGGCCCAGAACTCGACGGACTCCGGGACGAGTTCGAGGCCGATGTACGCGGCGGGGCGCGGCTGCGGGCCGTCCTGCGCCAGCCGCGCGGCGCGCCGCCGCAGCTGAGCCACGTCGTCGAGGGGCTCGCTCTGCCGGGAGGCCATGGTCATGCCGTGGGTGAAGACCGGCCGGGCCGCCCACAGGGCGTCGGCGTCGGCTTCCGGCAGGCGGCGTACGTGGCCGCCGACGCTGATCTGCCGGCTGGTCTCGCGCCAGTAGAGGAGACCCGACACCCAGGGGTTGGCGCGCAGGTCGCGGGTCTTGCGGCTGCCTTCGTGCGTGGCGAAGACGAGGCCGGTCTCCGTCAGCCGGTTGATCACGACGATCCGGCTGGAGGCCCGGCCCGCGGCATCGGCCGTGGCCAGGGCCAGGGCGCGGGGTTCGCGTACGCCGAGTTCCTGGGCCTCGCCGAGCCACTGGTGCAGCAGCGCCATCGCATCGGACGGCGGATCGGCGTACTCGGGAAAGGGGATCTCGATGGTGCCGGTGAGCGACTCCGAGCGGCCCGCGCCCACGGAGGTCCGCTCGTGTGCTGCGGTGCGGTCAGACATGGAGCGCTCCCTGGGCCACGAGAACGGCGTCACCGCCGACCTCTACGGTGTCGATGTGGTCCGCTGCGCCCTCGGCCAGGGCGAGCATGAGGGAGGGCCTGCCGATCTCCACCCCCTGGGTGATCTCGATGCGGGTGCCGTGCGTGATGCGGCCGTGGCGGGCGAGGTGGATGGCCAGCGGGCCCGCGGCGGAGCCGGTGGCGGCGTCCTCGACCACGCCGTAGGCGGGCGAGAACATCCGGCTGCGCCAGGAAGTGCCCCGGCCCGCGAAGCAGTTGACGGCCATGTCATCGAAGTCCGCCAGGGCGCGGTGGTCGGGTTGCACGGCGGACAGGGCCGGTACGTCGTCGAGGCCGACGAACACATGGCGCGGCCCGTTGCGGTAGATCTCCACGGGCAGCGTCGACTTCTCCACGCCGAGTGCCGCGAGGAGCTCGTCGGCCCGGTCGAAGGACTCCCAGGTGGGCACCGGCTGCCGCATCCGCGCGGCCACCACCTTGCCCTGGTCCCTGACCAGGTCGAAGGGAATGGTCCCCATGGCGGTCTCCAGGCGGAGCCGGTCGCCCTCGCGGCGCGCGCCGAGCGCCATGGCCGTGCCGAGCAACGGATGCCCGGCGAAAGGCAGTTCGTTGACCGGGGTGAAGATCCGGATGCGGGCGTCACCGCCGTCGCGCGGCCGCAGCACGAACGTCGTCTCCGACAGGTGCATCTCCTGCGCGATGCGCTGCATGGTCCGCGCCGACAGGTCGTCACTGTCGTAGAAGACCGCGACCGGATTACCGAGGAGGGGCTCGCGCGCAAAGGCGTCCACGACGTCATAGCTGTGCATCCCGGTACGCAACTCCTGTTCGTCCAGCGATGGTTGAGGTGTCATCGGGCCTGCTCCCGATGCGTCACGGTCTCCGTGCGCCCGTCGGGGCCCAGGGCCTCGCGTACGGCGCGCCCGAGGATCTGGGGGCCGTCCAGGGTGAGCACCGACTCGGCGTGGAACTGCATCGACGCGAAGTGCGGGCCGCGCAGCGCGTGCACCTCGCCGGTCACCGGGTCCCGGGCGACCTCCACCGCGCCCACACCGTCGACCTGCGCCTTCTCTCCTTCGCTGAGTGCCGCGTAGGTGTTGTAGAAGCCGACACGCTCGCGGCTGCCGAAGAGGTCGATCTCCTTCTGTACGCCTTGGTTGGGGACGTTCCGGCGCACCAGGGGAAAGCCGAGTTCCCGGCTGAGCAGCTGGTGGCTGAGGCAGACGGCGACGAAAGGGCGTCGCTGGTCGAGCAGGGTCCGCAGGGCGGCGCTGAGTGCGTCCATCTTGGGGTGGCCCGACTCGTTCGGATCGCCCGGCCCCGGACCCATCACCACGAGGTCGTGGCCGTCGAGGACGGAGTACTCCTCGTCGTAGCGGCGGACCGTCACCTCCAGGCCCAGGGAGCGCAGCTGGAGGGCGATCATGGCGGTGAAGGTGTCTTCGGCGTCGACGATGAGCACACGGTGTCCGGCGAGGTCCGTGTGCGGTCGGTCCTGGGCATCGCTTTCGCGCAGCCAGAAGTCGGCGATGGAGTCGTTGCGCTGCTCCAGGGCCGAGCGGACGCTGGGGTGGGCGTCGAACGCCTGGCTCTCCTCCGACTGCAGGGCGGCGATGAGCCCTGCGGCTTTGGCACGGGTCTCGGCGACCTCGGACACGGGGTCGGAGTGGCGCACCAGCGTGGCGCCGACGCCGATGCGGACGCGACCGGTGTGGTCGATGTCGGCGGTGCGGATGAGGATGGCGGAGTCCAGGCTGCGCTGTCCCTGTGCGTCACGGCCGATCAGGGCGAGGGCGCCGCTGTAGTAGCCGCGGCCGTGCGGCTCGTACTCCTTGATGACCCGGCAGGCGCTCTCCAGCGGGCTGCCCGTGACGGTGGGCGCGAACATCGTCTCGTGCAGGACGTCGCGCACGTCGCGGTCGGTGCGGCCCTCGATGAAGTACTCGGTGTGCGCCAGGCGTGCCATTTCCCTCAGGTGCGGCCCGAAGACGCGACCGCCGCCGGGGCAGATCCGGGACATCATCTTCAGTTCCTCGTCGACCACCATGTACAGCTCGTCGGTCTCCTTGGCGTCGGCGAGGAAGCGCATGATCTCGGGCAGCGTCGGGCCTGTCGGCGGGTAGCGGTAGGTGCCGCTGATCGGGTTCATGACCGCCGTACCGCCCTGCACACTGACGTGCCGCTCGGGCGAGGCGCCGACGAGGATGCGGGAACCGGTGTGGACCAGGAAGGTCCAGTACGCCCCCGCCTCGCCCTCCAGCAGGCGCCGGAAGAACGCCAGCGCGCTGTGCGGACCGTAGTCGGTGATGTCCGCGACGAACGAGCGGTGCAGGACGAAGTTCGCGCCCTCACCCGTGCCGATCTCGTCGGTGACGATACGGCGGACGGCTTCCGCGTAGGTGTCGTCGTCGAGGTCGAAGTGGCCGCCGCGCAGTGCGGTCCCCGTGTCCGGGAGCCGGGCGACGACCTCGTCGACGGCGCTCGTCTGCTGGTCGGTGATGTCGATCGCCACCAGCGGCACACCGTCGTCGGGGCAGGCGAAACCGCGCTCGGTGATCTGCCGGTACGGGATGAGCACCAGCGTCTCGTGGTGGGCGCCGCGCCCGGTGGGAGCCGCGTCGGGCAGCGGGATGTCGGCCAGGGCCGGGGGCAGCGACACGGTGCCGAGCAGCACATCCAGGTGGCCGGCCCCGGTGGCTTCGGGGCGGTGAAGGAGTGCGAAGGCGGGCGGGCGCGGTGCCAGGACTCGGTCGAGGAGGTCGCTCGTCCATGCGTTCGGGCCGGGGCCGGGGTTCATCCGAAGACCTCCTTGGCGGTGACGACCTGGGCGCAGCGTTCGGCCGCGTAGGTCAGGGCCATGCGGTGGTGGTCGGCGGAGAAGTCGGCGACGGCGTCGGCGACCAGGAACGTCTCGATGTCCTGGCTGAACGCGTCGATGGCGGTGGCCAGCACTCCCACGTGCGCGTACACCCCGCACAGGATCAGCTGGTCACGGCCCGCCGCCCGCATCCGCTCCAGCAGGTCGGTGCGTACGAACGCGCTGTAGCGCCACTTGACCAGCTCCCAGTCGCCTTCGGCCGGCTGGAGCTCTCCGACGATCTCCCGGTCGGCGGGGGTGGTGCCCATGCCCGGACCCCAGAAGTCCCGTATCAGACCACGCTCCTGCACGGTCATCCCGCCGGGCTGCGCCGTATAGGCGACCGGCACACCGAGCGCCGCGCACCGCTGGCGCACCATCCGTGCCCGTGCGGTCAGCGGCTCGCGCACCGAGGGGGGAAAGGGCGCGAGGAAGTAGCGCTGCATGTCGTGCACGAGCAGCACCGCGCGGCCGGGATCGATCGACCAGTCGGCGGTGTTGGCGGGCAGCTCGCCCGCTGCCGGAAGGGGGTAGGGAGCGATGGGGGGTATGCCTGCCATGATCGTGTTCTCTCCTTCCGGAGGTTGGGGGGAGCTCAACCGCGCCACGCCGAGACGACGGAGACGGCCTGCCAGAGGTTGAGGCGCGGGTCGCACAGGCTCGTGTACTTGTCGCCGACCTGAGCGAGATCCGCCTCGGTGGCCGCGCATTCGGTGACGTCGTCGGGCGTTGTCTCCAGGTGCAGGCCTCCGGGGACACCACCGTGCGCGGTGACGGCCTGCTGGAACTCGACGACCTCGCGGATGACGGTCCGCACGAGCCGGGTCTTGTTCCCGTCCGGTGCGGTGACCGTGTTTCCGTGCATCGGGTCGGTCAGCCAGATCACCGGGTGGCCCGCCTCCCGTACCGCTGTGACGAGCGGCGGCAGCCGGTCCACCACGTTGTCCGCGCCCATCCGGGCGATCAGCGTGAGCCGGCCCGGGATGCGCTGCGGGTCGAGGCGCTCGCACAGAGCCAGGAGTTCCTCCGGCGTCATGGCCGGGCCGACCTTGCAGGCCACCGGATTGAGGGTCGCCCCGGCGAGGAGCGCCACATGGGCGCCGTCCACCTGGCGGGTGCGCTCGCCGATCCACGGCCAGTGCGTCGAGCCGAGGTAGCGCCGGCCCGCCGCGTCCCGCCGCAGCATGGGCACTTCGTAGTCGAGCAGCAGCGCCTCGTGGCTGGTCCACACCGGCGGGTCGATCTCCGGCGCCCGGCGCCGCGCCCGCCAGCCGAGGTGCTCCATGATGTCGCTGGCCGCCATGTAGCAGGTGAGGATGCGCAGCGGGTCGGGACGCCGCTGCTCCGGGTCGGGCTCCGGTCCGTTGACCATGTGGCCGCGGTAGGAGGGGAGTTCGATGTCACCGACCCGCTCCGTCGGCCGGGAGCGGGGCTTGACGAACTGTCCGGCGATGCGGCCCACCCGGACGACCGGGAGCTGGGTGGTCATGCGCAGGGCCCCGGCGAGGAATTCGAGTACGGCGGTCTTGCGGCCGACATAGCCGGGGGTGCATTCGTCGGGGTCCTCCGCGCAGTCGCCGGCCTGCACGACGACCGCCTCGCCCGCCGCGACCCGAGCGAGCTGGGCGCGCAGCGTCCGCAGGTCCTCGGGGCGGGCGAACGCGGGCCGTATGGCGAGGGTTTCGCGCACCCTGCGGATCTGTGCCGGATCCTCCCACGTGGGCTGCTGCAGGGCGATGCGGTGACCGGTGTCGCTCAGTACGTCTTCCATGGCTGCTCCAATTCCGGGGCGTCCCGGTCACATGGGGATGCCCTCACGTGGGGATGCCCTCACGTTTTATCTCGGGCACCGGAATGCTGAGCGCGCGCAGCTGCTCAAATGGATTCATGAATTCACGATTACGGACGATCTTTCCGTCGGCCAGCGTGAACGAGTGCAGGAAGTGGTTCTCGTAGTACCCCTCCGGGTAGCCCGGGAAGAGGATTTTTCCGTGCCCGTCGCATTCCACCCAGAATTGGTCGGGGTCGTCCGTCCCGAGGATCTGGATGTCGTACCACTCCCAGTCCGGGAAACACTTCAGTGACCAGATCGCGTGCTCGGCAAGACGGTCGCGGCCCTGGATCACGATGGGCGCTCCCGTGTCGGTGGTCCATAGGCCGCCGCTGCCCTCCTCGACGAACAACTCGTGCCGACGCAGTCGGTCCTGGCCCTTTGTGTGCATGTACTTCTCGACGGTGGCCCGGTTCTTGCGGCGCAGTTCGGCCGCGTCGGCAAAGCCCTGCCGCACGTCGGATTCGGGCATGAGGATTCCTCCTGAGCTGATGCGGACGGGGAGGCGCATGGCGTGCGCCTGGTGCCGGGCGGTGCTGCGAACCGGTGTGCAGGTGATTCTGAACCGGCCCGCAGACCTAAGACAAAGGAATGAGAAGGAGTCCGTCAGATAGCGGAAAGTGCGTCAGGTCGGCAACTGGTCCGAGCCAAGTGCGCAGTTGACGCCCATCTGGGCGCGGCCGAATGCAACGATGAACGGAGGTTGAATTTCCCGCCCCATCGGCCAAAGCTTCATAGAGATCACGCTCCGTCGTCCCGGCGAGCGGAAGGGTGCAGCCGCCATGGCGGACAGGTTCGAGCTGCCGGCCAAGGTCGCGTTGCGCGGCCTGGACCACGAGGGCGTCTCCGTCTGGGTGCACGGCGCCGAGCAGCTGGGTGCGGGCCGGCTCGCCAGGTTGATCCGGTACGTGGGTGCGCGGGGCGCGGTGCTGGACCCGACGGCCCTGGCCGGCGCGGTGCGGGACGGCGGGGTACACCGCGAGCTGCTGGCCGGTCTTGCGCGCCGTGGCGCCACGGCGAACGCCGCGGTGCGAGGCATCCTCGTCGACGAGGCGCGCCGCGGCTGTGACGCGCTGCTCGGGGTCTACGAGGCGCGGCGGGGGCAGGACGGCTTCGTGTCCGTCCCGGTGCCGGGCGACGTCCTGACCGGCGTCGCGACGCCGGCCGCGCACCTCAAGGTGCTGTGGACCGAAGTGGGCCGTCCCAACCTGCTGCTGCGCCTGCCGGCCTGCGAGAACGGCCTCGACGTCGCGCGGGCGTGCCTGGCGCACGGCATCGGCGTGCACATCGACCAGGTCGGCTCGGCAAGCCAGTACGCCCAGGTACTGCGGGTCTGCGCGGAGGGCCTGGAGCTCGCCCGGCAGTCCGGGGTCCCGCTCGGCATGGTCGCCTCGGTGGCCGCCATGGACCTCGCGGCCGTCGACGCCGAGGTGGAGCGGGAGTTGACGGCGCTCGGTGCTTCGGGGGCGGTGGCGCGGCGGCAGCGCGGCCGGGTGGCCGTCGCCCAGGCCCGGCTCGCCTTCCGGGTGCACGACGAGTGGCACGGCGGGGCCTCGTGGTCGGCACTGCGCGCGGCGGGTGCGCTGCCGCAGCGACTGATGTGGACCGTGAGCGGCACCCCGGTCCCGGTCGGCATCCCGACCGGCACCGGCAAGCCCCCTCCTGACGTCGCCGGCCCCTCCGGCGACCTCGGTGCGGCAGGGCCGCGGTCGCCGGTGTCCTATGTGGAGCGGCTGGTCGGCTGGAACACCGTCGTCGCCATGACCGCACCGGACCTGGCTGCCCTCGGCAAGGCCCGGCTGCGCGGTGACGGGCTTCTCGGGGCGCACACCGAGGCCGAGCGGGTGATGACCGAACTGGCAGACCTCGGCGTCCGCTACGGCGTCCTCGCGCGCCGTCTCGCTTCCCGGCAGCTGACCCGACTGCTGTTCTCGTGGCGGGAATTGCACACAGCCGTCGCGACGCACCTGGATCCCGGGGACAGGGCTCGGCGGCGCCACTGACGCTGGTGGGTCTCTGCTCGCGCTCGTTACCGCGGTCCATTCACGACCGCGTCCCGGCCGGGCAATTCACAGCGTGCACCGGGCGCGGTCCGGCGCCACAGAGATTTCGAGGAGCAGATGCTCTATCTCCTGGCCGCCCTCCAACCCGGTGGCACTGGCAACCAGGGAAAGGCTGCGGCGGCAGTCTGCGGCCTCCCGCAGGAGACGCGAAAGGTCGCCCCTGGTGCTGAAGTGCAGGAACGCCGAGCCGCCCGCCGTCAGCCTGCCCGGCGCCTGCTCCAGAAAGCGCCGGTGGGTCCGATATCCCGGGTCCGCATAGGCGCGCTCATGCATATTGCGGTACTGGTAATTCGGCGGCGCCAGGACGTAGTTGGAATGCCAGAAGACTACATCGAATCGGTCATTTTCGGCGATACCGTCGAATACGTCGCTGCGCAGCGCGTGCAACCGGTCGTGGACACCGTGGCGCACCGCGTTCTGCTCGGTGTTGAGCACCGCGGCCTCGTTGATGTCCGAGGCGACCACCCGCGAGCAGCCCGCGAGAGCTGCGGACACGGCCACCACGCCGCTGCCGCAGCCCACTTCCAGGAGGGAGCCGAACAGCGGCTGCACATCGGGCTCCAGGATGCCCAGCAACTGGAGGGAATGCCTGGTGGTGGGTGAGCTGACGGGGGAGAAAACCCCGGGTATCAGATCCCATTCCCTGCCATTTAAGCGGAACGTCTCCGGCCGGTTATGCCGACGCTGTGCCTCCTGGCTACGGGCAAGCGAATTCTGAAGATTCTTGACGCCCGTCACTGCTTCTCCCCTAATAGGCCGGTTCCCGCCGCCGCAGAGGCCCTTGCCCGTGGACGACACCCCCCAGCTTTAGCCAAGTTCCGTGATACCGGAAGGTGAACCAGCAACCATTCAGTGGGTTCGTCATGGTGGCCGACCCACCAAGCGGACCACTGGAGGAACGCTTTCCGGACAAACGAAGTTGACTCCGTCTGTAAGGATTCGTAGCGTCCACTGAAACGGGGGTGAGCCGGTGTCACGACCACGGCGCGCGGCGGACGCGTTGACCGTTCTTGAGTTATTGGCCGTCGAGGCCCCCGAGGAGAGATTCGAGGCCCTGCTCGAAGGGACCCGGCGGGACGGAGCCGGCGGCCCCGCCCTGGAGCGGCTGGAGGAGGCCAAGCGCCTGGGCATTACCGTGCACTCGCAGCGCGCGCGGCTGCGCCGCAGAGAGACCGGCAGTTCCGCCCTCGTCGACGCCGCCCTCGACCTCATCGCTCCGGTCGACCTCGACGCCCTGATGCAGACCATCACGCGCAGGGCCCGGCTGTTGCTCAGCCTCGACATGTCCTTCATCGGCACTCCCGACGGCGACCCCTCGATCCTGCACATCCATGCCTCCGACGGCCATACATCCGTTCTGAACGTCGGCCTCACCCTCACCGCTGCCGGCGGGATAGGCCACGCGGTGCTGGAGGCCTCCGCCCCGTTCTGGACCCCGGACTACCTCGCCGACGAGCGCTTCGTCCACAACACGTTCGCCGACGAGGTGGTGGAGTTGGAAGGGCTGCGCGCGATGATGGTGCTGCCGCTCGCGCACGGCTCCGAGAGGTTCGGGGCGCTCTACGTCGCCGACCGCCACGTGCGGCACTTCACCGCCGACGAAGTGTCGCTGCTGAGCCGCTTCTGCGAGCTCGCCGCGGCAGCCATCCACCGCGCCCGGCTCCTGGAGCAGGACCGGGCCGCACTGATCGAGAACGGCCGCGCGACGGCCCGCAGGATCGGCTCCCTGCACGCCCGGCTGCTCGCCACCGCCCTCGACGACAGCGGTCCGCAGGCGACGGCGCACGAGATGGCCGAGCAGCTCGGCGGTGCGATCAGGATGGAGTCCCCCTCCGGTACCGCCCTGGCCGCGGCGGGCGGCGTCATCCCACAGGGCGAACGGGCCGAACTGGCCCGCGGCACGATGCGCGCGCACGCCGCCCGCGGCCCCGTGCCGCTGGGCCGCGGGCTGTGGGCCGCACCCGTCGTCGCGGGCAGCGAGGACCTCGGCACGCTGACGCTGTACACCAAGCGGCCCCAGTCGCACCAGGACGAACAGCTGCTGTCCGTCGGGGCACTGGCGATGGCGGCCGCGCTGCTCCTGGACAACACAAGGGCCGTGCTCGCCGAGGGCCAGATCCGCGACGAGCTCCTCGACGATCTGCTGGCTCACCCGCCGGGCCCGCTGCCCCGTCTGGAGACCCGGGCCCGGCGGCTGGGCCTCGACCTGGACCAGGCGCACATCGTCGTGGTCGCCCGGCCGGAGCACCCTACGCAGAACAAGCCGTTGCCGTGGGCGGCCTCGTACGCGCTGCGCCTCGGCGGGCTCAAGTGCTGGCGCGACGGCACCATCGTGCTGCTGCTTCCCGGTACGGACGCCAGTGCCGTGGCCCGGTCGGTGTTCGCGGAGCTGACGCCGCTGCTCGACGGCCCGGTGACCGTCGGCGCGTCCGGGCCGAGCACCAACCCCGCCACCCTGTACGACAGTTACCGGGAGGCGCGGCGCTGCCTGGACGCCATGACAGCGCTCGGCGCGGTCGGGCAGGCCTCCTCGCTCCGGGAGCTGGGTTTCGTCGGCATGTTGCTTTCGGACGACCACGACGTCAACGGGTTCATCGCGGAGGCCATCGGCCCGGTCCTCGAATACGACCGGCAGCGCCTCACCGAACTCATCCGCACTCTGGAGGCGTACTTCGAGGCGGGAGCCAGTCAGATCAAGGCGGCCAAGCTCCTGCACGTGCACCCCAACACGGTCGCCCGCCGTCTGGAGCGCGTCGGGAAACTGCTCGGCCCCGCATGGCAGCAGCAGTCGAAGGCCCTGGAGATCCAGCTGGCGCTGCGCCTGTCGCACGTGGCCGAACTGCGGCACAGCCCGCCCGCCCAGGAGTGACGCCCGCCGCCCGCACCTCGCAGCGACCTCACCCCGCGGCTGCCACCTCGCCTCCCCCTGTTCCCGGCAGAGTTCCGTCATCGATGCGGGTGGCGATCGCGTGCGCCGCCGAGGCGAGCGTGACATGGCGATGCCATCCGGTGAAGGAGCGGCCGGTGAAGTCGCGTATCCCCACCCTGTCGGTGATCCGGTCGAAGTCGGCGCCCACCCGGTCGAGCAGCCCCGCCAGCGACAGCAGCAAGGCCGGCCGCGCGTCGACGAGGTCGGTGAGCCAGATCTCGCCGGGCCAGCTGCCCGGATCGGCGCCGACTCCGAACAGCAGCAGCTCCCGCTCCTCGCGCCGCGAGCCCTGCCCCGGCAGCCGCACCCGCGCCCCGGCCATGAGCGAGAGCTGCTCCTGGCCGCTCACCGGGCTGCGCCAGGGCACGTGTCGCCACACCGTCGGGCTGCCGAGGATGCGCTGGGCCGGCGCCACGGCGCGGGGGTCGCCACCTGCAACGCCCGTATCCTGCAACAGCAGTTGGGGGTCGATACGGGCGAGCACCGGTGCCCCGGCGGCCCGCAGTCGGCGCACCACCGTGACCGTCGCCCACTCGCTCGCATCGAGCACCACCGGACGGCGGGGTCCACAACCGGCGTCGGCGATCTCGAGATACGTGCCGACGACGCAGTCCTCGAAGGACTGCGGGGCGAAGTGCGCCGGAATGGCCGCCTGCGTCCTGCGCTCCGCGTCGCCCAGCCACGTGTCGGAGAGAATCATCCGCCAGTTCACCGGAAGGGCCAGTGACGGGGAGGCGGCCCAGAGTCCTATCGCCTTCTGGGCGTTGACGGGCTGGCCCAGGCTGGGCAGATACTGGCGTTCCACTCCCACCGTGTTCTCACCGGCCTTGGGGATGACCATGGGCCTCAGCACCCAGGCCTGATGCGGCGGCGCCTGGCGGAGCAGGGCGCGGCGCACGGGCATCCAGTCCCAGGTGGAGTCGGATACGAAGTGTTGCAGGCCCTGCTCCAGAGCCGCCCCGCCGAGGTGCACCGCCATGTTCCGGATGGACTTGCGGCCGTCCGCGCCGAGCAGCCCCTTCACGTACGTCACCGCCTTGCTGCGCTGGTCCTTGCGCGGGAGCGAGGAGAACAGCTCGGCGCACAGGGCGGCCAGCTGCGGCAGCTGCGCGCCGCTCCATTTCGTCGCCACACTGCTCGTACCACTCCGACTCAATATTTCCGGCGTATAAGGGGAGACAGCGCTCATGGACACCCGATCTCGGTGGGGGAGACTGACGGGGAACGCCCTCACGATGCCGTCCCGATCGTTGCTGTGCCCAGGGCAATCTCCCACCCAAGCCCCCCTCGCCGATGGTGGTGGAGGCACCATCGACGCCCGCGCCAAATCAGGCGAGTGGCCGAAACCACCTGCCCCCGGTGTGCTCAGCCCACCAGGCCCCGCTCCCGACAGGGGCGCAGCACTCACCGCTCCTTAGAGGGTTGCGTCAGGTCGTAGAGCGTGGTGCCGTCGACCGTGACCTTCTCGAAGCCGGATGTGACCCACGCGGAGATCTGCGAGCTGATGCCGCCGCCGGGGTCGGCTCCCTGGCTGCCGCCCACGAAGTAGTGGATCTCCCCGTCGGCGACGTACTGCTTGAACTGCGCGAGCGTCGGGGACGGGTCGGTGCCGATGTAGCCGCCGATCGACATCACCGGGCGCTCGGTGGCGAGCTGGTAGCTGGCCGTGATCTGGGCGCCGATGCCGGCGGCGGCCCAGGTGTAGTCGTCGGCGTCGGCCAGGAGTTCGGCCTTGGCCATGTCGCTTACTGTGACGCCGTTGAGAAGGTCGCCTATGCCGCCGCCGTCTTCGCCTTGGGGTTGGGTTCGGGCTGGGGTTTGGGATGGGGATTGGGCTTGGCCGCCCTGCTGAGGGGCGCTCGCCATGCGGGGTGGCTGCTTCGCACCACCGGGACCGTTGGGGCCGCCGACCGGAATCGTGCCGCCCATGGCCTCCTGGCCACCCGCGCCGTCCGGCTCAGGCATACCGCCCGAGCCACCCATGTCTCCAGGACCGCCCCCGCCGCCCGACACCGAAGGTCCCGCCGCCACGAGCGACCCGACATGGCCATCGCCAAGGGTCGTCACGGTGTACGCCAACGGCCCGGCGAGCGAGGCCGCGAGCCCCAACCCAGCGGCGCCCAGGGTGAGTTGGTGCCCCAGCCGGTGCCGGAGCCGCCCCGCGAGCGGCAGCACGAGCGCGGCCACCAGACCCCCGGCCAGCACGGCCCAGCGCAGCCACGGCACATACCCGGCCGAGCGCCCGAGCAGGACGTACGACCAGATCGCGGTGACGGCGACCGTACCGCCGAGCACCGCCGAGGCGAGGAACCGGCCGCGCTCCTCCCAGAGGGCCGCGGCGCCCATGCCGACGAGCGCGGCGATGTACGGGGCCAGGGCCACCGTGTAGTACGCGTGGAACATCCCCTTCATGAAGCTGAAGACCACCGCGGTCATCAGGAGCGAGCCGCCCCAGGCGAGGAACGCGGCGCGCGCCGTGTCCGTCCGCCCGGCCCGCCGGGTCACCACGAGCCCGGTGACGAGCAGGACCAGCGCGGCGGGCAGGAGCCAGGTGACCTGGCCGCCGATGTTCCCGCCCACGAGCCGGCCGATGCCGGTCTCCCCCGAGCTCCAGCCTCCTCCGGCGTTGCCGGCCTCGTCCCCTTTGATCCGGCCGATCCCGTTGTAGCCGAAGGTCAGCTCCAGGAAGGAGTTGTTCTGCGAGCCTCCGATGTACGGGCGCGAGGACGCGGGCCAGAGCTCCACGAGCGCCACCCACCAGCCACCGGAGACCACCACCGCGAGCCCGGACAGGGCCAGTTGGCCGAGCCTGCGCCTGACGGACGTCGGCGCGCACACCCCGTACAGGAGGGCGAGCGGCGGCAGGATCAGGAACGCCTGCAATGACTTGGTGAGAAACGCGAACCCGACCGCGACGCCCGCCCAGACCAGCCACTTGGTACGGACATCTTCGAGAGCGCGCAGCACGCAGTACACGGTGACGGTCATGAGGAGCGCGAGCAGCGCGTCCGGGTTGTTGAAGCGGAACATCAGCGCCGCGACGGGCGCGGTGGCGAACACCGCGACCGCGATGAGCCCGGCCGCCGCCGTGAACCGCCGGCGGACCGCCGCGTACAGCACCCCCGCCGTGGCCACGGCCATCAGCACCTGCGGCAGCAGGATCTGCCAGGAACCCAGGCCGAAGAGGCGTACGGACAGGGCCATCGGCCAGAGCGCGGCCGGCGCCTTGTCCACGGTGATCGCGTTGGCGGCGTCGGACGAGCCGAACAAGAACGCCTTCCAGCTCTCGCTGCCCGCCTGCACAGCCCCTGAGTAGAAGGAGTTGGCGTAACCGGAAGCGCTCAGATTCCAGATGTACGCGAGCCCCACGGCGGCAAGGAGCCCGATCAGCACCGGCCGCACCCAACGGGCGTCCGAGGACCGAGGTAGGAGCGGAGGTGAAGACGCGGTGACGGTCATCGAGCTGCTCCGGATTCGTGGGGGCGCTGACTGTGGTCGTGGTTCTCGTACTCGAGCTCGTGCTCGTGCTCGTGCTCGCCTGTGGTGCGCCGGTCCGGGAACACCCAGATCCGGAACAGCAGGAAGCGCAGCACGGTGGCCGCGAGGTTGGCGGCGATCAGGACGGTGAGTTCGGTGCCGTGCGAGGGGTCACCGACGGCCGCGTCGAGCGCGGCGAGCGAACCGCTGGTCAGCACGAGCCCGATGGCGAACACCACGAGCCCCTGCGCCTGGTGCCGCACGGCCCGGTCCCTGCCGCGCACCCCGAAGGTCAGGCGCCGGTTGGCCGCTGTATTGGCGAGCGCGGAGACGAACAGCGCGGCGGCGTTGGCGAGCTGGGCCCCGAGCCCGAGCCGGGACAACGAGTACAGGAGCAGATAGAAGAGAGTGGAGAGCACCCCCACCACACAGAACCCGACCAGCTGTCTCGCCAGCCCCCTTGGTACTCCCTCGAGTTGACGGTCGCGCGGATCGTCCCCGAAGGGCCGCGCAAGCCGGTCAAGCGACAGCGCGCCGACCGCGAGCGCCCGCCCGACCCGCCACACGCCCTTGAGGTCATCGGCCGCGGTCCGCGCGATGTGCACGGTCGAGTCGGGATCGTCGACCCAGTCCACCGGCACCTCATGGATCCGCAGCCCGGCCCGCTCGGCGAGCACGAGCAGCTCGGTGTCGAAGAACCACCCGGTGTCCTCGACCATCGGAAGCAGCCGCTCCGCGACATCCCGCCGGATCGCCTTGAAGCCGCACTGCGCGTCGGAGAACCGGGCGGCCAGCGAGCCACGCAGAATCAGGTTGTACGTCCGCGAGATGAACTCCCGCTTCGTCCCCCGCACCACCCGCGAACCGCGCGAGAGCCGCGAGCCGATCGCCAGGTCCGAGTGCCCGGAGATGAGCGGCGCGACGAGCGGAAGCAGCGCGT
Source organism: Streptomyces sp. NPDC048441 (assembly GCF_043200235.1). Classification (NCBI taxonomy): domain Bacteria; kingdom Bacillati; phylum Actinomycetota; class Actinomycetes; order Kitasatosporales; family Streptomycetaceae; genus Streptomyces; species Streptomyces sp. NPDC048441. Next base: position 52,254 of record NZ_JBICXM010000019.1, read on the forward strand.
TGAGATCCGTGGACAGATCCACGTCCATGTACGCGAGCACCGGAGCGTCCGAGCCCGCCCACACGGCACGCAGCGCCCGCCCGCGCCCCTTCTGGTCGAGCCGATGGACCCGTACCTCGGCCAGCTCGCCCGCGAGCCGGGCCGCGATCTCTGGCGTACGGTCACTGCTCGCGTTGTCGGCGACGGTGATCCGGAACCCGCCCTGCCCGTAGGGGAACGTACGGGCCAGATGCGCGTGCAGCCGCCGCACACAACTCTCCAGGTCCGCCTCCTCGTTGTAGACGGGAACCACGACGTCAAGGACCGGTACGCCGCCGCCCCACGCGGGCAGATGCTCCCGCACAGGCAACCGCTCCCGGCCGTGTCGCTCCACTACGGGCGTGTGCTTTGGTTCGCTGGACACACCAGTCCTCCCTGCTGTCGGAGCCTGCGAGCGGCTCAGAGTCAGGGGGACGGGTCGTAACTCGATCGAGGAAGGCTCAAAGCGCGCACGACGCTCGCTCCAGATGGCCGGCGCCGATCCTCAGTCCTGATCGACCGGCTCGTCGGCGTCCGCCGTGACGGCGGTGCCGACGGTGTAGTGGTCCTTGACCTTCACTTCGGTGACCGCACGGCCCTCGGCGAAGACGCAGCGCCAGTCGCCGATCACGTGCAGCTCGTCGGTGCCCATCGCGCGCACGACCGTCAGGCCTTCCTCGTACGCCTTGTACGCCTTCATCCAGAGGTTCGAGAACGCCTGGGAGCGGATCAGATGCATCCAGTCGGGGCGGTAGAGCTCCCGGTTGTAGTTCGACTCCCCCATCGTGGACACGAACTTGGAGTACATCGCCTTCACGTACTCCAGCGTCACCTCGTCGCCCTGCTCGAGCGCCGACTCGCGGGCGTCCTTGAGCTCGATACGGAACTTCTCCAGCAGGTTCTCGGTCGCGCCCGAGGTGTACGACTCGTGGATCTGCGGCGGATCGCACAGCCCGTATCGCGGAGACGAAAGACGCAGGAGCAGCCGCAGGGTCGGCTCGGTGATCCACAGAGGGCCCGGCTCGTCCCGGTTGCCGATCGGGTTCGGCAGCACCTCTTCGTGCTCCCACACCGCAGGGGTTACGAGGTGGACTCCGGCGCGGCGGCGGTCGTGATCGAAGCCTGTGGAGTGTTCCAGCTGGCCGAGCGGCAGATGGGTTTTGAGGGCGGAGAGGTAGGCGCCGTTGATGTCGAGCGCAGTCACCTCGTGCCGGCCGGGCGGCAGTTCGTGGCGGGTCCACTTGGGGCGGGCCTCCCAGATCCGGTCCGCGCCCTTGGAGGTCTGCTTCTTGAGGATGTCGGGGATCCAGGGGTGGGCGATCACGTCGTAGCGGGCGCCCTTGCGGGTCTCGTCGAGCAGCGCCATCGCGTCCGGGATCGCCTTCTTCAGCAGGACCGCGGTGGCCGCTTCCACGTCACCGTGGTGCGCGGCGAGCGCGCTGCGGACCGCCTCGTGGATCAAGTCGGCCGGTCCTGACGGCTCCTGGAAGGCGCGTCGGGCCGGGCGGCTCCTGGACTCCGGGGGTGCTGTAGGCGTCTCGGGTGTCGCAGGCGTCGCAGGTGTCGTAGGTGCCGCAGGCAGGCAGTCGGCCGGATCCAGGTGCTGGGCGAACCCTGCCACCCGCTGCTCGGCCGGGGACCCGCACAGCACACACGGCTGCGGAGCCGCGAGTTCCTCCACCTCGTCGTCGCCGCTCTCTTCCGGCTCCGCCGAGGTGGCCTCGATCTCGGCCTCGCTTTCGGCCTCGATCTCGGCCTCGGTGGCCGTGAGTTTGGCGGCCAACCCGTCCAGCAAGTACGCGTACTTGGTACGGATCTCGCCGCTCGGCTCCCGGCCCGACTCCCACCCGCTGACCGTGGACGGGCTCACGCCGAGGGCTCGGGCCACCTGCGCCTTCGGCAACCGGGCCTGTTCCCGCAGTTCCTGTCGCCTCGCCGGGGCCGGGAGCTCGGCTTCCGGGCCGACGGCGTCGAGCAGCGAGTCGATCGCGTCGAAGTCACTCACCGGGCCGCCCTCTCCTCGGTGTCGGGGCGGTGCTCGCGGTGGGCGATCAGTGCCTCACACGCCCGCGTCGGGCCTCCCAGCAGGTCCAGCACGTCTATGCCGTAGTGCTCGGCCAGTACGTCGACGTCGCGCAAGGTCCATGCGCTGGCGCCCGACTGACGGCGCGAGACCTGCGTCTGCGTCAGCCCGAGGGCACCCGCGACCCCTCGCTGCGACTGGCCCGTCGCCTGCATCAACGCGGCCACCGTCAGTCGCAGCGACACCTCCAGACTCAGTCCCATGGCAGGCATACTACCCAATGGTGATGCGCTATCCGCATCAAAGCGTCGCTCGGTGTTCAGGGACGCAGATTACGCCTCGCGAGTGGCGGGGCAGTCTCGCCTACTGGCTGTCACGCGGTGCGGCCTTCACTACCCCGGAAGGGTGCAGTCGGCGCCCGCAGCGCCGCACTGGGAGCACCCACGAGAACGTATGCGGATATGGGTTCCACGGTCCAGGAACTTCTGGACAGCCTTCATGCGGCGGCGACCGAAAGGGGTCGCCAGGTGTGGGCCGTGGCCTGCGCGCAGGCCCTGGGCCTGGGCGGGATGGCCATCTCCCTGGGGCAGGAGCTGGTCTGGTTCAGCGACAGGACCAGCGCACGCCTGGAGGACCTGCAGTTCGTCCTCGGGCAGGGCCCCGGCAGGCTCTTCCTGCTGCACACCGGAGAGCAGCCGCTGAACGCCGACGACCTCGCCCTCGCCCCGGCACTCGCCGACGCCGCCACCATCGGCCTGATCCAGGCCCGCACCATCCGCCAGCAGCACACCGTCAACGAACAGCTCCACAACGCTGCAGAGCCGCATCATCATCGAACAGGCGAAGGGCGTCCTCGCCGCCCGCAGCAACATCACCCTCAACCAGGCGTTCGAGGTCCTGCGCCGGCACGCCCGGCAGCACCGGATCCTGCTCAGCAAGGTCGCCTGGGACGTCATCGACACCGGGTTCACACCCGCCATCGCCCCGGCCCGGCCACAGACCGACACGTCAGACGCGGCAGACACCGAGCAGTGACATTACTGTCGTCGGCATGACTGACAATTCCCTGCGCTCCGTCACCGTCGAGCGGGTCGGCTCGGGCCGGTTCACCGCGACCAATTCCCGCGGGGGCTCGGTGAGTTTCGGGACCGGCTCCGGCGACGATCTCACCCCGGTCGAGCTCCTCCTCGCCGCGATCGGCGGCTGCACCGCGGCCGACGTGGACGTCGCCACGGGCCGCCACGCGGAACCCACCACGTTCTCCGTCGCCGTGGCCGGCCACAAGACCGACGACGAGCTCGGCAACCGGATGACGGACCTTCAGGTGACCTTCTCCGTCACGTTCCCGGACGGAGAATCCGGCGACCGCGCCCGGACGATCCTTCCCCGGGCGGTCAAGACCTCGCACGACCGGCTCTGCACGGTCAGCCGCACCATCGAGACAGGCACGCCGGTCGCCGTGACCGTCTCCGACACCCCCGACGAGGGCGCCTGACCAGCCGGACTCAGCGGCTGACGGCGGTCTCCCGCGCCACATGTGACAGCTTCTCGGGGTTGCGGACGTGGTACGCCCCGGTGACGTAGCCGCTCTCGAGCCGCACGGCCACGACGCCGTCGACCTCCCCGTCGACCAGGATGAGCAGCCCGGGGCCGCCATTGATCTGCACCGGCTCGACCGACCTCTTGGCGTCGCGCATCCACCAGCCGCCCGCAAGCAGCGGGGCCACCTTGTCCGAGCCCACGACGGGCCGCAGCAGAGCATGTCTGACTCCGCCCCCGTCGCTCAGGGCTACGACGTCCGGCGCGAGGATGTCGAGCAGGTCCTGCAACTCGCCGGTTTCGACCGCCCGCTGGAAGGCCTGGAGCGCGGCTCGGGTCTGGGCCGGGGAGACGTCGCCGCGCGGTCGGCGCGCGGCGACGTGTGCCCGTGCCCGGTAGGCGAGCTGGCGGGCCGCGGACGGGGTCCTGCCGACGGCTTCGGCGATGTCGTCGTAGTCGAGACCGAACACCTCGCGCAGTACGAACACCGCCCGCTCGGACGGCGAGAGCGTCTCCAGGACCAGCAGCATCGCCATCGAGATGCTGTCGGCCAGTTCGACGTCCTCGGCCACGTCCGGCGCGGTCAGCAGCGGCTCGGGCAGCCACGGTCCGACGTAGGACTCCTTGCGCCGGCCGAGCGCACGCATCCGGTCCAGTGCCTGGCGGGTGACGATCCGCACCAGATAGGCACGTTCACGGTCCTCCCGTACGGTGCCGCGATCGACCCCCACCCAGCGCAGCCAGGTCTCCTGGAGGACGTCCTCGGCGTCGGCGGCCGAACCGAGCATCTCGTAGGCGACGGTGAACAGCAGATTGCGGTGGGCGACAAACACCTCGGTCGCCGAGTCCACCGACTCCACCCGGTCGGCACGGTCGAGCGGCCCGGCAGTGCCCGTAGTGCGTTCGCTGTGCTCGCTCATGACCCGGCTCCCGCCTGTTCGTCCCCAGCCGCCCTCACACACTGGACGCCGGGCCCCGCCGTTCCGTAACACTCCCGACCGGTGACCTGGATCACGCGGCCGCGACTGTTACGGGCGCCGGGCCGCCGGCGTCTCGTGTTCGTCAGGACACCGCGCCAGAAGGGCAGGGAACAACATGAGCATCCGCAAGTTCGCAGTGGCGGGAGCGACCGGGCGTCTCGGACGCCACGTCGTGGACGTCCTCGCGGAACAGGGGCACCAGGTGGTGCCGATGTCCCGCGCCACCGGCGTGGACATCATCACCGGTGAGCGCCTGGCCGAGGCGCTCACCGGGGTCGACGTCATCATCGACGTCGCGTCATGGCACGCCTCCGACCAGGAGGCCGCCACCGAGTTCTTCCGCACCGCCACCCGCAACCTGCACGAGGCCGGCCGACATGCCGGAGTCGGCCGGATCGTCGCCGTGTCCATCATCGGCGCGGACAAGGCCACCGCCGGTTTCATCGCCGCCCAGCAGGTGCACGAGGAGGCCCACCTGTCAGGACCGCTGCCCGCCCGCCTGCTGCGGGCCGCGCAGTTCCACGAGTTCGTCGGTCAGCTCCTGGACTGGCAGCAGGGCGACGTCGCCTACGTCCCGGCCGTGCCCACCCAGCTCGTGGCCTGCCGCACCGTGGCCGAAACACTGGTCGCCCTGGCCATCGACCCCGACGCGCCCGCCGGGCCGGGTCCCGGAACACCGGTCCCCGAGATCGCCGGGCCCCGCAGGGAGACCATGGCCGAGGCCGCCAGGCTCCTCGGCGCGCGCCGGGGCATCAAGGTCGTCGAGGTCGAAGGCTCCGGCATACCCGATGCCGAGATCGCGGCGGCCGGCGCATTCCTGCCGGGACCGCACGCCAGGCTGGCAGGACCCACCTTCCAGGAATGGCTCAACACCCAGCACTGACGCGGCGGCGCCCGTACGTGAGGTCGGCGGCGTAAGTGTCAGGTCCGGGCGGTCTCGGACTCCGTCGGCTTCCCGGCGGGCGCGGCGGCCGTCGGCGCCCGCAGCGGGCCGCGGCGCATCAGCGAGCCGCAGATGACGGCGCCCGCCGCGAAGATGCCGGCGCACCACCAGAACGCCGTGATGAAGCCGTGGACCGTCGCGAGCTGGAACAGCTCCGGCGTGGGCCGGCCCTGCGCGTGGTCCTCGACGTAGTGGGTCGAGGAGCTGGTCGCCATCGTGTTGAGCAGTGCGAGGCCGATCGCGCCGCCGATCTGCTGTCCGGTCTGGATGCTCGCGGAGGCGATCCCCGCGTCCTGCGGGGCCACACCGGAGGTGCCGGTGCGCAGCGCCGAGGCGAAGATGAGGCCCATGCCCACACCGACGATCATGAGCGGTCCGAGCAGGGCGGACGCGTAACCCGATTCGACCTCGATCCCCGTCAGCCAGACCATGCCGGACGCGCCGAGCAGCAGGCCGACGGTGACCATCGGCTTGGGGCCGAACCGCGGCATCAGCTTGATGTTGCCCACGTTGGCCGACACCGCGGTGGCCGCCACCATCGGCAGCAGGGCGACACCCGACTTGATCGCCGAGTAACCCCACGTGTTCTGCATGTAGTAGATGACGAACAGGAAGATGCCGTACGTGGCCGCGCCGACGAGCAGCATGGTGAGGTACGCGCCGCCCCGGTTGCGGTCGAGGACGATGTGCGGCGGCAGCAGCGGGTGCGGGGCGCGGGTCTGCCAGCCGGCGAAGGCGATCAGCAGCACGGCGCCGACGATCAGGAAGCCCCACGTCGAGGGTGTGCCCCAGCTGTGCGTGGAGGCGTTGGAGAAGCCGTAGACCAGGCAGAACATGCCGCTCGACACCAGGATTATGCCCGGGACGTCCAAGCGGGCACGGACGCTGGGCAACTTGGGCTGTCCGGCCATCAAGGCCGCGGCCCCGATCACCGCGACGCCGACGAACACCAGGTTGACGTACATGCACCAACGCCAGGACAGGGAGGAGGTCAGCGAGCCACCGATGATGAGCCCGAGGCCACCGCCGCTGGCCGCGACCGCGCTGAAGGCGCCGAACGCCTTGCCGCGTTCCTTCGGATCGGTGAACGTCGTGACCAGCAGCGCCAGGGCGGCCGGCGCGAGGAGCGCGGCGAAAACCCCCTGGCAGGCGCGCGACGCCGCCAGCATCCCGAAGCTGTTCGAAGCGCCGCCGACGGCGGAGGCGCCCGCGAAGCCGACAAGACCGACGAGGAAGGTCTCCTTACGGCCGATCAGGTCGACAAGGCGACCGCAGAACAGCAACAGGCTGCCGAACGCGAGCAGGTAGGCGGTCACGATCCACTGCCTGTCGGCGTCCGTGAACCCCAGGTCCTCCTGCGCGGACGGCATCGCGAGGTTCATCACCGTCGCGTCGAGGACGACCATGAGCTGCGCGATGCAGATGACGGCGAGGATGAGCCAGCGCCGGGGATTCCTCCCCTCGGCTCCGGCCGCCTCGGGAGCGGAGGCTGCGCTCTGTGCTGCCACGGTCTTCTCCTTCACCATGTGGGACAGACGTGAGGTCTCCCCCGTACGACCGATCGGGCCGACGGAATGTGACACGGGGCCGGCCCGCGCCCGCAGCGCACTCAGGCGCGGGCCGCCGCCTCGATCGCGCGGGCGAGATCACGTACGCCGCCGTTGCCCGCGTTCCGGCAGGCGTCGTCGCAGCTTCCGCCGAGCACCACCAGTGGGGGTTTCACGCCGCCTGCCGCGATCCGCCGGGCGATCTCGTACGCGATGGCTCCAGCGCCGGAGAAGCCGCCGAGCACCAGGGGACCGCCCGCGTCGAGCAGGGAACGCAGCGCCTCGGCGTACTCCTCGGCGTTGTCCACCGTGGGCCTGATCGAGGCCAGCGCCTGCGGTCCGCCGTACAGCCCGGCGAGCCCCGTGTGGCACAGCCCGGGTGCGCCGGGCGGGGTGACGAGACAGACCGTGCCCGCGCCCGGCACCCTGGCCGCGCGGAGCGGCACGAGAGGGCTCGAAGCGGCGCCGAAGTGCCCTGGGCGGTCGTGCGTCCGGGGCACGTCCACACCGCTCAGGGTGGCGAGGACCTCCGCCACGGTGGTCCTCTCCCCCGCCGTGTGCGGGAGCTCGCGCAGCAGGCGGGCGCTCTGTGCGAGCATCGCCGCCGCCAGGTCGTCCTCGATGCGGGCCCGGTCGTGCACCGAGGTGAGCACCAGGCCGCCGTCGTCGGCGCGGTGGGCGACGACCCCGATGGGGAACGCGGTCCGCCCGGCCAGCGGACCGGGGTCCTCGACGTGGATGCCCTGCGCGGCGAGCGCGGGAGCAAGGCCGTCGACGTGGCGCAGTCCGTGCTCGAAGACCAGCAGGGTCTCGGCGAGTTCGGCGCCCGGCGCCCTGCCGAGCCACTCGTGGATCCGGCCGGCCGAGACCCACTCGTACGCCGCCATGTCCAGCGCGTGGTCGCGCAGCGACCGCAGCAGCCGTCGCACCGTGGACGCCGGGTCGACCTCGACGACCATCGGGAGCGCGTTGGCGAACGGGCCCGGGATGCGCTCGATGCCTTCGAGGGGGATGCCACGCCCGGACACGGTCACGCCGAAGCCGACCGGGGCGGGGCCGCGGGAGGTGCCGGACGCCCGGTACAGCAGCATCGCCCACACCGCTTGCAGGGCGCTGCTCTCGGTGGTGCCCCAGCGGGCCGCCCACTCGACGAGCCTGGTCGTCTCCTCGCAGGTCAGCCGGGCGCGGCTGCGGCCCGTGCCGTCCCTTCCCGTCGCCTCGCCGGGCCGTGCGCGCAGCAGCCGGGCGGGGGCGCGCCACCGGCCCGCCGACCAGAAGTGCCGGGCGGCCGACGGGTCCTGGCCGTTCAGCCAGCACGTGTAGTCCCTCAGGTCGGGGCGGCGTTCGCCGCCGGGGAGCGCGCCTCCCGCGAGGTAGGCGCGGTAGAACTCCTGGAGCAGGACGCGCACGCTCCAGTTGTCGAGCAGCGCCCGGTGGTAGGTGAGCACCACATCGGTGGGCGGGGTGCAGTCGATGTCCTGGGGCTCGCCCGCCAGGAGGGCGGCCCGCAGCAGTGCGGGGCGGCGCAGGTCGAAGCCGCGGTCGCGTTCGCGGTCCATGAGCCGGGTGAGCTCGGTGTGGTGGGCGTCGTCGGCTCCGGTGGGCACGGATCCGTACGGGTGGCGTACGACGTCGGGGGCCGCGCGGTCGAAGAGCACGGCCCGGGGGTGCGGGTCCCAGGCGAAGGCGGTGCGCAGCACCGTCTCGTGGTCGAAGACGGACTGCCAGGCAGTGGTGAACCGGCGGGTGTCCAGGGGGCCGTGCCAGCGCCAGGACAACTGCTCGATGTGGTGGGCCGGGTGAGCCACGGCGTCGGCGAGCAGTTCACGCTGGAGCGGGCTCACCGCGATGTCGCGTGACAGCGGCCGAGCCGGAGGCGTGCCGGTGAGCAGGTCGGCGAGGAACCCTGCCGGGTACGGGGCCGAATCGCCGTCCCCCCGGGGGATGCTGAGGGTGTGGTGGGCGGCGTCGACAGCTCGCAGCACGGGCCGCTCGGGCCGCTCGGGCTGTGACCCCGGGCATCCGGTGGCGATGCGGTCGAGTGCGGCCTCCAGGACGGTGGTTTCGAGCGGCCCGAAGAGTTCCAGTGCGGGGCTCTCCAGGTCGAGGACCACCGTCAGGGATGTGGCCGGGGGGCGGTCGGTGGTCATCGGCTCTCCCCCTCCTCCGCGAGCATGGGATGTTCCACGCTACTGGCGTCAGGAGGGGGGTACCGGTTTCCTCTAGCCGCCCTGGACGGCTTCGCGAACAGCTCTCCGTCCAGGTCAGCCCTGGTCGAGGCCGATCGAGGCCGCCGGCGGAGGAGTTCGCGCGAAGGAGGCCACCGGGTCGGGCTCCCGGCACAGCACCTGTGAAGCCCCCGCGTACACACCGGAGTTGAGGTGGATGTCGCGGTAGGCCGGGAAGTGGTTGAGGGTGACCGAATCGGGGCCGAGCCGGTGCACGAGGGCGGCCTTGCGGGCCTGGGCGACGAGGCTGCGGTGGGTGAGCCGCACGCCCTCGGGCCGCCCTGCCCTCCCCGCACGGAACCGCACGCAGGTCACCGCGTCGAGGTCGCCGCCGACCACCACGGGGTCGTCCGCCGTGCCCGCCAGGGCGAACGGCAGCGTGATCGTCCCAGCGGGAGCGGCGCCGGCGTCGATGACGACGACGGTGTGGAGCCGCGGCAGCCGGCCGCGCAGTGCGGTGAGCAGCGCGGCGGTGGCGGCGGGAACGAACGCGATCTCGATCCCGGCGGCCGTGCAGATCTGGTGCAGGGGTCCTTCCCCGAGCCCCGGGCTGATCAGTGCGAAGGTGTGCCCGCTGCGGCTCGCACCGTAATAGGCGGCGGCGAAGGCCGGGTCGAGGGCGCTGGCGACCCCCACAACGGCCCCTGCGCCGCCCGCCGTTCGCCGGATGTAGTGGGCGACGCGGTCGGTCTGCCGGTCCAGTTCCGCGAAGGTGCAGATGCCGGACTCGGTGGTGATGGCGGCACCGTCGGGATCTCGGACAGCTGCCCAGCGCGGCAGGCCGTCGAGCGGGATCTCCGGGTACGCGGGCCTCTGCACCGGGTGGCCTCCTGTCTCCGTGCTGTTCGGACCGTGAGGGCGTCACGGTGTGCGGCAGCGCTGGAGGAGTCTTCGAGGACCGCTCGATGTATCGGCATCACCAGTGGCCGCTCATAGTGCTCGTACCGCGGACTGTGTGTGTTTCTTGGCCAGGGCGAGGACGCGGGTGCTGGCACGGCCGAGGGTCCGGCGCACCTGGCGGCGGGCGTGGGGTGCGCGCAGCAGGACGTCCTGCTGGGCGCTGACGGTGGTGCCTGTCGCGTCGGGCAGGACGGACCATTCTCCTGTGTGGGCGCTCAGGAGCCCTGATGCCGTCAGCTGTTTGTAGATGATGCGTCCGGCGTGCGGGAAGCAGATGCGTACCGATCGGGTGGTGTGCACGCGGCCGTCGGTGTCCATCGTGTCCATGGACACGAGCTGTACGCCCGGCTCGTCCTCGGTCACATCGGCCCGGATCACGCCGGGTACCCGGCCCGGCCAGTCCTGGACGCGGTAGAGGAAGTCGTACGCCGGCTCGGCCGGGCCGTCGATCCGTACCGAATCCTCGAAGGACAGTGCCAGCTCGTCGAGTCTGGGCCAGAGTTCGGCGGCGTCGCGCAGACTGTCCAGCGATGCGCCGGAGTCCGCGCCCACGGTGGTGAAGCTGTGGCGCAGTGTCAGCTTCGAGCGTCCCGCGGTGAGCGGTTCGACGTTCCAGACGCCGCTCAGGGCGTGGGTGGGTGCCGAGGAGGGTTCCTGCCGGAACTCGATCTGGTGCAGCTCGGGTGCGAACGTACGCCGTGAGGTCCAGGACTCCACCCGTCCGTCGGCGGTGGTGGTCCACATCCTCGTACGTTCGTGTCTGCCGTCGAATTCCAGTTGCTCGACATGGACGCTGATCCTGAGGTGGACGGGCCAGCGCGTGGAGTCGGCGAGCAGTGCGTAGACCACGCCCGCGGGAGCCTCGATGGTCACTTCGTGTGCCGTACTGTGCACGCTCTCGACGCTCATCGGTCTCGGCACCCTTCTCTGCGTACGGCTCTGGTGCGCTGTGGAGCACCAGTCGGGCGATGCCCCTTCTCAATCTGTCGTGCGCCACTTGAGAACCGGACGAGGCAGTCTCGAGGACGATTGCCGCATGACGGCCATTCGGGGCTTCGCTGCAGGGAAACTCCAGCGGGATTAGGGACACTTGCGCTATGTGGATCATCGCCGCGCTCGCCGGGACGTTCGCCGTCGTCCTCATCCCCGCCTTCCTCGGCCGCCGTCTCTTAGGCATCGACGCCGGTCCGCTGCGGCTCGTGGTGGCGGGGATCGTCGGGATCTCCGTCTCGGGGTCGCTCCTCGGATCACAGCTGCAGAACTCGGACCGTCGGAACACACTGCTGTCGCTGATGATCGGGATCGGGCTGCTGGTGGCGATGGTCACGCTCGTCGCGCTGCGGGAGCTGCTGCCCCCGGGGAGCGGGCCGTTGGACCTGTTCCGCGGGATCAGGGGGCGGATCTCGCGGGGGCGCCGCTATACGCACATCGCCCGGATCGCCGGACGGCACGGGCTCGGGCCGTATCTGCGGGGGCGCAGGTCCGTCGAGAGCGACGGGGCGCCCCATCAGCTGCTCGCGCAGGAGTTGCGGCAGGCGTTACAGGCGGGCGGGGTCACCTTCGTGAAACTCGGCCAGCTGATGTCGACCCGGCGGGATCTGCTGCCGGAGCCCTATCTGGAGGAGCTGAGCCGGCTACAGGACCAGGTGGCGCCCGCCGCCTGGCCAGAGGTCGAGCAGACGCTGATCGCCGGGCTCGGGGCGCCTCCGGGGGAAGCCTTCGCGCACTTCGACAGGATGCCGCTCGCCGCGGCCTCCATCGCGCAGGTGCACGCCGCCGTTCTCCATGACGGGACCCGGGTGGTCGTCAAGGTGCAGCGGCCGGGGATCCAGGAGGTCGTCGCGCGCGATCTGGACATCGTGAACAGGCTGGCGGCCACGCTGCAGAGCCGTACCGGCTGGGGCCGGAGTCTGGGTCTGACCGATCTGGCCCGGGGGTTCGCGGTCGCGCTGTGCGAGGAGCTCGACTTCCGTATCGAGGCACGGAACATGACGTCCGTACGAAGGGCGGCCGAGGCGCGCGGCGACGTGAGCGTCACCGTGCCGCGGGTGTACGACCAGCTGAGCACCGCGCGGGTGCTTGTGATGAGCCGTATCGACGGCGTGCCCCTGGGCCAGCTGGCGCCCGCCGCCCCGGAGCTCGGGGAGAAGCTGGCCCATACGCTGCTCACGGCGCTGCTCAACCAGATCATGCAGGACGGGGTCTTCCACGCCGATCCTCATCCGGGGAACATCCTGGTACTGCCCGACGGCACGCCCGCGCTCCTCGACTTCGGTTCGGTGGGCCGGCTCGACGCGGGGCTGCGGGCTTCCATGGCCGGGCTCTTCCTGGCCGTCGACCGGGGGGATCCCACCGCCCTTTGCGATGCGCTGCTCGAGGTGACCAACCGGCCTGAGCAGGTGGACGAGCAGCGGCTGCGCCGGGCCCTCGGCCACTTCAGTGCCCGCTATCTCGTCCATGGGGGTACCCAGGACACGGCGATGTTCACGGAGCTGTTCCGGCTGATGACGGACTTCCGTCTCGCGGTCCCGCCGGAGATCGCGGCCGTGTTCCGGGCGCTGGCCACGATAGAGGGCACCCTGACCCGCCTTTCGGACGGCTTCGACATCGTGGAGGCGTCCCGTGCGTATGCCGCGACGGAGTTCGCCCGGCAGCTGAGCCCCGGGACGGCGGGCGACACGGCGCGCGACGAGCTGGTGTCGCTGCTGCCGGTGCTGCGTCGGCTGCCCCGGCGCCTGGACCGCATCAGCGGGGCCCTCGAGGAGGGCCGACTGGGGGTGAACGTCCGGCTGCTCGCCGATCCGCGGGACCGGCGGGTGATCGGCGAGCTGCTCAGCCGGGTGCTGCTCGCGTTCCTCGCGGTCTTCTTCGGCATCGCCGGGGTGATGCTGCTCCTGGGCTCGGAGGGCGGTCCTGTGGTCGCCACCGGTCTGGGTCTCTACGCCCTGATCGGCTACCACTTCCTGCTGCTCTCCGGGGTTCTGGTGCTGCGTACGGTCTACATGCTGGCGCGTCCGCTGAGCTGAGGTCACCGGCCGGTCCTGGCCCGCGTACGAGTGATCCTCGATCCGTCGCCGGGAGAATCGGCGCTCGCCTGTCGACAGGAAGGGAACGCCCGATGAGCCAGGTTCGGCATATCGACGTGCATCACCACTTCATCCCCGAGTTCTACCGCGACATCGCCGGGCAGGCAGGTCATGTGCTCTCCGGCGGCGCGCCGATACCGCCGTGGACGCCCGGGGAGAGCCTGGCGATGCTCGACGACGCCGGGATCGAGTTCGCGCTGCTCTCGATCGCCCCGCCGGGGGTGTACTTCGGGGATCCGGCAGCGGCGGCCGCGCTGGCCACCCGGTGCAACGACCACCTCGCCGAGCTGATCAAGGAGCATCCGGGCCGCTTCGGCGGGTTCGGGGTGCTGCCCCTGCCCGACGTCGACGCCGCTCTCGCCGAGATCGACCGGATCTTCGACGTACACCGCCTGGACGGTGTGGGGCTGTACACCAATGTGGCCGGCCGGTACCTCGGCGATCCCGCCTTCGAGCCGGTGTTCGCCGAGCTGAACCGGCGCCGGGCGGTGGCCTATCTGCATCCGGCCGAGCCGCCGGTGGATCCTGCCCCGGGCCTTGGACTGCCGGGCTGGTACGGCGAGTTCGTGTTCGACACGACCAGGGCGCTGTCGCAGATGATCGTGCAGGGCACGCTCAGCCGCCATCGCGATGTCTCGCTGATCGTGGCCCACGCGGGCGGCACCGCGCCGGCCATCGTCCAGCGGATCGAGAACGTGCGCCGGACGACGCCGGACGCCGCGCAGGAGACCTCCGTCGACTTCCTGAAGCGGCTCTACTTCGACACGGCAAGCTGCGGCGCGGGACACGGGCTGCGGCTGGTCCGCGACCTGGTGGGCACCGAGCGCATCCTGGTCGGTTCCGACTACCCGTTCGTGCCGCCGCACTCGGTGGGGGCGCTGACGAAGAACCTCGCCGATCCGCGTTTCCTGGGCGTCGGGCCCGCCACCTTGCGGGAGAACACGGTCCGTCTCTTCCCCCGCCTGGGCTGACACCACGTCAGGAGCCGGTACGGGGCCGGTCAGACGCCGAGGCGCCGGGTGAGCGGCCGCCGGGCCAGGAGCAGGCCCGCGCCGACGGCGAGCACGACGAGGCCGAGCGTGAGGAAGTAGCCGGGGCCGGGGACGTCGTCGCCGGAGACCTTCAGCGCGTTGCCGCCGAGGCCGCCGCCGAGCGCGCCGGACAGCCAGAACAGGGACACCATCTGGCTGACGAACGTCGCGGGGGCGATGGCCGTGGTGGCGCTCATGCCGACCGGCGCGAAGGACACCTCGCCCGCCGCGAGCAGCAGGTACGCCACGATCAGCCAGAGCGGGGAGACCAGTTCGCCGCCCGAGGCGGACAGGGCCGCGAGGGACATCACCAGGTAGGCGGTGCCGGTGCAGGACATGCCGATGGCGTACTTCACCGCGGTGGCGACACGGGATCCGGCATGTGTCCACAGCCAGGCGAAGAAGGGGGCGGTGATCAGGACGAAGAGCGGGATCGCGGCATGGAACCAGCTGGCGGGAATGGTGGTGCCGAACATCTCGCGGTCGGTGGACTCCTTGGCGAACAGAGTGAACACGGAGCCGCCCTGAAGGAACATCGCCCAGAAGACCGCCGAGGCCGCGAAGAGCCAGATGTACGTCTTGACCCGGGTCCGCTCGTCGGCGGTCAGCAGCGGGTTGCGGAGGAGACGGGTGAAGCAGTAGACGGGCAGGACGACGCACAACAGGCCGATGAGCGCCATGACATGGCCGATCCGGAACGAGCCGAGGGCCGCGTCCGTGCCGTACCCGAGCAGGAGGAGCGCGCCGCCGGCCAGGGACGCGCGCCGCACCCGGTCGCGCTGTATGGGGGTGGCCGCCCGCTCGGGCACCCGGCCGACGTCGCCGAAGTGGCGGGAGCCGCGCACGTACTGCAGCAGGCCGGCGGCCATTCCGGCCGCCGCGAGGCCGAAGCCCAGGTGCCAGTTGACGCGTTCACCGACGACTCCCACCACGATCGGTGCGAGGAGTGCGCTGACCTGGACGCTCATGTAGAAGATGGCGAAGCCCGCGTCCCTGCCCGCGCGGTCGTCGGGGCGGTAGAACGCGGAGAGGAGGCTGGCCATGTTGGGCTTGAGGAGCCCGGTGCCCGCCGCGATAAGGAGCAGACCCGGGTAGAAGAACCCGGGGTGCGGGACGGCGAGGCAGAGGTGGCCGAGCCCGATGGTCACCCCGCCGTGGAGCACCGCCCGGTAGGAGCCGAGGATGCGGTCGCCCAGCCAGCCGCCGGGCACGGAGGTGATGAACACCGAGGCCATGTAGAGACCGAAGAGGAGCGTGGCGTCGGCCTTGCTCATGCCCAGGCCGCCGCCGGACTTCTCCTCCGTGGCGTACAGGACGAGGATCGCCGTCATCCCGTAGAAGCTGAACCGCTCCCACACGTCGGTGCCGAACAGGGTGTTGAACCAGCGCGGCCGTCCCAGCAGCCCCGTCTCCGCGGACTGCTGGGCGGCCTCTGGCCGGACCGGGGCGATCGTCATGGTTCCTCCGTACGTCTCCGGGGCAGGGAGCGAGGTTCGTACGGATGCACCGAGGACGGCTCGAGACCGCCTCAAGACCGCCTCGGGATCAGAAGTACACCGGGGACCGCTCGTCCGTCCGGGTGCGGAACGCCCACCACTGCATGGCCTGGAAGGCGAGCAGCACCGGCAGCACAAGGAGCATCACGGGACCGACCAGGCTCAGGGTGTCGGGGTGGGCGGCGGCCTCGGCCAGCGAGAGATCCTCTCCCCCGTACGTGCTCATCACCGTCTGCGGAAAGCGGCCGAGGCCGATCGCCAGGACGGGAAGGCACGCGGCGAGTCCGCTGAACAGCGGGGCGCCCGCGCTGTCGGACGCCACGAGCCGTGCCGCGAGCAGCGCGGCGGCGATCGCGGCCGCGGCGATCAGCACGGCAGGGATCGCGTTGGGCACTCCGTCCCGGGTCCTGGCGTCGAAGGTGGCGGCGAAGAGTGTGAGCAGCCCGAGCCCCGCCGCCGCGATGCCCAGCCGCGAGGTCAGCTCCGCGGCCCGTTCGGCGACCGGACCCGTCGTCCTGCGGGCCAGGAACACGGCGCCGTGGAGCGCCAGTACGGCGACGGCGGTCAGCGCGGACACCACCGGTACGGGGCGCAGCAACAGGTCGAGGGAAGGGCTCAGGTGCCCGTCCTTGACGGGGAGCGCGCCGAGCACCGCGCCGCCCAGGGCGCCCCACATGAGGGCCAGTGCCACGCAGGCGGCCTGGACCACGGCGTCCCAGCGCTGCCGCCAGCCGGGAGTCGGCACGCGGCGGCGGAACTGGATCGCGGCGTGCCGCAGCAGCAGCGCGGCGACAGCCACGACGATCAGCGGGGCCATGCCGCTCACGACGGTGGACTCCAGGCCGGGGAATCCGCCGAGCGTGATGCCCGCGGCGGCCACCAGCCAGACCTCGTTGCCGAGGAAGAACGGCCCGGTGGCCGCGTCGACGGTGCGGCGGTCCGCGTCGGTGCGGGCGACGAGGCGGCCCACGATCCCGCTGCCGATGGTGATGCCGTCGAGTACGAGATAGCCCGTCAGCAGCAGTGCCAGCAGGGCGTACCAGATGTTGTCCCACATGGTGTGCGCCTTTCAGTAGGTCAACGGGGCTGCGTCTGCGGGCTTTTCGTCCGGGATCGGGGCCTTCCCGATCTGCGCCTCGTCCGGTCCCCGCCGGGCGAAGCGGAGCAGCAGGGCCCAGTCGACGAGCGTGAGGGCCGCGACGAGTACGCCGAAGACGAGGAGCGAGGCGAGCGCACCGCCGGTGGTCAGTCCGGGGGTGACCGCTTCCTCGGTCTTGAGCACTCCGTAGATGGCCCAGGGCTGGCGCCCGGCCTCGCGGAAGATCCATCCGGCGGTGCTCGCGAGGTACGGCAGGACCACGGCGGCACTGAGCAGCCACAGCAGGATGCGGCGGCGGATCAGGTTCCGTTTGATCAGGAACAGCGTGGCGATGACGGTGACGGCCATCATCACGCCCCAGGTGGAGATCATGAAGCTCTCCGCGGTCTTGACGTAGTCCGGGCTGAAGTAGTTGTCGGGCCCGAACTTCTCGGTGAACTCCTTGGCCTGGGCCACCGCGTCCTTGTCCCCCGGACCGAATTTGGTCGGGGTCTGGTCGGCCACCACCTGGAACAGGCTGGCACCCATGGCACCGGTGATCATGGCCATGACCGCGGCGACGGGGAGGGCCAGCTTCATCGACGACCAGAAGAACTCCGTGTGTGCGGTGCGCCGTCGCAGGTGCCAGGCGCTGACCGCGACGACGAAGAAGGCTCCGGTGGTCAGCGCGCCGGTCAGGATGTGCGCCATCGCGGAGCTCGCGTTGGAGTTCTGGAAGAGGGTGGCGGCATTGATCGGCACCATCTCGCCGTCGACCTTCCGGGTGCCCACCGGGTTCTGGAGGAACCCGTTGGCGGCCATGACGAAGAAGACCGAGGCGTACGCGGTGAGGGCCACCAGCCAGATCAGTATGGTGTGCGCGGTGCGGCCCAACCGGTCCCAGCCGAAGATCCACAGGCCGAGCAGCGTGGACTCGGCGAAGAACGCCACCAGAGTCTCCACCGCGAGGGGCGCGCCGAAGACGTTGCCCGCGGCATGGGTGAGTCCGCTCCAGTTCAGCCCGAACTGGAACTCCATCACGATGCCGGTGCCGATTCCCAGGGCGTAGTTGATCAGATAGAGCTGGCCCCAGAACCTGGTCTGCGCGCGGTGCTTCTCCTTGCCGGTGATCGCCCAGCGCGTCTGCATGACGACGAGGAAGGTGACCAGGCCGAGGGTCAGCGAGACGAACAGGTAGTGCGCGATGGCAGTGAGGGCGAATTGGAGCCGTGCGAGTGTGAGCACGTCGTCCACGAGGGTCTCTCCTTGTGCAGCCGAGCGTATGGAAGGGCCGGTGCGACGGCCCCATGGCGGAGTCCGGACGCCGTCAGGGGCGCCCGGACTCCCGTATCGGGGTCAGTGCTTCTCGAGGTTCAGCTTCGGCAGCATCCGGTCCAGGCCTGCCGGGATCCACCAGGCCTTCCGCCCCATCAGCTGCATCGCGGCGGGGACGATCATCAGGCGGATGATGACGGCGTCTACGAAGACGGCGACGGCCATCCCGAAGCCGAACTGCTGCAACATGCGGTCGCCGTTGAGCATGAAGGCCCCGAAGACCGCGACCATGATGGCGCCGGCGGCGATGATGACTCCGCCGGTGTGCGCAAGGCCTTCGCGGATGGCGGTGCCGTGCTCGTTCGTACGGTCCCACTCCTCCCGGATCCGGGTGACGAGGAAGATCTCGTAGTCCATGGACAGGCCGAAGACGATCGCGAAGACCATGATCGGCAAGAAGGCCTCGATCGGTCCGGACTCGATACCGAACATGCCCTTCTGGAAGACGAGCGTCATCGCACCGAGCGCGGCTCCGATGCTCAGCAGGTTGAGGAGCGCGGCCTTGAGCGGAACGAGCACCGAGCGGAACACCATGACCAGGAGGATCAGCGAGAGTCCCACCACGATCGCGATGAACAGCGGCATCCGCTTGGCGACAGTGTCGGAGTAGTCCACGACGGCCGAGGTCGATCCGCCGACCAGGTACTCGGCGCCGTTCTCCTTGCCGAGGTCCGGAAGGACGTCGTCGCGCAGCACGTGCACCAGGTCCGAGGTCTCGGCGTCCTGCGGAGCGGAGTCGGGGAACGCGATCACGGTGAACGCGCCCTTGTCCTCTGCGGGGATGGGGCCGGTGGCGGCCGCGATGCCCTTGGTGTCGTTGAGCTTCGCGGTCAGTGCCTGAGCCGCCTGGTCCTTGCCTTCGGCCACCACGACCAGCGGGCCGTTGAAGCCGGGGCCGAAGCCGTCGGCCAGCAGGTCGTAGGCGCTTCGACTGGTGGACTTCGCCGGGTCGTTGCCCGCGTCGGCGAAGCCGAGCCGCATGTCGATGGCGGGGGCGGCAAGGGCGCCGAGCGCGACGACGGCAAGGACCAGGACGGCCAGCGGCCGGCGCTGGACGAATCCGGCCCAGCGGCGCCAGCCGGTACCCGGGGCGGGCTTGCCCTTGTCGATCCGCTTCTGGGCCTTGGCGGTGAACTGGCGGGCGAAGCGCTTGCCGAAGATCGCAAGCAGGGAGGGCAGCAGGGTGAGCGAGGCCAGCATGGTGACAAGGACGGTGAGCGCGAGCGCCACGGCGGTGCCCTGCAAGGAACCGAGCCCCAGGGCCACCAGGCCGAGCAGGGCGACGATGACCGTGCACCCCGCGAAGAAGACGGTGCGTCCGGCCAGGTCGAGCGCGCGCCGCGAGGCATCCTCCGGCGAGGCTCCCTTGACCAGTTCGGCCCGGTAGCGGGCGAAGATCAGCAGTGCGTAGTCGATGCCGACGCCCAGGCCCACCAGGATCATGATGTACGGGGTGTAGCTGGCGATGGTGAAGGTGTGCGAGAGGACGATGATGGCGCCGAGGGTGCTGCCGACCGCGAACACCGCGGTGATGACCGGCAGTCCGGCCGCGATGACCGTGCCGAACATGATGCCGAGGATCACCAGCGCGGCGAGCATACCGGCGCTCTCCGCCGCGCCGCTCTCCTGCTCGGCCAGCTTCCTGGCCGCGTCGCCGCCGAGTTCGACCTGGAGACCGTCCGACTGCGCCTTGCGGGCGGTGTCCAGGATGCGCTGGGTGTCGGCCTTCTCCATGTCCTCGGCCTTGCCGTCCAGGACGACCGTGGCGTAACCGATCGTGCCGTCCTTGGAGACAGCGGACCGGTCCTGGTAAAGGCTGCGCACCTGGGCGACCTTGGGCAGGTCGGCCACCTCGGCCAACATGCCGGTCACCCGCTGCTTCACGGTCGCCGCGGTGAGGCCGTCCTTGTCGTGCAGCACGATGTCCACGGAGTCGCCCGCGTCGGCGGACCCGTGCTCCTTCATGACGTCCAGCGCCTGCTGGCTCTCGGTGCCCGGCAGTGAGAAGTCGTCACGGTAGCGGTCACCGGCTGCCGACGCTCCCGCCCAGACGCCGACGAGGATCACCAACCACAGCACCAGCGCCGTCCACCGGTGGCGCTGGGCGAAGCCGGCAGTGCGCTCGAGGACGCTTCTGCGGGGTGGGGGCGGCGCCGGGCGGTTCTCCTGTGCGTGGGCGGGCGTGTAGGTCACCGTGCGCTCCTTGTCTGGGTCACTCACCCAGGGATTCCACAGCGTTGTCGAGCACCACTTGAGGCGCACTCGAGCACGAGCAGAGCCGGCCGGGCGTCAGTTCGTAGGGGTGGGGGGCAGGGAAAGGTGCAGCACACGCAGCACCCGGGCCCCGCTCTTGGGCTCGGGGGCGTCCTGTCCTGCGCGCAGCAGAGTGCGCCGGGTGACCGTCATGGTCACCGGATCGAGCTCAGTGATGTGCGAGTGGACCGCCGGGTCCCGCAGGGCGGCGCGGTGCCGTTCCCGTTCGAGTTCGGCGACCGCGCGCAGATCCGTCACGGGCCCCAGTTCCTCGGACTCGGTCACCAGATGCGCGACGGGTCCCGTACCGGTGCTCAGCTGGATCACGGCGCCCGTCCGCACGGGCACCGGGCCGAACGCGGAGCACAGTCCGGCGTACTCGGCTCCGGTGAGAAAGGAGCTGAACTCGGCGGTGTCGGCCCACACGTAGAACGGCGCGTAGCTGTTGTGTCCGTCGCCGCTTTCGGCCTCGGTGACGCAGAAGGCCTTCAGCAGCAGTCCTGCCCTGGCGTCCCAGGGCGCGGCCTTGGCCGCCACCCGGTCGCGTATCCGGGCCATGTCGTAGTCGGCGGGAAGAGGGATGGAGTAATGGGCGGACAGCATGGTCCGGTCACCTCGTTCGCTGGGAACGGCAGAGGAACTGCCGGTCGCCGAGGGTGCCGTTTCGTGCTTGAGCCCTGGTCGGGCGGTGGAGGGGCGCGGCGGCTACTTGGCCTGAAGGCGCCCGGTCTCGGTGTGGAAGATCTCGTTGCCCCGGTTGGTGATCTCCAGGAGCAACTCCTGCTGCTCCTCGGTGAGTCCGGTCAGGAGCTCGCCGATCGCCGTCCGGTAGTCGGTGAAGAGGACGTCGACCTGTGAGGCGAAGGCCTCGGGCACGGCCTCGACGATGACGCGCCTGCGGTCCACCGGGTCGGGCCTGCGCCGGACGAATCCGGCCTTCTGGAGCCGGTCGATCACCGTGGTGATGGCGCCGCCGCGGCTGAGACCGACCCGTTCGGCAAGGTGTCCGGGGGTCGTGGGCCCTTCCAGGTCCAGCAGGCTCAGGCAGTTGAAGTCGGTGGCGTTGAGCCCCACGGCCTGGGCCACCGCCGACTGGAACAGGACGGTCCTCGCGGCCTGCACCCGCAGCGCCGTCGCCAGTGCCAGCAGCCTGGATCCGGAGCTGCTCACACTGTCCGCCGCACCGTCAAGACGCATGTCGGGGCTGCCCTTTCTGTCTGGTGACCGAGACCAGCAGCGTACTGCCCTGCCGGGTCCGCTCCGTCGTCCGGTAAGCGCTCTCAGGCGGCCCGTCGCGTCCTGTCGACGCGCATCCTGACGGCCTTGGCACCCACCGAGAACAGCGGCCCACTGGTCGGGAACGGCTTGATGCGGCCGTTGTGGAAGGCCTCGACGAGCCAGCGGCCGTCCTGTCTGACCAGCGTGAGCGTCTGCCTCGAGAGCCGCTTGGGCACGACGTGGGGCTGCCAGGGGTAGAGCGCGGCCCCGGTGGCGACCACCACCACCACGTCGTCGCGCAGCACATGGACGCTCTCGATCTCGTGGGTGACCAGCCGCGTCCCGTACAGCATGGTGCGGAACATCAGGCTGTGCATGTCCGCGATCTCCTGGCGCCCCCTGAGCATCGCCCCGTCGAACTGGACGTAGGTGGCGTCGGGGGCGAAGAGCGCTCCATAACCCTCGCCGTCCGCGTGGTCCCAGCGGTCGCTGAGGTCCTGCATCAGGGTGCGGACGTCGAGTTCTGTCGGGTTGATCGTGGTGGTGGACATGACGGCCTCCTCTCGGACGAATTCTCTCCATCTTCATGCTTCTCTAATTTAGAGAGGTTTTTTCGCCCCGTCAAGCCGCAACGAGCCGCAACGGAAAGCACCCCGGGCGGGCCGCTTCAGCGGCCCGCCCGGGGTGCTTCGACACGCACTCAGAGCGCGATTCAGAGCGCGATTCAGAACGCGATTCAGAACGCGATCGGGAAGAGCCCGTCGTACGCCCCCGCCCGGACGGCGAGCAGCACCGCGAGCGTGCGCAACGGGGTGTGGTCGGCCGACTTCAGCTGCCCCCCGGTCTCCGCGCAGCGGTCCCCCGCACAGAGCCCCGCCCGCCGCCAGGCCGCCTCGACGTCCGTACCGGGGCGCGTGATCCACACCCCGGCCACCGAGGACTCGAACGAGGCGCCCTTGCCGCTGGAGTACACACCGGCAGCGACCCGGGACGCCCCCGACTCCCGCACCGCCTGCTGCCGCAGCCGCGCGTCGTCGCACGTCCCGGCGACGGCCGCGAGACGCGCGGCACGGGTCAGCGAACCAGCCTTGTCCGAACTGCCTTTGCCCGAACTGCCTTTACTCGCAGGGGACTTGACGGTACGCAGCACCGAACCCGGTGCGCACAGCTGGTCCCGGCCCCGGGCGGACGCCCCCAGGTCGAGGGCGCTCAGCAGCAGCCGGGCCTCGTCAGTGGCGGGGACGGCGGACGCCGTCGGCGCGGGCAGCGTGGTGTCGACCGTGCGGACGAGGGGAGCGCCCAGCCGCTGGGCGAGCTGCCGCAGGTTCACTCGGCCGGCCAACTGCGCGGTGTCGTAAGGGGCCTTGTGCCGGGAGGCCGCCGGCAGCCAGACCTCGCGCACCTGGCGGACAAGACCCGCCGCGAACGGCTCGGTGTACCCGGTGCGCCCGGCGACCTCCATCGCGGCGGCCGAGGAGCCGAGCGCGGTCTCCCGCGCCTCCTTCCTCGGCCAGCCCATGCGGGAGTGCGGCCCGGGAGCGGGCGCCTTGGCACCCGCGCAGCCAAGGCGCAGGGCCAGATAGGTGGCCTGCGGATCACCGGCCGTGCCGCCGGGCAGCGCGACGCTGCCGTCGGGCCGTACCGCCGCCGCGCAGGACGCCGGGTCGAACGCCGGCAGCCGAACGCCGAGTTGGCCCGCCGCCGTGCGCAGCGCGTCCTCCGAGGCGAGCCTGACGGCGTCCATGCCGCGCTGGGCCAGGGTCCGCCGGGCGGCCTCGGTGAGCGCCGCTGTCCGCGGGGGCGGGGTGAGACCCAGGGTGCCCGCGGTCTGCAGTACCGAGATCGCGGCGCCGGGGTCGCGGGTGACATCGGCCGGGGTCAGGGAGGCCAGCAGGCCCGCTGCCCGTGCCCGCACCGGTGCGGGCACGGGCAGCCCGAGCCGGGCAAGCACCCGCACGGCCACCGCGGTGCTGCCCTCGTCGGCCGCCTTGGCCGAGCTCGCCGTGCGGTAGCCGTCGCCCCTGCGCAGCCCTTCCAGGGCACGGGCGACACGTGCCCGGTCCGGGCGGCCGCCCGCGGCGAGCTGGGCCTCGACGGCGAACTCGATCTGGGCGATCGCGGGCAGGCCCGAGGACTCCAGACGGCCCTGCTCCGCCGCGGAGGCCCACGGCCGCATCCGGTCCGGTTCGACGTGTACGCCGCGGGAGCCCGCGAGCTTCGCCGTGCGCAGCCGCCAGGTCGTCTCGTACAGCGAGAAGGGCGAGCCCGCCGTGGACCGGGCGCCGTCCACGAAGTAGCCGCGCTTCCCGTCGCTCACCCAGGAGTCGAGGAGCAGTTGCCGGGCGTCGACGCGCGGCGCCGGCGCGTCCGCACCGGCGTCCCGCGCCCCGGAGGGTCCGCCGGGACCGCAGCCCGTGACGGCCACGAGCAGGGCAACGCAGCAGGCCCGCACCGCTCCCAGCCGGGAGCGGTGCGGGCCGGGGGAAGCCGCCCCCATCAGCTGTAGGCCCTGTCCTGGCTCGTCACGGTGAAGAAGGACGAGCCGAACTGGAAGGTCCCGGTCACCGAGTGGCTGATCCGGAACACATTCGAGTAGTCGGCCTCGTTGGGCGGGTAGAACGCGACCTGGTCATAGGCGTGCTGGCTGTACCAGTTCCGCTCCACGCTGGTGCTCCAGCTCGCCTCGGCCGAGCTGCCGGTGCTCTTGACCGCGGCTCCCTCCGGGGCCCCGACCACCAGGAACGGAGCGCCGACCGAGCCGATGCGCCACGTGTCGGTGTGCTTGATGCTGTCCGCGTTGAACGGGCGGCCACCGAGCCAGGCCACATCGGACTTGGTGTCGGTGAAGATGGCGTAGTACTCCATGAACGGGACCTTGACGAAGCTGGACCCGGCCGCGGAGATCTCCCCGGGGGCCCCGCCCTCGGGCGAGACCCGGCTCGACTTGGTGGAGTCCAGCCACTGGTCACGGGTCGGGAAGCCGGACTGGTCGCCGTGGCCACCGCTGTCGCCGCCGGAGCCACCGGTGTCGCCACCCGTGCCGCCGCCACCGGTCGTCCCGCCGGTCGTCTCGCCCGTGCTGCCGCCCGTCGTGTCGGCCGTCGTACCAGCCGCGGTCTCCTGGGAGCCTGCGGCCTTCTGACGCTCCTTGCGCTCCTTCTTCGCCGCATCGACGAGTTTGCGCTTGTTGCGTACGGACGGGTCCGCGACCCGGACCTCGCCGTGCGCGTCCTCCTTGTGCACGACGGTTCCCGGTGTGGCGCTCTCGGCGGCCTGGGAGTCCGAAGCGCCCTGGGTCACTCCGACGGCGACTCCGGCCAGGAGCAGCGCGGCCACGCCGGCCAACGAGGCCGAGCGCCTGCTGCGGATGGCGATCCCCATGGTGGGTCCTTTCTGTGTCGACGATGTACGGGGGCGGGTTGGGGTCACGACTGCGGGCGCCGGACGAAGATGTCGGGCTGTCCGTTGGTGTCACCGGCGACCAGGTTGGTCGCGTAGGAGGCGAAGACGACGGAGCGCGCGGTGAAGTCGGAGTCCGGGAAGTAGCTGGCCGCGTCGGCCTGCTGGCCCCCGTCGCCCACGCTGATACGGCGCAGACCGCCCTTGGGCAGGTCGGCGACGAAGATGTCGCGCACCTTGTTGGTGTCACCGGAGACCAGGTTGGGTCCCGCGGACGACATCGGTACGTGCTTGGAGTCGCCGCTGATACTGGCCCAGAACGTGCCGCCGGGCGCGGGGACGCCGTCGGCTCCCTTGTCGAGGAGACTCAGCGTGCCCTCCTGCAGATCCTGTAGGTACGCGTGGTTCTGCCCGGTGGACGGGCTCTCCGCGGTCAGGTTGGTGGCGTGCGAGTTGAGCACCACGTAGCGGTTGTCGTCGCTGATGGTGCCGCCGATGGTGATCTGGTCGGACTCGACGCCCTTGGCGCTGACGCTCAGCCGGGTGGTGCGGCCGGTGCGGACGTCGTGCAGGAATTCGTCGACCTTGCCGTTGGTGTCCCCCGCCACCAGATTGGTGGCGTTGGAGAAGAGGGTGATGAAGCGGCCGTCGGCGCTGATCTGGGTGCCGTCGGTGGCCGCGTTGCCCGGGGTGCCGTCGGAGCTCCTGCTCGTCCGCACCACGGTTCCGGTCTCCATGTCGCGCACCACGCTGTCCCAGGTGTCAGGCGTGTCGCCGCCCAGGATGTTGGTGGCCGCGGTGGTGAAGGCGACGTGGCGGCCGTCGGCGCTGACGGTCGGCCGCATACTGTCGTTGTCGCCCTCCTTGCCGTCCTTGTCCCGGGAGACCAGGACGGTCTCGCCGGTCCGCAGGTCGGCCCGGAAGATCTGGGACTTGCCGCCACGGGTGCCGGGGACCAGGTTGGTCGAGTCGGCCGCGTAGACGACGTAGCGCCCGTTGTTGGAGATGATCGGGTCGATGCTGGTGCAGCCGTTGGACTCGCCGCCGTGCATCCCGGTGTTGACACGGGTCGTCCTGGACTCGGTGAGATCGCGCAGGAAGATGTCGCTGCAGTCGTTGCGGTCCCCGCTCACCAGATTGCTGGCGTGCGACGCGAAGACGACCAGGCGGCCGTCACCACTGATCGAGGCCCGCTCGCTGGGGCCGTTGGCCGGTTCACCGCCCCGGCCCACACTGACCAGCAGGGTCTCATCGGCCGATGCGGCGGCCTTCTCGGTCTGCTCCGCGGCGGGCGCGGGCGCGGCGGTGGCCGCGACGAGCGCCAGCGCGGAACCCAGCAGCGCTCCGCGCGTGGCTCGTACACGCCCCGCTCGTTCCTTGGTCATTCAAGCCTCCTCGTGCCGCAGCCGCTCGGCCGTCGGTTGCGGCCGAGATTCACACCGGCGGCTCGGGAGGGACTCGAGAGGACCTTGACACCACGCCGGAGCGGCGTTGCGCAGGAGGCGGACAGAGCACAGCCACCCGGGTCCGCGGGGGAATGAAGACCCGGATGGCTGTGGGTTCAGGAAGCGGCGCGGGGGCGCCGCCGGCGGTTACGCCACGGAGACGGCCGGGAGCACGGCACGGCCGAGGCGGGGCTCGACCCGGAGCACGAGGGCACGGGTCAGCCGCTCGGCGGGCGCCTCCGCGCGGCCTTCGGCGGTCCACTCGGCCTGCTCCGCCACCAGCGTTTTCACGGCTTCCCCTCACCGCTAGACTAATCCCATGGATGGGATTTCTTGATCCATGGGAAATCTCGATGGATCGAAATATATTTGCCGGAGGCTTCTCATGTCAACTCATGACCGAAGGGCAGAGCTCGTCGCCAGGATCGAGGACGACGTACGGGACAACGGCGGGCGCGGCCAGCTCTTCCACCAGGCCATCGCGGAGCGCTTCGGGCTCAATCCGACCGATCTCAAATGCATCGACCTGGCCCGCAGCGAGCAACGGCCGACCGCGGGCAGGCTTGCCGAGATCACCGGCATGAGCACCTCGGCGACCACCGCCGTACTGGACCGGATGGAGCGGGCCGGGTTCATCGAGCGAGTCCGCGACCCCGGCGACCGGCGCCGGGTCATCGTCGTCTCCACCGGCCTCAGGGAGCAGGAACTGGCCGAGGCGTTCGCGCCGATGAGGGAGGTCATGCGCACCGCGCTCGAGGCGTACGACGACGAACAGCTCGCCCTCATCGCCGGATTCACCGGCCGGGTCAACGACATCCTGCGGGAGGTGACCAAGGAGTTGCCGGCCCGGCCGCCCGCGCGGGCGGCCGGCTCCGCGGTCACCAGGCGACGGGAAGCGAGCTGACGCCCCTGATCATTCCCTTGCCCCAGACCACCTCGCCCTCGGCGACGGCGAGCCTCAGCGCGGGAAAGCGCCGCAGCAGCGCGGTGAACGCCACCTGGAGCTCGGCCTTGGCCAGGGGCGCGCCCAGGCAGTGGTGGATACCGGGACCGAAGGCGATGTGCCGGTTGGCCGTGCGGCCCAGATCGAGCCGGTCAGGATCAGGGAACACGGCGGCGTCCCGGTTGGCCGATGCCGTGGACGGAATGACGCCGTCCCCCGGACGCACGACCGTGGAGCCGATCTTGAACTCCTCGGTCGCGATCCGAATGGTGCCGCCGCTCACCGGCCCCGGCGTCCAGCGCAGCAGCTCGTCCACGGCCGCGGCCGGAAACTGCTCGCCGCCGCGCAGCGGCTCCAGCTGTTCGGGGTGGCGCAGCAGCGCCAGCACCGAGTTGGCGAGGGAGTGCGCCACCGTGTGATACCCGGCGGTGATCAACGTCCCCGCGACCGTGACCAGTTCGGCGGCGCTCAGCCGGTCGTCGTCCCGGGCCGAGATGAGCGCGGAGAGCAGATCGGCGGAGTCCGGGTCCTCGGGGGGCCGCCGCGCCTTCTCGGCGATCAGGTCCCGCAGATAGTCCGCGAGCCGCTCCCTGGCCTCGGCCACCGCCTCGCCCGCCCCGGGCTCCAGCGTCAGGGCCGCGTCGGTCCAGGCGCGGAAGGAGTCCCGGTCGGCCGGGGGCACGCCGAGCAGTTCACAGATCGTGATGATGGGCAGCGGCATGGACAGGTGGGTGACGAGGTCCGCGGGCGAACCCGCCTCCTCCATCACGTCGAGGAGCGCCTCGGTCGTCCGGGCGATCCCCGGCTTGAGCCGCTCGATGCGGCGGCTGGAGAAGGCGGGCACAAGGAGTCGGCGCAGCCGGGTGTGGTCGGGCGGGTCCATCGCCATGAGCGAGTCGGGCTCGGGCCGGGCAGGGCCAAGACGCACGGAGCCCTCCCGCGTGGTGGCCGCCCGGCTCAGACGCTGGTCGGAGAGGACAGTGCGGACGTCCTCGTACCGGGTGACCAGCCAGGCCTCGTACCCGGTCGGCAGCCGCACCCGGGCCACCGGATCGGTCTCCCGCAGGCTGCCGAACTCGCTCGGCGGGTCGAAGAGCTGGTCGGGCTGGAAGGGGAAGCGCAGCTCACCGTCGGCGTCGTCCGCCATGTCAGTCCACCACTTCCATCTGCCCCATCATGCCCATGGTCAGATGACCCATCAGGTGACAGTGGTACATGAACTTGCCGGTGTAGTCGGTGAACTTGATCTTCACTCGGGCCTTCTTGCCCGGCATCACCGTGATGGTGTCCTTCAGCCCGGCCTCGCTCGGTCCGGGTGCCTTGCCGTCCCGGTCCACCACCAGGAAGTGCTCCAGGTGGGTGTGCAGGGAGTGCGGGATGCCGAACTTGGTGTCCGTGTTCTCGATCGTCCAGATCTCCGTGTCACCGAGCTTCGGCTTCAGGTCCACCCGGTTGACGTCGAATTGCTTGTTGTTGATGAGGTGGTGGCCCGTGGCCGGGTCGAACGACATGACGAACTTGCGCTCGACGGTGGCCGTACCCAGGTCGGGGGCGGGCCGCAGCACATCGGGAACGCTGCTCGGGTCGTCGGCGGCCCGCACCACGTCGAACCGCATGACCTCGGCGGGCTCACCGGGGTAGCCGATCAGGTTGCGCAGCACGACCTTCGAGCCGACCGGGAAGCGGGAGAAGTCGATCACGACCTCCTGCCGCTCGGCCGGCCAGATCTCCATCGTCTTGGTCGCCACCGGCGCGGGCAGCAGCCCGCCGTCGGAGGCGATGTGCGTCATCTCGTGACCCTCCTCCCCCAGTTGGAGAAGGAAGGCGCGCTCGTTGGATGTGTTGGTCAGCCGGAACCGGTACTTGCGGGCCGCCACCTCGAAGAACGGGCGCGGGGCGCCGTTCACCAGGACGGTCGGGCGGTCCATGAAGTCTTCCATGTCGTAGACGAGTGTTCCGTCGGCCGCGAACTTGCCGTCCCGCAGATACAGCGGGACGTCGTACTGGCCCTTGGGAAGCGGGAGCCGCTCCTCGAACTCGTCGGTCAGCACATAGCCGGCGGCGACACCCCGGTAGATGTTCTCGGCGTGCGCCTGGTGCGAGTGGTCGTGGATCCACATCGTCGACGCCTGCTGCGTATTGGGGTAGACGAACACCCGGCTCGATTCCGGCAGGTTCTCGTCGTTGGGGTGGCCGTCGAACCGGGCCGGCACGTGTCCGCCGTGCAGATGCATGGAGAACGGCACGTTCAGCTCGTTGACCTGCTGGATGACCACCGGGCGCCCCCGAGTGGCCCGGATGACGGGGGTCAGATCCCCGTTGAAGGTGCGCATCCTGGTGGTGGTCCCGGGCAGGATGGTGGTCTCCACCTCGCGCGTCGCAAGGCGGTAGAAGTCGTAGTCGGTGAACCCGGCGATGGAACGGCCCTTGGTACGCAGCGGACGCAGCGCCCGGGGCACCCGCAGCGGCACCCGGAACATCTGCTCGGCCGCGACCGCCTTGGACGCCGCCCCCGTCGTACCGAGAGCGATGGCGGCGCCGGATCCGACCGCCAGAAGTCCCGTGGCGGCTCCCGTCTTGAATATCTGTCTGCGCGTCAGCACCGTGTCTCCTCCGCCCGGCCGCCGAAGCCGCCGCCTGTCTCTCCATGCATGTCTGTACGGCGCATTCACCCCGAACGCGCTCGGAGATCGCTAGAGCGCTGATGCAGCCGGTGACGGCTCCCGGTGGATCTTGTGCTGCGCCGCCTGGGCCCGGGGCCGTACCACCAGCAGATCGACGTTGACGTGCGCGGGGCGGGTCACGGCCCAGGCCACCGTGTCGGCGATGTCGACCGCGGTGAGCGGCTCGGCCACGCCCTCGTACACCTGGGCCGCCTTGCGCTCGTCGCCGCGGAAGCGGTTGAGCGCGAATTCCTCGGTGCGCACCAGGCCCGGCGCGATCTCGACCACGCGCACCGGCTTCCCGCACAGCTCCAGGCGCAGGGTGGCGGCGAGCGCGTGCGCACCGTGCTTGGCCGCCGCGTAGCCGCCGCCGCCCTCGTACGTCGAGTGCCCCGCGGTGGAGGAGAGCACGACGACCGTGCCGTCGCCCGAGGCCGTCAGAGCGGGCAGCAGCGCCTGGGTGACGTTCAGGACACCGAGCACGTTCACCTCGAACATGGCCGCCCAGTCGGCGGGGTCGCCCTCGGCGACGGTCTCCGTGCCGATCGCCCCGCCCGCGTTGTTGACCAGCACGTCGACCGCGCCGACCGCGGCCGCGAAGGCCTCGGCCTGGGCCCGGTCCGTGACGTCGAAGGGGTGGGCCAGCGCCTCGTGCCCCTGCCCGGTCAGCTCTTCGGCGAGCGCGTCCAGGCGGTCCTTGCGGCGCCCGGTGAGCACCACGCGGTACCCCTGTGCGGCGAGCCTGCGCGCGGTGGCGGCTCCGATCCCGCTGCTGGAGCCGGTGATGACAGCGGTACGGGTGGTCATGGGAAGGCCTCCTGCTCGGGCATGGGGCCGGAGACTCACCGGCCCTGAGCAGCGTGCCCACCGCCGCTCGAGTGTCCCTGCATTCCCTGTCGTACGGCGGCCCCGCCTGCCGCGCGGCCCGCCGTCACCCGTGGCTGCCCGCGCCTTCGATACACACTGCACCCATTCTTGAGTCCCCCTGCGGAGCATGCCGAGCCTCGGATCA
The DNA here is from genome assembly GCF_043200235.1 of Streptomyces sp. NPDC048441. NCBI lineage: Bacteria > Bacillati > Actinomycetota > Actinomycetes > Kitasatosporales > Streptomycetaceae > Streptomyces > Streptomyces sp. NPDC048441. The sequence goes on from NZ_JBICXM010000019.1 coordinate 83,391, forward strand.
ATCCAATTCGCACCGCCCGCGGTGCGGTGCACCGTCCCGGCCTTCGTCTCCGGGACTGAGGAGGAACCCGTCATGCACGCGACCCCAAGCCGCCCTGACTCGTCGACCGATGGGAGCGGACGTCTCGCGCGCCGCGGGATGCTGGCCGGACTGACGGCAGCTGCCGTTCTCGTCCCCACGGCCACGGCATCGGCGGCATCCCGGCAGCGGCGCTCCCCTGCCGGGCCGACCATCCAGGCCGTCGCCTCCGCGACGGGCATCGAACTGAGCACCCGGACGGTGCCCGCGGGTCCTGTCACCCTCTCGGCCTCCACGACCGAGCCCAAGCAGCAGGCACTCGGCCTCATCCGGCTGCGCCCCGACACCGACCTGGACACCTTCCTGGTCCATTACAAGACCGCGGCGACCGCGACGGACCCGGCGGCGCGGCGGGCCGCGCTCGCGCAGATCGACGCCGAGGCCCACTACTTCGGCGGTGCGGCGGTCACCTCGGCAAGCGGCACCATCTCCGTGTCGTGGATCCTCGCCCCCGGCACGTACCACCTCATCAACTACACGACGGTCGATCCCGCCCACCCCGAGATCGGGATACGCGAGCTGCGGGTCGGCCCGCCCGAGCACCGGCCCGTCCAGCCGTGGGCCCCGACGCAGGTCGTCTCCCCCTACGACGACGGCCCCGACGGCCGCTTCCTGGCCGCGTCGGTCCTCCCCGCGAACGGCACCTTCCAGGTCGTCAACCACTCCGCGCAGCTGAACGAAGTGATGCTCTACAAGGCGACCGCCGAAGCCACCACCGAGACCGTCACGGCCTGCATGGAGGCGCTGCGCCTGGGCAAGGAGCCGCCCCTCTTCCCCTTCACGGGCCTGCCCACCGGACTCACCCCGCTCTCCCCCGGCGCCTCCGCGGTCTTCTCGCTCTCCCTCAAACCCGGCCGCTACCTGATGACCAGCTTCATCAGCAACCGCACCACCCTGACCAAGCGCGCGTTCGAGGGCATGTGGCAACTGGTCACCCTGCGCTGACCCTTCCCCCCATGCCGCCCTGGTCCTTACGAGAGAGAGATGAACACGGTATGAGGACAGTGGCTCAACGAGACGGACGGCGGCGCATTCTGCTGTCGACGGTCTCCTCGGACGCCCACACCTGGAATCTGGTCTTTCTGCAGCTTCTCCTGGAGGAATCGGGCCACGAAGTCGTCAATCTCGGGCCCTGCGTACCGGACCAGCTGCTGATCGACACGGCGCGCAGGATCCGTCCCGACGCGGTCGTCATCAGCACCGTGAACGGGCACGGAGAGCTCGACGGCGCCCGTGCGATCCGTAAGCTGCGCGCCGATCCCGTGGCCCAGGACATCCCCGTGATCATCGGGGGCAAGCTGGGGACCATCGGTGAGACCAGTGACTCCACGGCCGGGTCGCTCATCGAGGCGGGCTTCGACGCGGTCTTCTCCGACACCGCCGACACCGCCGTCTTCGGCCGCCTGCTCGCCGCTCTGCCCGGAGCACGCGCGGCGGCCCTCTCCGCCGCACCCGAGCAGCCGTCCGACGCGCTCCCCCAGGCGCGCCGGATCACGAAGGACCGGCAGGCATGACCGAGTCGAATGTGCCGGCACCCGTCTCCGCCGACCTCGGCACCTATGTGCGCCGGGCGGCGGCCGCGAACGAACTGGTGGTCCAGCCCCGGATGGGGATGGCCGAACCGGACACGATGGCGACCGGACTGCGCGCCGTGGGCGCCGTCCCGCACCGCACGGTCGGCACCATCACGCTGGACGCCTACACCCGGGTCGGCGAGCACGACCACGCACGTGCCGCACTGGCCTCGGGCGACAAGCTGAACGGATTCCCGATCGTGGTGCACGGCCCGGCCGTCGCCGCCGAGGTCGCGTCGGCCGCCGCCGGGCGGCCCGTCCAGGTCCGGCACGGATCCGCCATCCCCCTGGCCATCTTCCGCACGATGGCAGAGGCGGGGCTCACCGCGAGCGAGGGCGGCCCGGTCTCGTACTGCCTGCCCTACGGCAGGACACCGCTCGCCGAGTCGGTCGCCAACTGGCGGGAGAGCAGCGCCGAATTCGCCGCACTCACCCGAAGCCGCAAGCTCCGGGCCCACCTGGAGACCTTCGGCGGCTGCCTGATGGGGCAGCTGTGCCCGCCGTCCATGCTCATCGCGGTGAGCCTGCTCGAGGGGCTGTTCTTCGCCCAGCAGGGCGTGGAGAGCGTGTCGTTCAGCTATGCGCAGCAAACGGATGCCCGGCAGGACGTCGAGGCGCTCGCCGCACTGCGCATACTCGCCGACGAGTGGCTGCCCGCCGGAATCGACCACCACATCGTGCTCTACGCCTACATGGGGGTCTTCCCCGGCAGCCCCAAGGGCGCGCAGCTCCTGATGGACCGGAGCGCGGAGCTCGCCGTCAGGGGCGGTGCCGAGCGGCTGATCGTGAAGACACCGGTGGAGGCCATCAGGCTGCCCACGGTCGCGGAGAACGTCGCCGCCCTGCGCTCCGCCGCGCGCCTCGCGGCGCAGGCCCGGAGCGAGAGCCAGGTGCCCTGGGCCCGGGAGGTCGACCCCGGCGACGTGCTCAGCGAGGCACGTGCGCTGATCGAGGCCACCCTCGACCACCACGACGACGTGGGCACCGCGCTGATCAGGGCGTTCCGGTCGGGCGTGCTCGACGTGCCGTTCTGCCTGCACGAGGACAACCGGGGGCTGACCCAGGCCGGCATCGACGGCGAGGGACGGCTCTGCTGGACCAAGACGGGCCGGCTGCCGCTTCCCTCGTCCACCCGCGTCTCCGTGCGGGGCAAGATCACGTCCGGGCGGCTGCTCCAGATGCTCCGCTACACCGCGGACCGGCACGACCTGCTGGCGCTCGACGCCGCACCGGCATCCGACTGGGAGGAGCCGATGCAGGAGCCGCCCCAGGAACTGCCCCCGGCGCCGTACCGGATCGCCCTGGTGGGCACCGGGCCGCGCGGCACCTCCGTACTCGAACGTCTTGTGGCGCGGCTCGCCGAGCGGCCCGCGAACCGTCCCGTCGAGGTGTACGCGGTGGACGCCGCCCAGGTGGGTCCCGGGCGGATCTGGCGCACCGACCAGCCCCGGTGGTCCCTGATGAACACCGTGGCGGGCGAGGTCACCATCTTCTCCGGACCGCCCGACGACGGCCGGGACCGGGCGGGTGCGGGCCCCTCCCTGTACGAGTGGTGGCGGACCGTCGACCCGGTGGCCGCGGACCCCGGTGTCTGTGCGCCGCGCGCCGTCTACGGGCAGTACCTGAGCCATGCCCTCGACCGGATCGAGGAGACCCTGTCCCCCGAGGTGCTCCGCCTGCACCGCTTCGAAGGCATCCACGTCGAGGCGCTCGCCAAGGAGGCCGACGGCCGGTTCCTGCTCTCCCTCGGCGACGGCCGCCATCTGCGGGCCGACCGGGTGGTGCTGACGACCGGTCACCCGCTGCCCGCCCTGCGGCCCGACCAGCAGGCACTGGCCGACTTCGCCGAGCAGCGCCCGCAACTGCGGTACATACGGGGCGACTCGGCGATCGACATGCCGCTGGAGAGCATCCCGGCGGGCGCGGACGTCGGCGTGCTCGGGCTCGGCCTCTCCTTCTACGACGTGACCGCCGCTCTCACGGTGGGACGCGGCGGACGATTCACCGAAGGTCCCGCGGGCGCACTGCGCTATCTGCCGAGCGGGCGGGAACCGGTGATCACCGCGGGTTCCCGCAGCGGTGCCCCGCTGTTCGCCCGGGGCCTCAACCAGAAGGCCCCCGGACTCTCGTACCGGCCACGTCTCTTCACCCATGAGCGGATGCGCGAGGCCCGGCGCAAGGGCAGGCTGGACTTCCGCCGCGATGTGCTGCCCTGGCTGCTGGCCGAAGTGGAACTGGTGCGCTGCGCCGCCGAGTTGCGCCGCGCCTACGGCCCCGACATCGCCGCGCGGTTCCTGGGCCGGGCCACGGAAGCGGCACTTCAGACGACGGCGGCACGTGCCGCGCCCCAGCAGGCCGTGGCCCGGGTGGCGGCCAGGTGCGGTCTGGAGAACCTGGAGCCGCTCGACCTGGAGGCGTGGGCCATGCCGTTCCGGGGGCGGTTCTTCGCCGGCGCCGGGGAGTTCCGGCAGGCGCTGACCGCGTTCCTCCACCGGGATCTGGAACTCGCGGCCGAAGGCAACGAGGAGGGTCCGGTCAAGGCGTGCCTGGACACCATCCGCGATGTGCGCGGGGTGATCCGTACCGCCGTGGACTTCTCCGGGCTCACCCCCGACTCCCACCGGGAGGACTTCCTGCGGGACTTCGTCCCCCTAGCGTCGCGGCTGACCACAGGACCGCCCGCGGTCCGGGTGCGCCAGGTGCTCGCCCTCCTCGATGCCGGTGTGCTGCACATCATCGGCCCCGGTGCCCGGTTCGGCGCGGCCCCGGACACCGGCCGGTTCTTCGTGGAGTCCCCGCACGTCGCAGACAGCCGCAAGCTCCTCGACTCGGTGATCGACGCCCGGATACCCGAGCCGGACCTGCGGCGCTCGCCCGCCGGCCTGTCCGCCAGGCTGCGTGACGCCGGGCTGCTCACCGCGTACGTCAACCGGGGTCCCGACGGCACCGAGTTCGCCACCGGCGGGGTCGACGTCACCACGTCGCCGTACCACCCGGTGGGCGCCGGCGGCCGGGCCGAGACCGGGTTGTACGTCCTCGGCATCCCCAGCGAGTTCACTCGCTGGTTCACCCAGGTGGGCAGCGGACGGCCCGGAGTGCGCGGCGAGTTCGTCGCCGACGCCGACGCCATCGCCGAGGACGTCCTGGCCGGGGCCGAGCGCGGCGCGCGGCTCAGCGGTCTGGTGCTCGGTGAGCGGTGGAGCAACCTGCTGGACGCCGAGAGAGGGGGCGATCACTGATGACCGGTGCGCTGACGACCGGTGCGCCGACGACCGACGCACACGGCGCGGCCCGGCACACCGCCGCGTCCGACGCCTTCCGGGCCGCGCGCGACCTGCTGCTGCGTCACCGGGGCGACCCGGAGGCGGCCGTGGCGGAGTTCCGCTGGCCGCGCCCGGCCCATTTCAACTGGGCGCTGGAGTGGTTCGACGTAGTGGCGGCCGGGAACACCGCGCCCGCGCTGCGGCTGCTCGACCGTGCGGGCGGCGCGCAGAACATCAGCTACGAGGAGCTGTCGCTGCGCTCCGACGCGGTCGCGGTGTGGCTGACCCGGCTCGGCGTGGCACGCGGGGACCGGCTGATGGTGGTGCTCGGCACTCAGCGGGAACTGTGGGAGGTGCTGCTCGCCGCGCTGAAGACCGGTGCCGTGGTGGTGCCCTGCCACCCGGATCTGACGGCGGCGGAGGCCGCGGACCGGGTACGGCGCGGGCGCATCCGGCACCTGGTGTGCCGGGCGGACGCGGTGGAGCCGTTCGCGGGCACGGACGTGCCGGGGGTACGGATCGCCGTCCCCGGCGACGTGCCCGGCTGGCGTGACTACCGCGACAGCGACCGGGAGACGGCCCGGTTCGTCCCCGACCGGCCCACCCCCGCCGACGACGTGGCGTTCTGCTACTTCACCTCGGGCACCACATCGGCGCCCAAGCTCGTGGCGCACACCCACACCAGTTACCCGGTCGGGCATCTGTCCGGCCTCTACTGGAACGGGCTGCTCCCCGGGGACCTGCACGTCAACGTCTCATCGCCGGGGTGGGCCAAGCACTCCTGGTCCAGCTTCTTCGTCCCGTGGAACGCCGAGGCCACCGTCGTCGCACTGCCACAAGGGCCGCTCGACGCCGCCGGGATCCCCCGGATCCTGCGGGACCAGGGTGCGAGCAGCTTCTGCGCACCGCCGAGCGTGTGGCAGCAGCTGCGGCCCCATCTCGGCTCGGCCGTACCGGCGTTGAGGGAGGCGACGAGCGCCGGCGAGCCGCTGGCCGCGGGGCTGGCCGACGAGGTGCTCCACAGCTGGGGCGTACGCGTGCGGGACGGCTACGGGCAGACCGAGACGACCGCGCTGATCGGCACCACGCCGGGGACCGAGCCGAGACCCGGGCTGCTCGGCACCCCGCTGCCCGGCTACCGGATCAGCCTGCGCGACCCGCGGACCGGGGATCCGGGTGACAGCGGGGAGATCTGCGTGGAGCTCGAGGGCGAGCGGCCCGTCGGAGTGATGGCGGGGTACCTGGACGATCCCGAGCGCACCGAACAGGCCCTGGGGCGCGGCTGGTACGCGACCGGGGACCTCGCGGAGCGCTCACCCGACGGCTGGATCAAGGTACTTGGCCGCCGCGACGACGTGTTCAAGTCCTACGGCCACCGGGTCTCCCCGTACGAGGCGGAGGCGGCGCTGCGCAGCCATCCGGCCGTCGCCGACCTGGCCGTCGTCCCGGTGCCGGACGCGGTCGCCGGGCTGCTGCCGCTCGCTGTGGTGGTCCCGGCCCCCGGCCGCACGGCGGGCCCCGAGCTGGCCGCCGAGCTGCTGGCCCACTGCGCGAGGACGCTGTCACCCGTGGGCCGTCCGGCCCAGGTCGAGTTCACCGCCGAGCTGCCCCGGACGACCTCGGGAAAGGTACGCCGCCGAGAGGTACGCGACCGGCTGCGCAGCACATTCCCTTACCCAGACGAGGAGTTGACGGCATGACGAGCAAGCCGACCCAGAGCACGGCCCCCCTGATCATCGAGGGGCTCGACCGGCCGCAGGAGCTGGAGCGCAGGCTCAAGTTCACGCCGCTGACCGCCGACGGGCGGGTCGGTGTGGAGGTGTTCCCGCTCTACACCACCGAGCAGACCGGCCCCGGCGGCCCGGCGGCCTCGCTCGTCCGCTACCACCCGGGGGCCGCCGCCGCCCCGCACCGGCACACCGGCTACGAGATCATCCAGGTCCTCGAGGGTGAGCTGATCACCGAGGACGGCGTCCATCCGGCGCACTCGATGCTGGTCCTGCCGCCGGGCAGCGTGCACGCCCCGCGCACCGAGAAGGGCGCGCTGATGCTGGTGGTCTGGGAAGCCCCGGTGGAGCCCGCCGAACCGGTGGAGTGAGCCGCCGTACGCAACGGGAAGCGCCGCCGGACCGGGTCCGGCGGCGCTCTGCGTAGCCCGGCAGTGGGGGGGCCGGGCTCTCAGTCCTGGGACGCGATGCCGTACACGGCGTAGTGCCGGCCCCTGGACCGGTCCTGGTAGTCCCGCAGCGCCGAGGGGTTGCCCGCGTGGTCGGGGCCGAACTGCCAGGTGCGGTAGGCCTCCAGGCTCTCCCACTCACCATGCAGTACGTACTCGCCCTCGCGGTCCACGTCTCTCAGCAGCTCGCTGCGGATCAGCCCTTCGATGGCGGTTCCCTGTGCGTCGCCGCGTACCCAGCTGATCTCGCGGTAGGTCTTCTCCAGCTGCTCCGAACCCCCGTCGGGAGCACGGAGGTAGATGACCACACGGATGCGCTCGCCGCTCATGATGCCGGTCCCTTCTCGTTCTCAGTCGTAGTAGGCGGGGGCCACGCGCAGGCCGGCCCACTGCTTGCCGTCGTGCCCATGGACGATGAGGGCGCCCTCGCGGCCGGCCAGTGCGACCAGCTTGCGGGTGCTCTCCCGTACGTCCTTCTCGTCGAGGTCGAACGGGAAGACCGGCCGCTCGTCGGGGTCGAGGGCGGCGGCCATCGGGATGGCGTCGACCGCGAGGAGCACCGGGCCGGAGTTCGCCAGCCGTACCAGCACGGACTGGTGCCCGCCGATGTGCCCGCTGGACTCCACAAGCTCGACGCCGGGCAGCAGTTCGGTGTCGCCGTCGACCACCCGGTAGGTGAGCCCGGGGACGTCCCACAGTTTCCTGGCCGCTTCGAGCCGGGGCACCGTGCCCGCGAGCGCCAGCTCGTAGTGGGCGCGCTGGATCACGAACTCGGCGCCGGGGAAGGCCGCGTGGTACCCGCTGTGGTCGGGATCGAGGTGGGAGCAGACCACCGTGCCGATCTCCTCCGGGCGCACCCCGAGCTCCGCGAGCTGCGCCACCACGTCCTGTCCCTCGTCCACCCGGATCCGCGCCTCGGGCGACGGGTCGGCGGGGGCACCCGTGTCGATCAGGACGTTGTGGCCGTCGTCCGTACGGATCAGATAGCCCGGCACCGGTGCCTCGAGCCCGGCTATGGTGCCGAGCCGCAGAAGATACAGCCTCATCCCTCATGCTCCCCTCCGGGCGGCGGCCCGTGCCGTCACCGCGGCGGTCATCATCGGCGCTGCCGCTCAAGTCCCGATCGAGGACGTCACACCGGGCGCGGGCGGCCGGTTGATCAACCGGGCCTCGAGCGGAACCCGATCCGACGCGGACAGGATCCCGGCCAGAAGCGGATCTGTGCGCGCCCGGCTGAGAGCCGCCGAAGACCGCCATCCGTGCCACAAGGGAGATCCCGTGACGCAGGCAGCAGACAGGACACCGGCCACGGGGGAGGCGGCCCAGGAGCCCGATCCCCGCCGGTGGCGGGCGGCCACCGTGGTCCTGGTGGCCATCGCTCTCGACCTGATCGACACCACGATCGTGAACGTGGCCCTCCCGGTCATGCAGACCGAACTCGAGGCCAGCAAGGCGGCCCTGCAGTGGGTGGCCGCCTCGTACACGCTCACCTTCGCGCTCAGTCTGATCACCGTGGGCCGGATCGGCGACATGCTGGGCCGCAAGCGGATGATCACGCTGGGCATCGGCTTCTTCGTCCTCGCCTCGCTCCTGTGCGGTGTGGCACAGAGCATCGAGATGCTCATCGCCTCCCGGGTGCTGCAAGGTCTGGCCGGCGCGGTGGTCATGACCCAGGGCCTCTCCATCTTCCAGGTCACCTTCCCGCCCAAGGAACGGGCCGCCGTCTTCGGCCTGTTCGGGGCGCTCTCCGGGGTGGCGGCGATGCTCGGCCCGGTCCTCGGCGGCATCCTGGTCGACGCGGACCTCTTCGGCTGGTCGTGGCGTCCGATCTTCCTGGTGAACGTTCCGGTCGGGATCGTCGCGCTGATCGGTGTCGCCGCGTACGTACGCGAGTCCAGGTCGCCCCGCATCCAGCGCCTCGACCTGGTGGGCGTCGGGCTGATCACCCTGGCGTTGGTGGCGCTGCTCTACCCGCTGGTGGAGGGCGCGGAGTCCGGCTGGCCGGCCTGGACGTTCATCGCGATGGCCGCCTCGGTGCCGCTCTTCGTCGCCTTCGCCCTGTACGAGAGGAAGAAGGCGGCCCGCGACGGTTCGGCGCTCGTGGAGCCCAGCCTCTTCAAGGAGCGGTCCTTCGTGGCCGGGCTCCTGGTGATGCTGAGCTTCTTCGCGATCATCTCAGGGCTGTTCTTCCCCTTCACCCTCTATCTGCAGGTCGGCCTCGGCTTCTCGCCGCTCGCGGCGGGCCTGGCCACCATTCCGTTCTCGTTCGGCGCCATGATCACGTCCGCGTTCTCCGCGCTGCTCGCCCTCAAGATGGGGCGCAAGGTGCTGAGCATCGGCATGGTGGTCATGGGGGTCGGCATGACCGGCCTGATCTGGACCGTCCACCACTACGGCGGCGACCTCGCCGGCTGGAACCTCGCGCCCGCGCTGACCGTGCTCGGCCTCGGCCTCGGCTTCGTCATCTCACCGGTGGTCGACATCGTCCTCGGCGGCGTCCCGGTCGAACACGCCGGTTCCGGCTCCGGCCTGCTGAGCACCGCCGACCAACTGGGCGCGGCGGCAGGCGTCGCAGTGATCGGCGTGCTGTTCTTCAACCTGCTCGCCGGACAGTCGGGACCCGCGACGGACGACGCCCTGCCGGCGCTCCGCTCGGAGCTCGCGACGGTCGGTGTCGTCTCGCCCGGCCGGGAACAGATCGTGACGAACTTCAGCGTCTGCGCCAAGGAGAAGGGCAAGAGCACCGACGAGAGGGAAGTGCCCGCCGCCTGCAAGGCGATCGTCCCTCCCGGCACCGTCTCACCGGCGCAGAGCGGGCCGGTCGCCAAGGCACTCGCCGACGCCGGCGACCAGGCACGCAAGAACGGCTTCGCCGATGCCACCGCGAAGGTCCTCTGGTACGAGGTCGGGATCATCGTCCTCGGGTTCTTCCTGACCTTCGCCCTGCCCAAGAAGGCCCGGGAGTCCGAACAGGACGAGGCCGACGGGGCCGACGGGGCCGACGGGGCCGACGGGGCCGACGACGCGGGCGACGCGGGCCAGGCGGGGCAGACCGGCACCGCCGCGCAGGAGGCCTCCACGGGCTGAGCGGCCCGCAGCCCCTCACCAGATACGGGAGTAGACATGCGCATCGCAGTGACGGGCTCCATCGCCGCCGACCGGATGACGACCTGTGGCCGCCCCTTCGCGGAGCGCTCCGGCGGGGGCGCGGCCAACATCGCCTTCGGGCTCGGTGCCCTCGGCCTGGCGCCCCTGCTGGTCGGGGCGGCCGGGACGGACCTCCCCCAACGGGCCATCGACCTCCGGCAGGTGCTTGAGCAGACCGGCCGGCTCGACCTGGTCGTGGTGTCGCCGGACGCCCCCGAGGCGATGGCCTGCCACACCCGTCAGTGTGTGGAGCTCGAGATCCCCTTCGTCGCCGCCCCCTCGGGGCAGTTGGCCCGCCTCGACCGGGATCAGGCGCGGGCGCTGCTCGAGGGGCCGCGGATCCTGTTCACCAACGCGCGGGAATCCGTGCTCATCCAGGAGCGCAGCGGCTGGACCGAACAGCAGGTCCTGGGCCGGGTGGGCACGTGGGTCACCACGCACGGTGCCCGGGGCTCCCGCATCGTCTCCGCCAATCGGCTGCCCCTCGACGTGGCGGCCGTGCCCCCGCGCGAAACGGCGGATCCCGCCGGTGCGGGGGGCGCCTTCCGGGCCGGGTTCCTGGCCGCCCTCGCCTGGGGCCTGAGCCCGGTGGACGCGGCCAGGCTGGGCGGCGCGGTCGCCTCCGTCGCCCTGGAGACCGCGGGCACCCACGCGTACACGCTGCACGGGGACGACCTGGCCGACCGGTTGCGCTCCGCCTATGGGGCCGGTGCGGTGAAGGAGATCGTCCCCTCGCTCGAGCACCTCGCGCACCTGGCCCGCACCTCTGGAGCGAGCACCGCGCCGGCTTCCAGTCCGGCTCGATCGAGCTACGACCCGCGGCCCTCACGCTGAGCCGCAAGCTCCGTACAGAGGGAGGATTGGTGTGTCCAGCAAACAACAGCACACGCCCGTGTTGGTGGTAGGTGCCGGACTGGCCGGCCTGTCGGTCGCCCTGTTCCTGGCGCAGCACGGGGTGCCAAGCCTCGTCGTGGAGCGCCACCGCGGCATGTCGCCCCACCCCCGGGCACGGGGTATCAACCCCCGCGCGATGGAGCTGATGCGCTCGGCCGGAATCGAATCCCGGGTCCGGGCGACCGAGTCGGCGCGGGCCCTGGCCGACAACAGCGGTGTGTACGCCGGTCAGTCCCTCACCGGGCACCAGATGGGCGCGCTGCACGAGGCGTACTTCATGGACGTCAAGACCGACCTGAGCACCCTGTCACCGACGGGCTGGTGCCTGTGCCACCAGGACGAGTTCGAACCGGTCATCCGCGAGCGCGCGCAGGAGCTCGGAGCCGACTTCCAGTACGGCACCGAGCTCGTCTCCTTCCAGCAGGAGGACGAGGAGCGCGGGATCACCGCCGTGCTCCGGGACCGCGACTCGGGCGAGAGCAGGACCGTGCGCGCCGACTACCTCGTCGCCGCCGACGGCCCCTCGAGTCCGCTGCGCACGCAGCTTGGCATCGGCTTCGACGGTCCCGGAACCACCGGAAACTTCCTCAACGTGCACTTCGAGGCCGATCTCGCCGAGGAGTTGGGCGAGCGCCGTTTCATCATGATGTACACGTTCAACGACACCGTGCGCGGTGCGCTGATGCCCCTCGACAACGCCCGGCGCTGGCTGCTGCACGTCACCTTCGACCCGGCGGTCGAGGACCCCGCCTCGTTCACCGACGAGCGCTGCCAGGAGCTGGTGCGGGCGGCGGCCGGGGTGCCGGAGCTCGCGGTGAAGGTGCTCGGCGCCATGCCCTGGGAAGCGGCGGGGCGTTCGGCATCGGCGTACCGCTCCGGCCGGGTGTTCCTGATCGGCGACGCCGCCCATGTCATGCCGCCCAGCGGGGCGTTCGGCTCCAACACCGGGGTCCAGGACGCGCACAACCTGGCCTGGAAGCTGGCCTCGGTGCTGCGCGGCGAGGCGGGCCGCGGGCTGCTCGACAGCTACGACGCCGAACGCAGGCCCATCGGCGCCTCCATCGTGGAACAGGCCGTGCTCCGGTCGAAGGACCGGCCGCGCCTTGCCGACAAGGAACCGGCCCCGGCCAACCCCGACATCGTGCAGGACACCGCGATCTGGTTCGGCGGGCAGTACCGCTCCGGCGCCGTGCTCGCGGGACCCGAGGAGCCCGCACTGCCGGGCGGGGTGTGGAACCCGGCCCCCGGCGGCGCCCCCGGCACCCGCGCACCGCACGTGGCTCTGGAGCACGACGGGCAGCCGCTGTCGACCCTCGACCTGTTCAGCCGCTCCATGGTGCTGCTCACCGGCCCCGGGGCCGAGGACTGGGCCACGGCGGGCAGGGCCGCCGCCCAGCGCCTCGGGATCACCCTCGACGTACGGCGGATCGGCTCGCCCGAAGGGCCGTCGGACCCGTCCGGGCAGTGGTCCGGCACCTTCGGTGTGACCGCACGGGGTGCGGTTCTGGTCCGGCCCGACGGAGTGGTGGCCTGGCGTGCGCCCGCCGGACACGACACCCCCGACGCCGTGCTCGGTCATGCCCTGGCCACCGTGCTGGCCCGGTAGTACACCACGCCTGCTCACCCCCGTAACGATGGAGAGAAGATGTCTGGAATAACCGGCTGGGTGGACTTCGACCGGGATCTCACCCGGGAGCACAGCACCGTCCTGGCCATGACGGCGGCCATGGCCCAGCGCGGACCCGACGGGGAAGGGGTCTGGGTGAGCCCGCGGGCCGCCATCGGCCACCGCCGTCTTGCGGTCTTCGACCTCGCCGACGGGCATCAGCCGGTGACCCTGGAGCACGACGGCCGCACGGTCGCCGTGGCCGCGCACAGCGGCTCGATCCTCAACCACGAGGAGCTGCGGGCCGAACTCGCCTCCCGCGGCCACCGGTTCAGGTCGGGCGGTGACACCGAGATCCTGCTCTTCGCCTATCTGGAGTGGGGCGCCGAGGCGGTGCACCGTCTTGAGGGGACCTTCGCCGGTGTCGTCTGGGATGCCAGGAACCAGGAGCTCTTCCTGGTCCGTGACCGTCTCGGCGTGGAGCCGCTCTTCTACTACCCGACTGCCACCGGTCTGGTGTTCGGCTCCGAGGCGAAGGCGATCCTCGCGCATCCGCAGGTCGAGCCCGAGGTGGACGCCGAGGGGCTGCAGGAGATCTTCACGTACTCCGGTACGCCGCACGTGGCGCCGTTCCGCGGGATGCACCGGCTGCGCGCGGGGCACCACCTGCTGGTGAAGGCGGGGCACACGGTCAAGACCCGCTGGTGGTCGGTGGAGGCGGATGAGCACACGGACGACCTCGACACGACCGTCGCGACGATCCGCGGGCTGCTCGAGCAGAGCATCGGCCGCAACCTGCGTACCGAGGCGCCGCTCGGCTCGCTGCTCTCCGGCGGCCTGGACTCCAGTGGTGTGGTGGGCCTGGCCGACCGTGAACTGCGCAAGACCGGCGAGCGGGTACGGACCTTCACCGTCGACTTCGCCCAGCACGCGGAGAACTTCAAGGCGACCGACACCCGCAACTCACCCGATGCCCCCTACGCGGCCGATGTGGTGCGCCACCTGGACACCGACCACACCACGGTGGTGCTCGACCCCGCCGACCTGAGCGACCCGATCGCCCGGCTCGCGGTGCTGCGCGCCAAGGACTACCCCACCCCGCTGGGTGACATGAACACCTCGCTGTACCTCCTCGCGAAGGCCGTGAGCGAGCACGCCAAGGTCGTCCTCACCGGTGAGGCCGCCGACTCGCTCTTCCACGGGGTCGCCTGGAACCGCGACCCCGTGGAGTCGACCATGGAGACCTTCCCGTGGGTCGCCCGCGGGGTGGTCCGCGACGATGCCGCGGGTCTTGGCTGCGGGCTCTTCGCCGGAGGGCTGCTGAAGGACCTGGCCCCGCTGGACTACGCGGCGCAGCGGTACCGCGAGTCGGTGTCCGAGGCCCCGCACCTGCCCGGCATGTCCGAGCACGAGAAGCACATGCGGGAGCTCTGCTGGGTTCACCTGACCAACTTCATGGAGAACCAGAACGGGCACACCGAGCGGCTGTTCAAGGCTGTCGGCCTCGAGGTGCGGATGCCGTACTGCGACCACCGGCTGGTCAAGTACGCCTACAACCTGCCCTGGGACATGCAGAACTTCGACGGCCAGGAGAAGAGCCTGCTGCGCGCCGCGGTGCGCGACCTGCTGCCCAAGAGCGTGATCGAGCGCCGCAAGACGCCGTACCCGGTCACCCTCGACCCCGGGTACGAGGCGGCGCTGCGCACCGAGATGCACGCGCTGCTCGACGACCCTCAGGCGCCGGTCCTCCCGCTGCTCGACGTGCCGGCCGCACGGGCCGCGCTGAAGGACCCCGAGGGCCTGAACCGGTGGGCCCGGCGGGCCAATGTCGAGCTGCCGATCCAGCTGAACACCTGGCTGCGCAGGTACGGGGTGCGGCTCGCCCTCTGATCAGTCCGCCGAACGCGCCGGGCCCGGGGATCTGACCCCCGGGCCCGGCGCACGTCGTCCGCGGTGGCCGCCCGGTTCAGTGGTGGCCGCCGCCGTGCGAGTCCTCGATGGTCCTCGGGGCGCTGTCCACCTGGTCCGGCGGGACGACGAGGAACTGGCCCATCATCCCGTCGTCCTCGTGGCGCAGCACATGGCAGTGGTACATGTACGGCACCTTGTCGTCGGTCAGGGTGTCGAACTTGACCGCCAGCCTGACCTTGCCGGCCTCCGGCAGATAGACGGTGTCCTTGGGGCCGCGCGCTTCCTCGGGCGGTTCCTCGCCGCCCGCGTCCAGGACGTTGAAGGTCGCGCCGTGCACATGGAACGAGTGCAGCGTCCCGTCGCCCCGGTCGATCTCCCAGATCTCGGTGGCCCCCGCGGGCACCACCTCGTCGACCCGGTTCATGTCCATCGACTTGTCGTTGATCTGCGTCCCCACGAAGTGGAACTTCCGTACCTTCGCGTTGTCCGGCACCTTGATCGGGGCGGGGGCACCGGCGAAGCGGGTGGGCAGCGCCGGGGAGGGCCGCAGGGTTTTGGCGGCGCGCAGCGCGACGATGTCGAAGGTGTCGTCGCCGCCGTGGAAGCGGTCGGTCGGGAAGCCGATGCCGAGGGCGGGCGAGAAGCTGCGCAGCACGGCCTCCTCGCCCGGCTTGAACTCCACGACGATCTCGGCGCGTTCGCCGGGGCCGATCTGCAGCCGGGTCATGGGCCGGGGCCGCCGCAGCAGCCCGTTCTCGGCGGCGACGAGGTGGAAGGTGCGGTCGTCGGGGAAACCCAGCCGGTAGACGCGGGCGTTGGAGCCGTTGAGTAACCGGAGGCGGACCCGCTTGGTGGTGACGCGGAAGTACGGGTCATAGGTGCCGTTGACGATGATGGTGTCCCCGAGGATGCCGAGGGGGTCCATCCCGGCGATGGTGTCGCGGAAGGAGCTCTCGCCGAAGTCGAGGGATCCGTCGCCGTGGAAGTTCTTGTCCTGGATGACCAGCGGTACGTCGTCGACGCCGTAGTCGGAGGGCAGTGGCGCCCCCTTGGAGTGCTCGTCGTCCAGGATGATCATCCCGGCGATGCCGCGGTAGACGTGGTCGGCGGTCGAGCCGTGCGGATGCGGGTGGTACCAGAGGGTGCAGGCCGGCTGGTGCACGGTCCACTTCGGCTTCCAGGTGCCGTCGCGCTCGATCATCTGGTGCGGGCCGCCGTCCATGGCCGCCGGGAGGTGCATACCGTGCCAGTGGATGCTGGTGGCGTCCGGGAGGCCGTTGTGCACGGCCATCGAGACCTTGTCGCCGCGGCGGGCCCGGATGGTCGGTGCCAGGTAACTGCCGTTGGCGCCCCAGGTCTCGGTCTTCTTTCCCGGCAGCAGTTCGCTCGTCCCCTGCGCGAGCTTGAGCGTGTACTGCTTGCGGCCGTCCTCGGAGGGCTCCGGGTCGAGGAGTTCGGGGACGCGCAGCCGGTTGCGGAACTTGAGACTGCCCACGTTGCTCATCTGGTGGCCGGAGTAGACCGAGAGGAAGTTGGCCCCCCAGCCTCCTCCCGCCACCACCACCGTGACACCCGCGATCTTGAGGAATCGGCGGCGGCCTGGACGGGCTGGTGTCATGGTTCGGTTCCTCCGGACAGGCCCCGGGCAGGGCAAAATATCGGTCAAGCCATCTTTGCCCAGGATGTACCGGTGATCCTTGAGAATCGCTTGAACCCGCACGCGCGAACGCCGGGCGCCGCCTCGTCCCGGAGGGGGGATCCGTGCGAGGGGCACCCGGCGTTCGGTTCGGGGGCGGCGCTCAGGACGTGGCGGGTACCCGGTCGATCCGGTGGACCACCTGGGTGACGTCCATGGTGCCGCTGCGGCGGAACGGCTTGAGCCGCTGGCGGTTCAGCGTGTGGCGGTGGCTGAGTTCGAAGTCGCGGAACTCCTGCTCGTCGCTCCAGTCGGTGAAGACGAAGTAGACGCCTTCCTCCTCCGTCGACCTGACCAGGACCTGCCCGCGGTTGGCGGGCTCATGGGCGATGCTCTCGCCGATGGACAGCCAGACCTTCTCGAAGTCGGCGGTCATCTCGGGGAAGACCTCCATGCGCAGGATGACCCGGAAGGGCCCGCCCGGCGTCAGGCCGCTCTCGCTCTCCATTACCTTTCCTCCCTCGCGGCCGGCCGGTCGAGCCGGAGTATCCGCTTCGTCAGTGCGCGCAGTGTGTTGGTGGTGAAGATCGGCGCGTCGGCGCAGCGCCAGGCGACGACGCCGTCGGGGCGCACCAGGACGGCGCCCTGTGCCGTGACCCCGTACAACTCGGGCCAGCGGTCGTCGAGATCGGTCAGTTCGGTGCCGACCGCGTACACCGAGAAGGGCATACCCAGGTCGGCGGCGACGGCCCGCGCCGCCTTCTTCCAGGGCTCGCTGTCGGGTCCGGTGAGCAGCACCATCGAGTGCCCGAACAGATCGTGCACGGACACCTCGGAGCCACCGTGCCGCAGCCGCAGATGGGGCGCCCTGCTGCCGGGGCGGCCGTCGTTCTCCGCCGCCCACAGCCCGTCCCCGGGAAAGACTCCCTCGTCCCTCGGGGTCAGCGCGGAGGACCGGTAGCGGGGGTTGAACCAGACCAGCGGGTCCTCCACCAGGTCGGAGCTGACCGGCCCGGAGTCCGTGCCGAGGAACCGCGGCCGGTCCTTGGCCCGCAGCACGGCCTGCTCCACCGTGGCCGCGCAGACGGGGCGGCGCTCCTCGTCGTAGCTTTCCAGCAGCTCGCTTCCGGCCCAGCCGTTGAGCACGGCCGAGATCTTCCACGCCAGGTTGTGGGCGTCGATGATGCCGGTACCCGCGTCGAACCCTCCGCTGGGCGGCATCACATGGGCCGCGTCGCCGACCAGGAAGACCCGGTCGTCCCGGAACCTCCCGGCGACCCTGGCCTCCCCCGTCCAGTCGCTGACCTCCGCGATCACCGGCTGTAGATCCCGTACTCCTGTCGCCGCCCGCACCAGTTCCTCGCACCGCTCCTCGGTGAACGAGGCGAGGGGCTCGCGATCGGGGTCGTAGGAGACGTGGAGCAGCCACTCACTGGCGTTGTCCAGCGGCATGAGCGCCCCGCGCAGAGCGGGGTTGACGGTGTAGCACATCAGAAACCTGCGGTCCCCGAGCTCGGCTCGGAGGTCGGCGGTGAACCGTACCGTGACGTACTGGCCGAGGACTTCACCGTCGAAGGGGATGGAGAGGGTGTCCCGCACGACCCCGGCCGTGCCGCCGGCCTCGACGAGGTAGCAGGCCTTGACGATCCGCTCGGTGCCGCCGTCCGAGTCCCGCACCACCGCGGTCACTTCATCGCCGTGGCTGTCCGCCTGGTCGAACGAGAGAAGGGTGCTGCTCCCGCGCAGGACGACGCCGAGCTGCTGCGCCCTGACGCCGAGCAGTTCCTCCAGCTCCCCCTCGTCGCACAGGCACCAGCTGGTGGGCGAGAGCAGACCGAGCGGAGTGCTCACGTCCATCACGTACTTCTCGCCCAGCTCGCCCTGCTCGAGGCCCGCCAGTGACTCGGCGGCCACGATCCCCGAATTCCGGGCGAGCGCCCGGGTCGTGGGCAGTTCGCGGATCTCTTCCTCCAGGCCGAGGGAGCGCAGCAGCTCCATGGCCCTCGGGTGGATGCCGAGGATGCGCGGGAGCTTGGGCCGCTCGCGCGCGCCCTCGATCAGCAGGCACTCGACTCCTTGCCCGGCAAGGAACAGAGCGGTCGTCAACCCCGCGAGTCCCCCGCCGGCCACCAGCACGTCCGTGTTGCGGAGCGGACTCCGGCTCATATCCTGCACAGCCTCACATCCCTTCGTCCCCTGACGGTCCTAGGCGTGGTGCTCGGCGATCACAGAGGCGTCCTTGTCGCCGTCGCCGGCGGCGATGACCGCGGCGAACTGCTCCCGGACGACGCCGAGTACGGGCATCGCGATGCCGTGGGCCTCGGCGGCCTCCATCGAGATCCGGATGTCCTTCTCCATCAGCTCGGAGCGGAAGAAGGCGGGCTCGTACCGGCGTGAGCGCATCAGCTCGGCCCTGAAGCGCATCACCATCGAGCTGAACCCGCTGGAGGCGACCGATCCGAGCAGCTGATCGCGGTCGAGTCCGGCGGCGGTGCCGTACGCGACGGCCTCGGCGAGCGAGGCGACCTGGGCGCCGAGCAGCAGGTTGAGGATGAGCTTCATGCTGGCGGCGGTGCCGGGGGCACCGAGGTGGACGACATCGTTGCCGACCGTCTCGAGGACCGGGCGCACCGTCTCCAGGTCCGCCGCCTCACCGGCGACGTACACCCGCAGTTCGCCCGAGCGGGCCTGCAGCGGGTTGCCGACGACACAGGCCTCGACCCGGCGCAGGCCCTTGTCGGCAAGGCGCTGCGCCGCCTCCCGTGCGTAGCCGGGCGACACGGTGGAGGTGTCGATGATGACGGTGCCGGGGGCAAGCACCGGCACCACCTTGCCGAAGAGGACGTCCTCGACGACCTTCTCGTCACTGAGGCTCAGCATGACCACGGAGTGGTCCGATGCGGCCTTCTCGGGGGCGTCGGCGAGCGTGGCACCCGCCTCGACCAGGCCGGCCGCCTTGCTCGCGGTCCTGTTGTAGACGGTGAGTTCGTACCCGCTGTCGAGCAACCGGCCGGCCATGCCGCCGCCCATGTTGCCCAGACCGAGGAACGCCACCTGACGGTTGTCCATGGAAAAGATCTCTTCTCTCTCGGTCCGGGCCGCTCAGTAGGCGGCGTCAACCTCATAGATGGCGAACCCGGCGGCCGTTCGCGTGTCCCTGAAGGGCCGCAGCGGCGCGGTGTCCTGACGGTGTTCCGCGCCCGACTCCCACTTCTGGAAGGCGGCCAGGGACTCCCAGCGGCTCATCACGACGAGCACGCTGGCGTCCATGGGGCTGCGCAGCAGCTCGTTGCCGAGCATTCCGGGCACCTTGGCCAGCCGCTCGCTCACCTGGTGGTAGGCCGTCCTGACCTGGGCCAGCTGCGCGTCGTCATGGGCCGCCTGGAAGACAAGGACCCTGACCTCACCGGGCATCGGCGGCGGCCTTGCCCTCGATGTGGGTGAGGATCTCCATCACGTGGAAGGAACCGCCCTTGCGGAACGGGTGGAGGGTCGCCCGGTGTTCGAGGTGGGTGGGGCTCTCCTCGAACTCCCGGAACCGCGGCTCGTCCACCCAGTCGCTGATGATGATGTACGTGCTCTCCTGGCCGGCCTCGCGGGAGAGCGACTGACCGAGGTTGGCCGGGTGTCCGGTCACCGCGTCGGTGCCCTTGTGCCAGGCCTTCTCGAACTCGTTCTCCTTGCCCGGCACCACTTCCAGGCGGAGCATCACACGGAAGGCCATCAGGAGATGCCTCCGTCGACGCCGATGGTGTTGCCCGTGACGTAACGGGACAGGTCGCTGGCGAGCCAGAGGATCGCACCGGCGACCTCGTCCGGCTGGCCGAGGCGGCCGAGCGCGGTCTTGGCGCTGTAGCGCTGGGTCATCAGGGTGCGCTGGTCCTCGGGCAGGTTGTGGAAGTTCTCGGTCTCGATGACACCGAGCGCGACCACGTTGAACCGGATGCCCTTGGGGCCGAACTCCTTGGCCAGCGAGCGGCTGAGGCCGACGAGGGCCGCCTTGGTCATCGTGTAGTGGGAGCGCAGCGGGATCCCGGCCTCGACGGCCTTGGAGCCGATGCTGACCACCGAGGAGCCCTCGCTCAGCAGCGGCAGCGCGTGCTGGATGACGAGGTGCGCGCCGGTGACATTGGTCGTCAGGATGCGGTTCCACTCGTCCAGGGAGAGGTCCGCGTACGGGATGTGGCTGATCGCGCCCGCGTTGTTGACCAGCAGGTCGATCGTGCCGTGGATCTCCTTGACCCGCTCGAGCAGGGTGGCTATCTCCTGCGGCTGGGAGAGGTCGGCGCGCAGCACATGATGGTCGCCGCCGATCTCCTTGAGCTCCCGCTCCAGGCTGGTGACGTAGTCGCTCTCGCGCTGGTAGCAGGTGACGACGTCGACACCCGCGTGCGCCAGAGCGAGCACGATGCCCCGGCCGACACCGCGCGTGCCGCCGGTGACCAGAGCCTTCTTGCCCCGAAGTTCGAGGTCCATGAGAATTCCTTCGCGTTAGGGAAAGTTAGAGCAGGACGCCGAGCGCCAGGCAGTTGACGACCAGCGCGGCGATGGTGAGCAGACTGCGCCGGTTGTTCCAGGCCCCCCAGATCTTGCGGGGGTCCTTGAAGTCCGCGGGCAGGTTGTCCGGGTCGAGAGTGCGCATCCACCGGTTGACCGGCACGTTCTTGACGACGGAGATCACGGCCGTGGTCACCGCTAGCACCGCTCCCACGGCGAACAGCGCCTGAGCCGCGGCGTCGGGCGCCGTGACGGCAAGCACCGTGTCCAGGACGAACGTGCCGACCAGACAGATGGGCATCGCGGGGTCGTACCGCTGCCCGAAGAACGCGTGGGCGTGCACATAGCGGTCGGTGGGCAGCGAGGCGAGGTAGGGCTGGCCGCCGAGCTGGGTACCGAAGAGCACTCCGGCGGCAAGACCGTTGAGCAGCAGCAGCAACGGAGTCAGATAGACGAGCACCTCTCGCTCCTCAGTGGGTCGTCAGACGCGCTGCGGACTCGACCTTCTCCTTGATGAGAGCCATCTGCACCAGGGTGTTGCGGTTCAGATGGGCGGTCATGCCCTCGTCGTCCACCGGGGCGGCGGGCTTCATGTGGAAGTCCTGGACCCAGCGCATACGGACCGCGCCGCCGGGCTCCTCGGTGTACTCCCAGTAGATCTTCATGAAGTCGAAGGGACCGGTCTCCACCCGCTCGGCGTTCACCGTGCGGGTCTTCGCGTCGCTGGTCCGCTTGGAGACCCAGCTCCAGACGTTGCCGTCGTCGTCCGGGTGCATGGTGAGCCGGAAGACGACGGTGTCGCCGTCCTGCTCGAGCACCTCGGCGGAGGCGTACTCACTGAACAGGTCGGGCCAGTTCGGTACGTCGTTGGTCATCTCCCACACCACGTCCAGCGGTGCGTCGATGACGATGGCGTTGTCGGTGTGTCCAGCCATGATTGATGCTCCTCTCGTCGTCAGCGGCCCAGCACGAGGGCCGAAGTGAATCCGCCGTGGCCGCGGGCAAGCACCAGGGCGTGGCGCAGCGGCAGTTCCCGGGGCGCGTCGGTGACCAGGTCGATCTCGATGCCGGGCGCGGGCTGCCGGGTCCCGACGGTGTGCGGGATGACTCCGTCGCGCAGCGAGAGCAGCGCGGTGGCCACGTCGAGCGGGGCGCCGCCGCCGTACAGCCGCCCGGTGAGCGTCTTCGGCGCGGTGACCGGGACGCCGCGGGGACGGAAGATCCCGGCGATGGCCCGTGCCTCGTCGAGGTCGTCCGCCGGAAGCCCGGAGGCGTCGGCGAACACCACGTCGATGTCCTCCGGAGCCAGCCCGGCATCCCGCAGTGCCGCTTCGGCGGTGCGGCGCAGTGCGCGCGGCCGGTCGGAGCCCGGAGCCGGGTCGAAGCCCGCGGCGTAGCCGAGCACCTTCCCGTACCCGTCGCCCGCCCCGCGCTCCTCGGCGGACTCCGCGCTCTCCAGGACGAGGATCGCGCCTCCCTCACCGGGCAGGTACCCGGACGCCTCGGCGTCGAAGGGCACATAGGCACGGTTCGTGTCCTGGACGGTGGAGAGCCTGCCGGTGGACAGCTGCGCGGTGAAGCCGTACGGGCAGAGCGAGGCGTCGGTACCGCCGGTGACGACCAGACGGGAGCCCTTGCGGGTCAGCCGACGGGCCTGTCCGATGGCGTCGAGGCCGCCGGCCTGCTCGCAGGCGAGCACCCCGCACGGGCCGCGCATCTTGTGCCGGATCGACAGCTGCCCGGTGGTGGCGGCGTAGAACCAGGCGATGGACTGGTACGCGCCGACCCACGAGGGGTCATGGGTGTAGAGCGCCGTCATCTCCTGCTGGCCGAACTCCGTGCCCCCCGAGGAAGAGGAGGTCACGACCGCCATCTCGTACTCGGGCAGCTCGGCCGGGTCGACCGCGGCGTCGGCCAGTGCGGCCTCCCCCGCGGCGAGGCCCATGTGCGTCCAGTGGTCGGTCTGCGAGATCAGCCTGCTGGGTACGGTCCCCTTGGCACTGAACCCGGGGACCTGCCCCGCGAGGCGTACCGGGTAGCCCGCCGGGTCGAACCGGTCGATGAGCCCGATGCCGGACTTGCCCGCGAGGACCGCGGACCAGTGGGCCTCGATGCCGATGCCGGTCGGTGCGATGATGCCCAGGCCTGTGATCACCGGAGGCCGGCTGGAGGTCACCGTCATCATGCGCCCCTTCCTGCCGCGGCCGCGGCCGAACCCGGCCGGGCGAGCAGCATCGCGGTCTGGAAGCCACCGAACCCGCTGCCCACACTGAGCACGACGTCCATGGCGTGGTCCCGGGCGGTGACCGGGACGTAGTCCAGGTCGCAGAGCGGGTCCTTGGTCTTCAGGTTCGCCGTCGGGGGAACCACCTGACGGTCCAGCGCCAGTGCGCAGGCGGCCACTTCGATGGAGCCGATCGCGCCGAGCGAGTGCCCGACCATGGACTTGATGGAGCTGACCGGGATGTCGTAGGCGTGGTCGCCCAGGCTCCGCTTGAACGCGGCCGTCTCGTGACGGTCGTTCTGCTTGGTGCCGGAGCCGTGGGCGTTGATGTAGCCCACCGCGGTCGGGTCCAGCTTCGCCTGGTCCAGGGCGACCCTGATGGCCTCGGCCATCTCGCGGCCTTCCGGCTTGAGTCCGGTCATGTGGTACGCGTTGCTGCGCCCGGCGAAGCCGACGATCTCGGCGTAGATCCGCGCGCCGCGGGCCAGCGCGGCCTCGCGCTCCTCGACGACCATGACCGAGGAGCCCTCGGCCAGGACGAAGCCGTCCCGCTCACCGTCGAACGGGCGCGAGGCGTGCTCCGGGTCGGCGTTGTTCGCCGTGGTCGCCCTGATGGCGTCGAAGCAGGCCAGGGTGATCGGGGAGATGGGGGCGTCGGTGGCACCGGCCAGCGCGACGTCCGCCGTTCCCTCCTCGATCAGCTGGACGGCGTGGCCGATGGCGTCCAGGCCCGAGGTGCAGCCCGTGGAGACCAGCGCCACCGGTCCTTCGGCCCCGACCTCCCAGGCGACCTCGGTCGCCAGGGTGCTCGGCACCATGTACCCGTACAGGTGTGGAACGCCGTACTCGTGGTCGACGAGCCACTTCTTGCCGCTGTCGCTGAGGACGACGTACTCCTCCTCGAGGCCCATCGTGCAGCCGACCGCGCTGCCCAGGCTGACCGCGAGACGCTCGGGGGCGATCGAGGAGAAGTCCAGGCCACTGTCCTGGGCGGCTTCCCGGGCGGAGACGACCGCGAACTGGGCGGCGCGGTCCATCCGCCGGATCTGGCGCTCGGTCAGGCCCTGGGCCGCCGGGTCGAAGTCCGCCTCCGCCGCCACCCGGGAGCGGAACTGGCTCGCGTCGAAGAGCGAGATGCTCCTGGTGGCCGTGCGGCCGGACGACAGGAGGTCCCAGAACGCTTCCCTGCCCACGCCGCCCGGTGCGACCGTACCTATGCCGGTGATGACGGCCCGTCTGGTCACCGTGCCCCGCCGACGTCAGGGTTGGACTCGTGCGGCCGCTGGGCCACCTCGGTGTCCACGTGGCCGAGCTCGGGGCGCGGCGCGAGCGGCGACAGGTGGAAGGCGCACGTGGCCGTGCTGTCACCGGTGTTGACGAGCCGGTGGCGCACCCCGATCGGCACGAGCAGCGATTCACCGGCGCCCAGCTCGATGACCTTGCCGTCCAGCGTCATCTCCAGCGTTCCGCTGATGACGTGGAGGAACTCCTCGGAGAACGGGTGGTAGTGCTCGGTGATGAAGTCGGCCGGGTCCAGGGTCATGACCCCGCCGAATCCCGAGGTGCAGCCGACTGTCTTGGGGCTCAGGGTGACGCGGATGTCGCCGCCGCGCTTGGTGTTGGCCTCGACTTCTTCGGTGGTCACTTTCACCGTGCGAGTAATGGCGGTGGTCACTGGATCCGCCCTCCGTCCTTGGTCCAGATGTAGAAGGGGTTGGCCATCGCGTCTTTCGGTTCTTTCCAGTTCGGGTCGTAGGGCTCCACGCAATCCAGCAGACGGGTGTTGATGTCTTCGTAGAGCGGGTGGCTGCGGGCCCGGTAGAGGTTGGGCGAGATGTCCTCGTCGGCCTCGACCAGGTGGAAGTAGAGCCCGTGGAACTGAAAGAGGGTCCGGCGGCTGACGCCGACCATGTGCGGCAGATCCGTCGAGTCGGAGTCGTGGAAGATCTGCGCGATGTCATCGGTCTTGTTCGGCTTCAGCCGGGCGACTATCAGAGTGCGATGCACGGTGTACCTACCTCCAGGTAGCCCGGTGACTGGGTTCGACGGGAACGTCTCACCGCGAACTGGAGACCTGCTCGAATCGGCCTCCAGCGTTCGGGCCCAGAGCGATTCGAGCCCGTCCCGAGGCATGTCGGCTGTGCTGCCCTGACACTGACCGGCCCGAGCTCAAGAGGGAGCAGGTATGGCCTTCGCCGCCATCACTTACGACATCAAGCCTGGATACGAGAAGGAACTCACCGAGATCTTCGGCGACTTCAAGCGCGTCAAGGGCAGCCAGGTGAAGGACCAGGCCGGCGAGTCGGCGGGCACGATTCTCGCCACCGCGGTCTTCCTGCGCGATGACACGCTGGTCCGCGTCATCGAGTACACCGGCGATCTGGAAGCCGTCGCCCGGCACATGGCCTCGCAGCCCGGCGTGCGCGAGGTGGAGAAGAAGCTGAAGCCCTACCTCAGCAAGCCGCGCGACACGGACACCGTCGAGGGCTTCGTCGCGACGTTCCGGCGGAGCCTGCTGAACACCGTCGCGCAGATCTCCGCACGGGACATCCCCGCCACGGCCTGACCCGGCGCCGTACGCGGCACGAAATGCCCTGAGCGGCGGTCTCCCTCAAGGGGGAGACCGCCGCTCAGGGCATGGTTCAGAGCGCGGTGACGCCCGCGGCCGTCACCGCCAGGGCCAGTACGGCCAGGGCCGTGCGCAGGAGATGCCAACGGCGCCACAAGGGGCGTGGATCCTCCCAGTCCGCGGGGAGCTGCTCCGGGTCGTCGACCGACTTGACCCGCCGGTTGATGGGAACGTTGCACAGGTGGGAGACGGCCGACACTCCCAGCAGGAGCAGCGCCCCCACCACGAACAGGGCCCTGGTCGAGCCGTCGCTCACCACCGCGAGCACCGCATCGACGAGCGTGCTGCTCAGCACGATGACCGGCATGGTGGGATCCCAGTTCCGGCCGAGCAGTTTGTGCGCGTACACGTATGTGCCGGTCTCCATCGCGAAGAGCGCGGGAAGGACGCTCAACGCGACCGCGAACAGCACACCTGCGGTGACACCGCTCCCCACGAGAGCCGCGATGCCCAGCACATCATTCATGCCGCGCTGTTCCCCGCCGGGTGGGTGTCCACGGTCAGCTGCGCGATCGAGCGCATCGTGGCGTCACGGAAGTACGCGGCGAACGCCTCGGGAGAGCTGGTGTCGCGCTTCTCCGCGAGGTACGGGGCGAGCTTCTCCTCGAGCATGTGCACGCCCTTCTGCGCGGCCATGTGCTTGCCGACGGCCGCGAAGTCGCCCTCGTAGTGGATGACCCGGATCAGTGTCTCGTCCTTCACGAAGACCCCGGTGCCAAGGAGACGGCCCGCCGCCGCACCGGTGTCCCCGGCGAAGTCGGGCCGGTCGACCCGCTGGAAACCGTCGAAGATCGCGGCGATCTCGTCCTCGTAGCCGGGCTTGATCCGGTAGGTGATAGCTGCGTACGGCATTAGATTCCTCCGTCGACTTCAATGGTGGTGCCGGAGACGTAGGCGGACGAGTCCCCGGCGAGATAGAGCACCGCGCCCGCGACGTCCTCGCACGTGCCGAGCCTGCCGAGGGCCGTCATGGCCGTGAGCCGCTCGATCAGGTGCGGCGGAAGTCCGCCGCCCGGCTCGGTCTCGGTCACTCCCGGGGCGACCGTGTTGACCCGGATACCGCGGGTGCCCAGCTCCTTGGCGAGTGCCCGGGTGAACCCGATGAGCGCCGCCTTGGACGCGCTGTAGTGGACTCCCAGGGGACGGCCGCGCAGGGCGACCGAGGCGCCGATGTTCACCACGGACGCCCTCTCCGCCAGGAGCCCGACCAGGGACTTGGTGACCAGATAGGCGGACGTGGTGTTGTGGTTCAGCACCCGGTGCCATTCGTCCTCCGCCAGCCGCTCGAACGGGACGTGCCCGTCGACGCCGACGTTGTTCACCAGCACGTCCAGGCCCTCGAACCGGTCACGTACGACTCCGGCGACCGCCTCGGCGCCCTCGCCGGTCGTGACGTCGGCCTGGACGAGGACGAACTCCGCTCCGGCGTCGGCGAGTTCGGCCTCCAGCGCCTTGGACGCCTCGCCCTCCGTGCGGTGCACCACGACGAGCCGGGCACCGGCACGGGCGAAGGACAGCACCGTCGCCCGTCCGATGCCGCGGGTTCCGCCGGTGACCAGTACCCGCTTGCCCGCCAGGCCGGAGCCCGGTGCCTGGGGCTCAGCGGTCATCGGACCGCGCCGGCACGCGGGGCGGCGGCGATCAGCTTCAGGAGCATGCGCGGCGTCTCGGCCTCGGCGACGGCGTCGTCGTCGAGGACGATCCCGTGCCTGCGGTCGATGACGCCGGTGACCTGAAGCAGGGCGAGGGAGTCGTAACCGAACTCCAGGAAGGGGGTGTCGAGGGCGCTGTCGCCCTCGAAGGTCATTCCCTCCTCCGGAGCACCGACGCATTCGAGCAGCAGCTCACCGAGTTCGGGCAGGGATATGTCGCTCACAGTGGTTCCTTTCGGTCTTCCTACTGAGGGTTCGATTGAGGAGGGCGAGATCAGTTGGCCCTTGCCAGCAGTGGTGAACCGGCCACGCCGGCCGCCACCAGGGGGTCGACGTCGAGTTGGGGCGAGGAGTCCAGCAGGGCGCGGTAGAGGTGGTCGATGCCGGGCGAAGGGTCGAGCCCCAGGGTCCGGCTGAGGGCCGCGCGCAACTGGTGGTAGATCCCCAGCGCGTCACTGCGGCGCCCGGCGCGGTACAGCGCAAGCATCAGCTGCTCGTGAAGACCCTCGTGCAGCTGGTGCCGGGCTGCGAGCCCGGAGAGCTCACCAACCAGCTCATAGTGGCGTCCGAGCCTCAAGTCGGCCTCGATTCGCCGGTGAAGAACGCTCATCCGGGACTCTTCGAGCCGGGTGGCCTCCACCTCCAGGAGCGCCCCGCACTGGACGTCGGCCAGCGCGCGGCCCTTCCACAGGGCGAGCGCACGGCCCAGGTAGTCGGAGGCGGCGGCCCAGTCGCCCTGCTCCAGGGTCCGGTGACCGGCCGAGGCCAGCGCTTCGAACTCCCTGACGTCGACGACGCCGCCGTGGCTGTCGAGGCGGTAGCCGCCGGACTCGGTGACGAGCACGCTCTTGGCGCCGCTCGGCAGGCCGGTGTACTGCTCGCCGAGTGCGGAGGCGATCAGATGGCGTATCTGGAGGATGTAGGTCTGGAGGGTGGTCTGCACACTGCGCGGCGGGTTCTCCCCCCACACCTCCTCGACGAGCGTGGCCACCGAGACGGCCTCGTCGGCGTGGACGGCGAGCAGCGCGAACACCTTGCGCGGCTTCACAGCGGTGAGGTGCATGTGCACCCCTGAATGGGCGGTTCTGAACGGGCCGAGAAGACTGATGTCCATCCGAGGAACTCCTTGGGAACGAAGTGAGGTCAGCCGACGGCAGGCGACAACGGGGACCCGGTGTGCGGCGCCGTCTCGCGCAGCGCCTCTCCGACGGCATGCGGCGCGTCGTGTCCGCGAACGAAGAAGTGGGCGCCGGGAACGCTCTGCAGTGCGAAGCCCGCGGTGGTGCAGCGCTCCCAGGCCTGGACGTCGGCGCTCGAGACCATCCGGTCCTCGATGCCCGCGAAGGCCTTCACGGCACAGGGGAGAGCTGTGATGGGGGCGGACCGCAGGCTGCGTGCCAGTTGGAGGTCCGCCCGGAGCGTGTCCAGGGTCATGCTCAGCCACTCGGGACGGCTCAGCAGAGCCTCGGGCATGCTCTCTTCGTCATTGAGGGAATCGATCAGCTGCTCGTCCGACAGGCCGGGCGCCCGGGTGGCGTCCAACAGCGCGGACGGCAGCTGGGGCGCGGCACACGCGCCGACCAGCAGCATGTGCGGCAGCCTGCGTCCCGTCCGGGCCCGGTGCAGCGCGAACCGGTAGGCGACCAGTGCCCCCAGGCTGTGCCCGTAGAAGGCGTACGGACTCTCGAGCAGTGGCCCGAGATCGTGCTCCAACTCCTCGACAAGACGCGCCGCTTCGGTGATCCGTCCTTCCCTCAGCCTGGATTCCCGGCCGGGCAGCCGCACGGGCAGCACCTTCACGTCCGGCCCGATGCGCCGCTGCCAGCCGGCGAACGTCATGGCACCCGCGCCCGCATGGTGGAAACACAGCAGGTTCAGCTGTCGTGTTTCCCCGGCGGGTGGTTCTGCGGCCGGCGGCCGTACCGCAAGATATCGATGCACCGGTCAGCCCCCCTTCCGTTCGACACCGCTCCGTGGAGTGGTGTACGAGCGTCGCCCGGGGTTCTGGAAAGAGACTCAACGACCCCTTGAGTTCTGAACAGGGGCGCTCAGAGCCGGCAGCAGTGCCGCGACGGGCCCGGCCATGCGTGAGCCCGAGAATCCGGGATCGTGCACGGCCGCGCTGACCGTGTACCTGTCGGCGACGGTCCAGCTGTGGAACGCCCATTCCCAGCCCGTTCCCGGTGATCCGTCGGGCCGCTGCAGCTGCACCTGTTCATCGCGCGCGGTGAAGCCGAACTCGCAGAACCTGAAGCGCAGCCCCTGGCCGATCGCTTTGCTGTACGCCTCCTTGAGCGTCCACAGCCGCACCACTTCCCGGTTCCTGTGCTCCTCCTCGATCGCCGCCAGCGCTTCCAGCTCATAGGGAGTGCACACCTGGCGTTCCGTGCCCAGGGCCAGCATCCGCCGGTCCTTGAACTCGGTGTCGACGCCGACCCGCCGGTGCCGGGTGAGGCCCACGACGAGCAGCTCCTCGGTATGGCTCAGGCTGATGTCCAGCTGGTCGATGCCCCGCAGATAGGGGCGGCCGCCGGGCTTGTAGGCGAGCTCGAGGTCCTCGGGGCTGACCCCGAGCACCGCGCCCGCGGCGGATTTCAGGAACAGCCGGGAGGCGACGAACCGCTCCCTCAGCTGCGGCAGGCTGATCCCGGCCACCCGCCGGTGGTCGGGGCCGAGTGCCGCGGCGACGTCCGGATCGGCCGGGTCGGCGGGGAGCCAGTCCTCCACCGCCGCCCAGACCACCGCCGTGCCGTGGGACGCGACATCCTCGCGCACCCGCTCCCAGGAGTCCGCGGGGCCGTGGTTCCGCAGCGGCCGCATCACGCCACCGGCTGCCCGCAGAGCACCGCCAGGCGTTCTCTGAGATCGCTGATGGTGGACACCCCGTCGAACAGGTCGGCCAGGGACGCGTCCGCCAGCCGCGGGACGCGCTCCTCCAGGGCGCACTTGAGCTCGATCATCATGACCGAGTCGAAGACGAGGTCGCCCTGGAAGCGGTGGGTTCCGACGAGCCCGCCGGCTGGTTCGCCCAGGACGCGGGCCACGGCGTCCAGTAGGTCCTGGTTCACTGGATTCTCCTCAACTCACCATGAATGGGCTTGACATGGGATGGCACAGGGAGGTGCTCAACGACCGATCGAGGTGGCGTAGAGGTCGTAGCTGCGGGCGCCCTCGAAGCGGGAGAGCAACTCTTCGACAAAGCGGTCCGCCGCGGCCGCGGGCGCGGGCCCGGCCGTGCTGTCGAGGCGCCGCAGGATGCGGGCGAGCGCCATGACCGCCCAGAGGGGTTCGCCGAGGAACCCGCCGGCCCCCGCCTGGTGCCGCCAGATCCCGAGGCAGGCGGCGCCCGCCGCGATCAGCGCGTAGCGGTCGGCCAGTGCGTAGGCCCGCGGGCTCACGGCCCGGTCGCCGGAGCGTGCGCCCAGCGCCGTACCGGCTTCGCGCAGTGCGGACAGCTCGGCGCCGAGCCTGGCCGCGGACTCTCCCAGTCGCACACCGAACTCCCCTCCCGCCGCGGCCGCACGGGCCGCCGAGGACTCCAGTGACCCCAGCAGAGAGTCACCGTCCGGGGGAAGCACCAGATCGTCGTGGCGCACGGGCGGCAGCCCGTCGCCGAACGGCTGGAACAGCCCGGCGGGCGCCTCGCCCCCGCCGGGTGCCACCAGGTCCGGCACCTGGAGCAGGTGGTCGATGAGGACCCCCCGGCTGGCGGCGCCGCCCGCGCTGCCCAGGCCGATCATGGGCAGATCGCGCACCGTCTTCTGGAAGATGCCGTAACTCCCGCTCCTGGCGTACGACTCGGAGCCCAGCACGATCGACAGGTCGTACACCGCCTCGGTCAGGACGGTCGGCAGCAGGTACTTGACGGCGGCGCTGAACGTGTTGCTCTGCCGGGGCAGCAGATGGACGGCTCGCGTGGCCACCAGCGCCAGAGCGTCGCACAGCAGCAGATCGGCGAAGGCGTCGGCCAGTGCGGTGCGGGTCCGGGGGCTCTGCAGCGAGGCGCGGCTGCGCAGCCGGCGCGAGCGGGCGAACGCCACCGTGGTGCGCATCGCCGTATCGGCGCAGCCCAGTGCCATGGAGGGGCCGATGGCGCGGGTGACGGGAAAGGCCCGGCGGGCCAGCACCCCGGCCCCGCCCGCCCGGCCGACCAGCTGCTCCGTGCTGACGGGGTGTCCGGAGAACTGCAGGCCGTGCACCAGGGAGCCCCGGATGCCCGTGGTCTCGTACCGGCCGAGCAGCGCGGCCGTGGCGCTGTCCGCCCGCGGTCCGTCGATGAGGAAGGCGCTGCGGTCGCCCCGCCCGGTGTCCGGGCCATCGGCGAAGATCAGCAGTGACTGGGCGCGGGCCGCGTTGTTGAGGGCCTCTTTGCGGCCGTTCAGCCGGTAGCCCGCCCCCTCCACGAGGGTCGAGAAGCGGTTGCGCAGAAAGTCGTTGCCGGTCGGCGGCTCCGGATAGGCACAGGCGATGCGGCCGCCGGACAGCAGCAGGTCAGCGACGGCACGCTGCTGGGCGGCCGTCCCGTCCGCCCACACGATGACCCCGGCCAGGTAGGACGTGACCCCGTACCCGAGGCCCAGGGACGCGTCCCTCCGGAAGACGGCGCGCACCACCCGGGCGAGCACATCGAGACGCTCCAGCCTGCCCCCAAGACGTCCGGGCACGAACTCGGCGTTCAGGCCGAACTCGTCGAGCACTCGCTCGGCGGGGGCCAGCGGCCGGCCGGCCGCGTCGGCCGCCAGCAACTGCTCGGCGCCCAGCGGGTTTCCGGGATCGTCCAGATCGCCAAGCCTGTGCTCGAGCCGGGCGATGCGCTCCTGTGCGGCGACCTCCGACGCGTCCGCCCTGTTCACCACCGTTGTCATGTCGCCCCTCCCTGTGCGGAACCTGCGTCACCCCTGGGTAGTCACCAGGGCTCAAGAGGACCTCAAGTGCCGGCCACGAGGGTTCTTGTCGGGACCGGGACCGGCCGCACAGTGGAGCGCGTCGCCGTAGAACTGACTGCCACCGGGCACCCAGAAACCGCCGTAGGCCACCAGGGCGTACCACACGGGTCGGACCAGGCGATTGATGATGATCCGGGCGAACAGTCCATGAGCCGGTACAGCGGGCGCGAGTGCCGGCACGGGTGCGGCGGACGGCTCCGCGGCAGATGTCTGTGTCGTGTGCGTCATGCCTTCATCCCCTCCTCTTCTCCCGGAACGGGAAGGGGAATGTGGCCCGCTGTGCTCGGTGAGTGCTCGAGCGGAGCTCAAGCACCCCGCCCGGCACGCGGCCGGGCGGCCGGTCCGTCAGCCCGGAAACCGGGTCAGACCGGCTCCTCCTCGACGAGCGGGCCCGCGCTCAGGGCGGACAGCACGCCCGCCAGATGGACCGCGTTGCTCTGCGGACCGCGGCAGACGGGCAGCACCTTGGGCCCCTTCGCCCCGCCGATCCTGCGCAGGAACGGGGAGAGGACCGCCTTGGGGCCGATCTCCACCACATGGGTCGGGGCATGTTCGGCGAACAGCAGCCGGGTGGCGTCGGCGAACCGCACCGGCGACGTGATCTGCGACGTCCAGTACGCGGCGTCGAGCGGCCCGTCGTACCTCCGGCCATACACCGTGGAGTAGAACGGCACCTGGGGCTTCCCCCCGGTCAGCCGCTGGGCCACCGTCTGGAACGCCGGTGCCGATGGCTCCATCAGGGGCGAGTGAAAAGCATGGGTCACCTTGAGGAACGTACTGGAGATGCCACTGGCGTCCAGCCGCTCCTGGGTCCGGTCGAGACCGGCGAGGTCTCCGGAGAGGATCGTGGCCCGCGCCGCGTTGAACGCGGCGATGGACACGCGGGGTTCGGTGGCCGTCGCCTCGGCCGCCTCGAAGGGATCCGCACAGGTCGCCATCATGCCGCCGCCCGGGGGCAGTTCCTGCATGATCGCGCCCCGGTGGGACACCAGCTCGGCGGCGTCCGCGAGCGTGAGCGCACCGGCGACGGTGGCCGCCGCGAACTCCCCTATGCCGTGGCCCAGAACGGCCTCCGGCCGCACGTCCTCCTCCAGCAGGGTCATGGCCAGGGCGTACTCGACCGCGAGCAACGCCGGCTGGGTCACCGCGGTCTCATGGATCCGGGGGTCCTCGGAGAGGACCACCTCGGTGACGGACACCCCGAAATGGGGCATCACCACGGCCGCGGCCTCCGCCAGATGGCGGCGGAAGCTCGTGGAGTTGCGGTACAGGCCCACGGTCATGCCCCGGTGCTGGCTGCCCTGCCCCGTGAACACGAACGCGGTGCGGATCCGTGAGGACGCCCGGGGCCGGTCCGCGCTGAGCGCCGCCAGGTACCAGGCCAGTTCCCGCACGGTCGGCTGGTCCCACATGTCGGTCGGATCCAGTACGAGCCCGAAGGTGTCCTCGATCTCCCCGAAGAGACTGAGCATGGCGACCGAGTCAAGGCCCCGTTTCAGCAAGGGTGTGTCCAGCGGCACCTCTCCCCGCACATACCGGCCGATGTGCTCCTGCAGCCAGGCGGCGAACACCTCGTCCCGGGGCCCTCCCGGTACCGCTTCGCTCATGTTCTGTTCCTTCTTCGAGGAGTGAGCCCGGCGGCATCCGACAGTGCCGCCAGTTCGTCGTCCAGGTGCTCGCACAGGGGGCGCAGACGGCCGTTGAGGAACAGTTCCCGCATCGCGCCGCGTTCCACCTTCCCGCTGGTCGTCCGGCGCACCGTGCCCGGACGGACCAGGAGCACCCCGCCGACGGGCACTTCGAACTCCTCGGTGATGCACCGCCCGACATCGGCGGCCAGCGCCCCGAAGTCGAGGTCGTACCAGCGCTGGGTGCGCACCTCCTGCACGATCACGATCCGTTCGCGTTCCCCGGTCACGCCGAAGGCGGTGCCCGCCCCGAACAGGGCGCTGATCTGCTGTACGGCGTACTCCAGATCGTGTGGGTACAGATTCCGCCCGGCCACCACGATCATGTCCTTGATCCGGCCGGTGACATAGAGGTGGCCCTCCTCCAGCGTGCCCAGGTCCCCGGTCCGCAGGAAGGGCGACTGTCCGTCCGCCGTGGCGGCGTTGAAGGTCCGCGCGGTCTCGGACCGGTTCTGCCAGTATCCGGCCGCGACACTCCCGCCGCGCACCCAGATCTCGCCGATCTCGCCGTCCGGCAGCACGGCCCGGGTCCCGGGTTCGACGATGCGTATCTCACCGCCGACCGGCCGCCCGCTGGAGAGCAGCGTACGGACGGGCTGCCCCTCGCGCGGCTTGCGGATCAGGTTCTTCTCCAGCTCCGCCACGTCCACGGCGAGTTCGGCGCCCTGCTCACCCGCGGGGGTGGCGGCGACCAGGAGCGTGGACTCGGCGAGACCGTATCCCGCGGTCATCGCCTGCGGCCGGAACCCGGCCGGGGCGAAGCGCCGGGTGAAGGCCTGCCGCGTCCCGGCGCGCAGCGGCTCGCCGCCGCTGACCGCCGTGCGCCAGCCCGACAGGTCGAGTCCGGCGAGCTGATCGTCGCTCACGCGCCGCACACAGAGGTCGTACGCGAAGTCGGGTGCGCCGCTCACGGCGATCCCGTACTCCCCGATGGCCTGGAGCCAGCGCACCGGCTGCCGGACGAACGCCTCGGGCGAGAGCAGCACGGAGGTGCCGCCGAGCCACAGCGGGTGGAGCAACTGGCCGACCAGACCCATGTCGTGGTGGAACGGGAGCCAGCCGCCGACGGACTCCCCCGGTGAGGTGCCCAGCGCTTCCACGAGCGCCCGCTGATTGGCCATCAGGTTCTCGTGGGTGACCGCGACCCCGCGCGGGACGCCGGTGGCCCCGGAGGTGTACTGCAGATAGGCCACCGCGTCCGGCACATGGTCCGGCATCCGCCAGGGCGCGGAGGCGGGCACGGCGTCGGCGGCCAGGCACATGATGCTGCCCGACGCGGACTGGACGAGCAGCCGCGACACATCGGGGGCCTGCGCCGCATCGGTGAGCACGACGGCGGGAGCCGCGTCCTTGACGATCCCCGAGACCCGGGCCTCGTTGTGGCCGCTCCGGTGGCTCGATGGCACCGGCACGGCGATGACCCCGGCGTACAGGCAGGCGAGGAAGCTCACGGCGAACTGGTGACGCGACTCGTGCATGAGCAGCGCCCGCTCACCCTGCACGCCCCGGTCCTGGAGCCACCCTGCGAGCACGCGTGCGGAGGCGTCGAGGCTGCGGTAGGAGACCGTCCTCGGCCGTCCGCGCGCACTGTCGTCGGGCAGCAGGACCATCGCTTCGCGCTGTGGCGACTGCTCCACCCGGGTACGCAAGAGTTCGATGAAGTTCCGGTGACCTTCCAATGTTCCCCCTGGCGAGTGCGGGCGCAGGCTCCCACCCATGCCGGTGCCCGCTACGACCCGGACCAGGAACATATGTGCGGACAGTGGAGACTGGCTCGATCACGACTCGGCGTACGGTGCCGAAGGCCGCCGTCCGGGCCCCACCCGTACGCGGCCTCGAGAGCTCCCCGAGCGGCGTCGGCTACGCAGCGGCCCCTGCCAAGTGCCGCCCGCTCCTCGGGGTACGGGCCGCACGCAGGGCGCGCAGGAATCCCGTCGCGGTGTCCGTCTCCCGCAGGGTCTCCCTCAGCAGCTCCCACGCCCCGTCCCGGTCGGCCCAGCCGGTCCCGAACCCGGCGTCGAGCTCGGCGAGCGCGGCGTCGCACCAGGCGTGCCCGGCGAGCCGGTGGCGCGCCGAGGCGAGCCGGGTCTGACGCAGCAGCATCAGTTCCGGGGCCCGTTCAAGCCCGGTACGCGCGGCGACGGCGCCCGCGGCATCCAGGGCATCGGCGACACCGCGGCACTCCGCGAGCTCGGCGTCGAGGGCCAGGTCGGCGGCCATAAGACCCCGGCTGAACCGCTCCTCATCGGCGAGAAACCCGGCGACGGCCTGCGCGGAGTGCTCGTCAAGGCCGGTCTCGACGAGAAACGCGGGGGCCTGGACCAGTTGCCCGATGAGCAGCGCCCATCCCTCGGAACGCAGCCCGCACAGCGACCACCGCTCCGCGAGACAGAGCCCGGACGGGCGTGCGGCGTACTCGGCGATGTGCCCGATGGCGTGCTGGAGCTGACCGTACGACAGCGGGGTGACCCCCGTGTCCACGCTGAGCAGCGAGAGACCGGGCAGCCGCACCGGTGTCACCTCGGTCCGGACTCCCGGCCGGCTGATCAGCCTGACCTTGTGGGCGGGCGGCAGCAGCCCCCGCGCACGGATCTGTCCGACCAGACCGAGGAGCACCTCACCGAAGCGGGGCAGCGGAAATCCGTTGGCGGCGGACACCACGTGCTTGTTGTCCGCCGACAGCACATCCGCCTTCCTGCCCTTCCCGGTCCGCAGCAGGCGCCAGTTGTGCTCGCGGGTGCCGTCGCCCAGGCCTGCCGCCCGTGCCCACGACTGCGCGAGGGGGGCCAGGTCCACGACGGGCGCGGTGATGTCGATGCGCTGCACAGGCGTTCCCGGCAGCGGCGGCAGCACCGGACCCGAGCACCGCCAACGCTCGTCCCGGTCGGGGCCGTCGCCTCGCTGCCGACGGCGCTGCGCCAGCCACTGCCAGACCTCCCCCACCCGTTCCCTCGCCTCGGCGCGCTGCCTCTCGTACGCGTCACGGCGGCCGTCCTCGTCGGCTCCCAGGTCCGGCGTGGTGCGCAGGGCGGGCGCCGGAGGCCCGCCGCCCCCGGCGAGTTCGGTGACAAGGCGGGACAGACCGAGAAAGGCCACCTCGTCGGTGAGGCGTACCGCACGCTGCGGGGCAGGCTCCGGGTCCCGCCCGGCCAACCCCCTTCGCCCCAGCTGCAGATCGGCGACCAGCTCCTCGATGTCCTCGACCTCGCCACCCGCTCGCCGGCTCTGCTCCCGCTCCCGCTCTTCCGGCTCCGGCTCCGCGGGAAGCGGCGGGGCGGCAGCTGCCACTTCGAACCCGTCGATGGCCAGGTTCGTACGCTCGTCACGGATCATCGGTGGCCCTTCGCTCGCTGGGAGAACCGTTGCCGGAAGCGTCGGCAGGCGCGTCCAGGACAGGTCGAGATCCACTGGAACGGGACGGTCTCCGGCATTCCTCGAGTACTTCCTGACCACCGGAAGACACCATGACGAGGCACAGGCCCAGCAGCCCCGCGGGACGACCGAAGTGGTGGCAGATATGAAAGCGACCCTGTTGCTGCGGCGCGCTCTGAACGCGGTGTGGCAGAGCCTCATTGCCTTTGGCCTGCTCTACACGATCGGCGAGCTGAAGAGAGCGGAAGCCTTGCAGGAAAACGCGGCCGAGCCGCTCGACGCTCCCCCGCCGGGCCACCCCGAAAAGCTGTGCCCCGACATTCCGTTGACGCCCGCGGAACACGCGCTCGCGCTGGAACTCAAGAACGGCTGAGGAAGAACCACCGGCCGTTACGGGCGGGCGGGCACTACGTCCGCGGTGGCCTGAGACCGCGGAGTCTTCACTCCGACCTTCCCCGCTCCCACGGTCCGCGGGTCGACGGCTTCGAGCGGGGAGCCCACCCGGTAGGGACACGCGGGGTCATTGGGCCGGTTGGGGCGGTCGTGCGGCAGCAGATAGAACGTACGGCGGGCGAACAGGCCGCTGTCGGCGCTGCGTGGCGCGGTCGGAGCCAGGTTGGAGTAGCCGATGAGCCGGCCGTCGCGCTCGTACCGTGGCTTGCCCTTACGGGTGTTGACCTTGTCCAGGGCCTGCCGGACATAGTCGAGGTCTTCGGTGTTCTCCAGCCAGACGACCTCGGCTTCCTGGGCGAGATCGCCTTCCTGCGGAATCGCGCTCATCAGGCCTCCTGGGTCTCAACGGCCGGGCAACGACCTGTGGATGTGGCATGTACGCCGCTCGGCTTCCGGGCTCCTTGAGCGAGCCGGGGCAGCGGGCGTCGTCCATCGTACGGTCGGCAGGCGGCCTCATCCGGACCGCAGCGGTTCTTCACTGCGTCCCGCGTCCCTGGCCGGCGGCGCTGTCCTCGGCGAGAAGTGCGAGGCCGGGGTAGAGCTTGGTGGCGTTGCTCTTGATCATTTCTGCGGGTGAGACCAGGCCGAGTTCCTGCCGGATGCGGCTGGCGAAGGCGCGGCTGGTGGAGGGCCTGATCCCCTCGTCGGAGCACCAGCGCCCGTAGGTCTCGAACAGAAGCTTCTGTTCGACGCGCAGTTCCGGGTTGGCGCGCCCGTCCAGGCCCCTGGTGCAGCATTCGGTGATGAAGCGGCCGACGTGGTCCTCGGTGGTCTCGTAGGCGGCGGTCGCCACCCGCACCGAGGCCGGGCCGGTGAGCGGGTCGCGGGTGGCGAGGTAGCGCTGTGCGCCCTCGATCAGCCAGTGGAGGATGCCTGGGCCCTCGTCACGCACGAGTTCGGCCGCCAGATTGTCGATCTTCCGCTCGTCGGGCACGCTCCGCTCGAACGGGATGATCCGCATACGGCGCCAGAACGCATAGCCGCCGGTGCCGACTTCGGGACGGTGATTGCCGAGCAGCCACAGCTTGTGGGTGGGGGTGAAGGTGAAGAAATTCTGCCGCATACGCCGGGCGGTAATGGTGTCGCCGCCGGTGAGGAGCTTGACGCGGGCTTCGTTGAACTTGTCGTTGGGTTTGAGTTCACTGCACACGACGATGCGCCGGCCGTGCAGTTCGGTGAGCTCCGTGGAATGTTCGGTGAACTTGCCCTTCTCCATGAGGAATCCGGGCGGGGCGGCGTTGGCGTAGTCGCCCAGGATCTGTGTCATCACCTCGAGCAGCACGGATTTGCCGTTGGCCCCGGAGCCGTAGAGAAAGGGCAGGACCTGCGCGCCGACGTCGCCGGTGATGGAGTAGCCGAGCAGCAGGTGCAGAAAGCGGGTGGTCTCCAGGCCTTTCGCGTCATCCCCGAAGGTGTCGCGCAGAAAGCTCTGCCAGCGGGGAATGGACATGCTGTGGGGTGCCACGAGGGTGGCACGCGAATGCATGTCGGTGAGCGGATCCGGCTTGCGGAGCTTCCCGGTCCTGAGGTCGACGATCCCGGACGGGGTGCACAGGGCGTAGATGTCACCGTCCAGGACGTCCGGGTTCAGGCGCAGGCCGGGCGCGGCCTGCGCCTGGTACAGCAGGGCTTTGAGCCCTGAGGTCGATTCGGAGTGCCGGCGGTGCGCGGCCAGCGCGCGGTCGCTGAACTTGCCCTGAGGGTCATGCTCGGAGATCTGCTCTGCCATCTCCCCGGCGGCCCACACCGCCGCTTCGTCGCCGCCGCTCAGTTTCCAGCGGTACTCGTCCCAGGAATGCCAGCCCATCCCGATGACATAGCGGAACTGGTCCCGGTAGAGGCGGGCGAACAGTTTCGCGTTGCCTCGGTCGGTCAGTGCGCCGGGCAGCAGACCCGTCGGGGACGCGGTCGGGGACGCGGCGGGCGGGCAGCGTGCGTCGGTCTGCTGGGCCGGCAGGCCGGGGGGTGGCTCTGGCAGCGCGAGGTCGAGGCTCTGCTGGCGGATCTGGGCTGCGGCCGCTTCGGCGTCGAAGCGGGTGGGCTCGGCGCTCATACGCGTCCTCGGGGGTGGAGTGGGCGCTGGGCGCCCGCAGACAGAGCGGACTCGATGATCGTGAGATTGCGGCCCTCTTGGGCAGGGCGTGCGGCGCGGGCCGTCTCCAGCAGCAGGGCCCGCGCCTCTCCCCTCGCGAGATGGCCCCCTTGGACCAGGCCGCCGGCCGTGTAGGCGGCCCGGTTGAGCTTTTCCGTGAAGCTCGCGCCTTCCGGCGTTGCCGCGCAGGCGGCGACCTCGGCCAGGAGAGGGTTCAGAAGGCGTTCGGCGCCTTTGACCGAGCGTCGGCGGCGGGTCGCTTCGGGTGCGGCGGCGGGTCGAGGGATCTGGGCAGGGGCAGCGGCGGGGGCAGGGACGTGCCGGGTGCGCGCGAGTTCTGCCGCCAGCCAGTCCGGCAGCGGCTCCGGGACGCGGGCCGCTCCCACCGGACGGTAACTGCCTGCGGTGGTCCGGGTTCCGGGGGCCACGATGTAGCCGTTGTCGGAGCGCACATCCACCAGCCAGGCCAGGGCCGTCTTCGGGCTGGACCCCGTGGAGGAGCGGTAGCGGATGGTGGGATGCGGGTTGCGGTACCAGATGTGGAGTCCGCCGGAGGGCGTGCGCACCCGCAGGGTTCCGGTGTCCTGCGCCGGACTCGGCTGCCCGCGGAGCGCCGCAAGGAGCGCCAGGGTGTCGAAGCCCGTGGCCAGACCGTCGAGGTTGACCTGCGGGGAGATCGGGATCCCCGGCAGGAGCCGGGACCGGTCGGGAACCTGCGCCGCGTGGGCATCGACATCGAGAACGACCAGGTCCGCGGGACCGCAGGAGACGCCTACGCCGAAGCGTGACCGCTCGTGCCACCAGGCGTCGATGCGGCCGGGATCCGTGGTCGCGGCGTGGAACCCGTGGCACCACCGGCCCGCCTTCCTGCACGGGCACGAAGCGGGCGTGTGCCGGTCCGCCTTGCAGGCCTGGCAGTTGGCCGGCGGCACCTTCTGTCGCGGGGCGAGCGGATGTACCGGCCAGCCCGCACGGGCACACCACCGGGCGATCACGTTTCCGTGCACGGCCTCGTCCCTCTGCGCGGTGGGGGGCTGGCGGGTCAACGGATCGTCCTTGTCACAGTGTGTGTCGGTCTCCGGCGGGGCCAACGGGTCTGAAGGGACTGGGATTTCGGCTTTGAGGCCCGAGCGTAGCCCACGGGCGGGGGCCGGGAAGGGCGATCTTGGCGTATCGGGGATTCTGGGTCCCGTCAGTCCCGCAGCGTCAGGGAGCGCGGGTACCCGCGTCTCCGGTTCAGTCCCGCCACAGCGTCGACGCTTCAGTCCCGCTCAGCGAAACACCTGGTCAGAGGGGGTCTCCCCGCTGACTACGGGACTGACGGGACCGAAGCTCGTAGTTATCAGCTGTTCAGAAGAGCTCTTCTACATTGCGGGCGCGTGCGTGTTGGGTGTGACTCCTTGGGTGATAACTACCAGTCTCAGCCCCGTCAGCCCCGTGCCGGGATGAGGTCACATGCGCTGACCTGGGCTTTCTCCGCAATCCTGGGTACGGGACTGAAGAGGTACGGGACTGAAGCCCCGCACGCGGGGGCGACGATGTGTGCTGCGGCGCTCTCCTCGAAGAAGGCGCGGGTACGTTCGTCGCCCACGAGGCCTGAAAGACTCGTGGGCGACGAATTCCGCCTCGTACGACGCTCCGTATGAACCTTGAATTCTTCACCGAAAAAT
Organism: Streptomyces sp. NPDC048441; assembly: GCF_043200235.1. NCBI lineage: Bacteria > Bacillati > Actinomycetota > Actinomycetes > Kitasatosporales > Streptomycetaceae > Streptomyces > Streptomyces sp. NPDC048441. The sequence continues at coordinate 124,899 of NZ_JBICXM010000019.1, forward strand.
TCGGCAGGATACCCGGTGCCTATAGAGATCCGAAAGAGATCCGCTTGAGTACACATCGGGCCCCACCGGATTCTCAGGCTGCGAAGAGGTCGAAGGTCGAGGTGCGCCGGGGACCCGCGGTGACATCCAGCTGCGGGTCGACGGTGAGCATGGCCTGATGCAGCCGCTGGAGCTGGGGCGAGGGCTCGACACCCAGATCGTCGATCAGCCGCACGCGCAGCTTGCGGTACACCTCCAGCGCGGAGGCCTGCCGGCCGGACCGGTAGAGCGCCACCATGGCCTGCGAATGCAGCCCCTCGTGCTGCGGGTGACGTGCGGTCAGCTCCGCGAGCTCGGCCAGCAGCTCGGAATGCCGTCCGAGCCTCAGATCGGCGTCGATCCGCCGTTCCACGGTGACCAGCCGGCTCTCCTCCAGGCGCATGACCTCGATCTCGAGGATGGGGCCCACCTGTACGTCCACCAGAGCGGGCCCGTTCCACAGGTCGAGCGCCTGGCGGAACCGGTCGGCGGACACGTCGTTGGCGCCCGCCTCGAAAGCGGACTGCCCCTCGGCGACCAGGTAGTCGTACTGGTGCACGTCCACGCAGTCTTCGGGTATCTGCAGCAGATACCCCCCGTGCCGGGTCGCGAGGACGTCCTTGGCACCGCCGGGGGCGCCTGGCCCCATCGCCGTGCCAAGCCTTCTGCGCAGCTGAAGGATGTATGTCTGCAGGGTGGTGAGCGCGCTCCTCGGCGGCTCTGTCTCCCAGATCTCGTCCATGAGCGTCGGAACAGGCATCACCCGCCCTGGATAGAGGGCGAGGAGCGACAGGATCTGCCGCGGCTTACCCGCTGTCGGAACAATCGAACCCCCGTTGACTTCAGCACTCAACGGACCCAGAACCTGAATCTTCACGTTCTTCCTCCGTACCTCGTCGAGTTGCTCTTCGAGTTCCTCTCAGTGGCCAAAAACAAGCACTCCGAGCAAGCTAGCCGGATCCGTGCCGGGCAAGCGGATTTCTCTACCCGACCTCTAGTTGGTCTCCATCTGTGGTGTTGTGAGAACGAAACAATCACTGAGGACTTCTCGTTCTGATTGCGGCGCGATCTCTATGGACCTCTGAAAACCTCTGCGAACCTCTGAAAACCTCAGAGCCTCTATGGACTTCTGAGGATTTCCAAGGACCTCAAGAACGTACGGACGGGAACATACGGACGGAGCATCCGGACCAGCAGTGAGCGGCTCAGACCGCCCACATGCCCTGTGCGGCGTATCCGGCGTGTGGCCATGTCCTGACCGCGGCCGCGCCGGGGGGCACCAGACTCGGCACCATCAGGTCCCACAACGCGCCGACTCGGTGCCGCAGTTCGGCGTACGGCATTCCGGTCTCCGACATCACCTCGATCACGCAGACCGCGGCGGCCACCAGCGTCTCGGGGCCCTCCCCCCGCGGGCGCTTGCGCAGCTCGCCCGTGTCGCGGGCCTGTCGCAGCAGCTCCCAGACGGTGGAGATCCAGACCCCGTGCAGGTCGTTCGCCGAGGACAGCAGCCCCGTGCGCTCACGGGCGATCCGGAAACCGGCCCGGACGGCCGGCTCCTCCTGGAGTGTCCGGGCCAGCCAGTAGGTGAGGTCGATGATCGACTGCAGCGGCGAGACGCCTGCGGCCCTCAACTCCCGTACCGCACCGTCCAGAAGATCGCGGCCGCGCTGCAGCACCGCGTCCGCGAGCTCTTCCTTGGAGGTGAAGTGGAAGTACAGCGCCCCCTTCGTCACTCCGGCCGCGTCGGCGATATCGCTCAGGGTTGCGTTCGTGTATCCATGGCGATGGAACAGTTCGGAGCCGGCGTGCACCAGGCGTTCGCGGGTCCGCTCCGATCGTTCCTGAACCCCGCGCCCCATCGCGGCGCTCAGCTCACGCGCACGAGGCGCTCGCCGCCGGTCTTCTCCGGCTGCGTCGGGGCCTCGGGGCTGGTCATGAGGATCGAGCGCTGCACCCTGCGCAGGCGGGCCGACGGCTCGATGCCGAGGTCCCGTACGAGCGTGCTGCGCAGGCGCTGATACACGTCGAGCGCCTCGCCCCGCCGCCCCGCCCCGTGCAGCGCCAGCATGAACTGGGCGTGCAGATTCTCGTGCGTGCGGTACCGGCTGACCAGGACGGTGAGTTCGGCGAGCAGCTCACGGTGCCGGCCGAGCCGCAGATCGGCCTCGATGCGCTGGTCGAGTGCGCACAGCCGGCTCTCCTCGAGCCGCTTGGCCTCCATCTCGAGCTGCGCCCCGGTCTGTACATCGGCGAAGGCGGACCCGGACCAGAGGCCGAGTGCCTCGCGCAATTGCTGTGCGGCGTCCCGGAAGTCTTCGGAGTCCATGGCCCGATACCCCGTACCCGCGAGCCGCTCGAACTCCCGGACGTCACTGGTGCCGCCGCCCCGGAGCAGATACCCGCCGGGCAGGGTCACCAGCACGTCCTTGGCGCTGCGTCGCGGCTGCCCTTCGACCGGTTCGTCCTTCTCGAGGGCGACAGCGATGAGCTCACGCAGCTGTAACACATAGGTCTGCAGGGTGGTGCGCGCGCTGCGCGGCGGTGTGGCGGCCCACAGCTCCTCGATGAGCGAGCCGACGGGCACCACCTGGTCGGCATGGAGCGCCAGGAGGGCCAGAACCTGTCGCGGTTTCGGTGCGGTCGGGGTGATGGACACCCCGTTCTCCCTCACGGCCAATGGACCCAGTACGTCGATCTCCATGCCGTCTCCCCTATCCCTGTGCGGTTCTAGGCACTCCACGATTACAAAACAGGACGGACGGTTTGTCAATACTAAACCGTTCAGGCTGTTTTTACGGGAGGGCATCCAGGGAAGGCCGACGGGAACCTGCACCTATTTACGCCTATATTTCACACTAATGGATCCCAATAAGCGTGCCGGATACAGTAGTTGACGGTTCGAATAGGGCGACCCTTCATCCCCTCGAACCCCAAACGGCGAGGAGCTCCCCTCCCGCATGAGCTTCGGAACAGCCGAAAAGCAGACCAGCCGGTCTGCTTATGCCGGGGGCTGTGCACTGAAGGGTGTGCCTGCGGGCTTCACTCGCTCCAGCACCCCGGGCGCCGCGAGCCGGGGCAGCATCAGCTCCCAGAACGGGAGGAGCCTGCCCGTGGAGATCCAGTCGCGGTCCTTCGCCCCGAGCATCTCGAAGCCCACCATGGCCGCCGCCACGACGGTCGCGGCATCGGCCGCGGGCACCCCCGCGGCGAGTTCCCCCTCGCGCTCGGCTTCCTGCAGCACCTGCTCGATCCAGTGCTGCCACTGCCCTCGCAGATCGGCGCTGCGGTCCCTGAGCGCGGCGCAGTTGCTCAGCCTGAACCCGGCCCTGACCACCACGTCCTGGTCCAGCCTGCTCATGAGGTAGTACGTCGCGTCGACCAGCCGCTGCAGCGCACCCGATCGCCTGCCGTCCGAGCGGGCGATCTGCCGGATGACCTCGGCCGCCTCCTCCTCCACCGCACGGGCCAGTGTGCTCTTGCTCTCGAAGTGGAAGTGCAGCGCGCCGTTGCTCACCCCCGCCCTCTTACTGATGGTGGTGAGCGAAGCCGGTGCGAACCCCTCCCGGGCGAATGCCTCGGCAGCGGCGTGCACCAACAACTCGCGCGTGCGCGCCGCACGCTCCTGCTTCGCCATCGAGGGTCTCCTGGTTGCGGGGAAGCCGGCGGTCGTGCCGCCGGCTTCCCCCTGAGCATCCGGCTATTGCGGTGGGTTGCCGTGCTTCCGGGACGGCAGGTCGGCGTGCTTGTTGTGGAGCATCGCGAGGGACTTGATGAGGACTTCGCGGGTCTGTGCCGGGTCGATGACGTCGTCGACCAGGCCGCGCTCGGCGGCGTAGTAGGGGTGCATGAGCTCGGCCTTGTACTCCTTGACCATGCGCGCACGCATCGCCTCGGGGTCCTCGGCGGCCGCGATCTGCCGACGGAAGATGACGTTGGCGGCACCTTCGGCGCCCATCACCGCGATCTCGTTGGTCGGCCAGGCATAGGTGAGGTCCGCGCCGATGGACTGACTGTCCATCACGATGTACGCACCTCCGTACGCCTTGCGCAGGATCAGCGAGATCCGCGGCACCGTCGCGTTGCAGTACGCGTAGAGCAGCTTCGCGCCGTGCCGGATGATCCCGCCGTGCTCCTGGTCCACCCCCGGCAGGAAGCCGGGCACGTCCAGCAGGGTCACGATCGGAATATTGAACGCATCACACATCTGAACAAACCGAGCGGCCTTCTCCGAGGCCTCGATGTCCAGAACTCCCGCCAGGGACTGCGGCTGGTTGGCGACGATGCCCACCACCTTGCCGTCAAGACGGGCCAGCGCGCAGACGATGTTCCGCGCCCACCGCTCGTGAACCTCCAGGTAGTCGCCCTCGTCGACGAGCTCCTCGATCACCTTGTGCATGTCGTACGGACGGTTGCCGTCCGCCGGAACCAGATCGAGCAGCATCTCCGAGCGGCGATCCGCCGCATCGTCGCTCACATGAGATGGCGGATTTTCGCGGTTGTTGGAGGGGAGCATCGAGATCAGGTACCTGACCTCGGCGATGCAGGTCTCCTCGTCGTCGTACGCGAAGTGCGCGACACCTGAGGTCTCGGCGTGGACATCCGCGCCCCCGAGACCGTTCTGGGTGATCTCCTCACCCGTGACCGCCTTGACGACGTCGGGACCGGTGATGAACATCTGCGAGGTCTCACGGACCATGAAGACGAAGTCGGTGAGGGCCGGGCTGTAGGCCGCGCCGCCCGCGCACGGGCCGAGCATGACGCTGATCTGCGGGATGACACCGCTCGCCTTGGTGTTGCGCTGGAAGATGCCGCCATAACCCGCGAGGGCGGAGACGCCCTCCTGGATACGGGCGCCCGCGCCGTCGTTCAGGGAGACCAGCGGGGCACCGGCCGCGATGGCCATGTCCATGATCTTGTGGATCTTGGTGGCGTGCGCCTCGCCGAGCGCGCCGCCGAAGATGCGGAAGTCGTGGGCGTACACGAAGACCGTGCGCCCATCGACCGTGCCCCAGCCGGTGATGACACCATCGGTGTACGGCTTCTTGGCCTCGAGCCCGAAACCGGTCGCCCGGTGCCGGCGCAACTGCTCGACCTCCTGGAACGAACCCTCGTCGAGCAGCAGCTCGATCCGCTCACGCGCGGTCAGCTTGCCCTTGGCGTGCTGCGCCTCGGTCGCACGCTCGCTCGGGCCCGACTGAGCCTGCACCCGGACAGCGTGCAGCTCCGCCACCCGCCCGCGGAGGTCAGTCGGCTCCGCCTCGACCGGGGCGGGGGAAATCATCGTCACCATGACAGATCCCTTCCTGGGGCCAGGCCGAGAAGGTCCAGTCCCGGGGTCCATGCGGACACTATAACAAACCGTCCATGCGGTTTACAGATGGGGTGTGGAACTCTTGAATGCCGAATCACTGCCAGCTGCGCGGAGCGCTGTAGCCAGAGCCCTTCCACCAGCGCGATCCATTGAGAGGACGCCCCTCCCCCGGCTCCGCGTCGTCACGGCACAGGGAGAGCAGCACAACGGTGAGTGCCGCCAGCTCTTCGTCACTGGCCTGCCCGCGCTCGAGTCGCAGCACGGCCTGACCACTGTCCGGATTGCCCATTTATCCCTCCTTTGCTTTTGCGGTCACGGTCGAGTACCCCCCTCAAGGACAGCTCTCGACTCGCTGGAAGGCCCACAAAAAGAACTCCGTATCCCCTGAGGGATACGGAGTTCTGGATCAGCTGTGGTGCGCGCGGGTCAGCTCGGTGTCTTGTGCAGCTGCACGGGGACGGACGCGAAGCCATTCATCATGAACGTCTTCATCGGTTCGAGTTCCTCCTCGGGGACGCCGAGCGTCATGTCCGGGAACCTCTCGAAGAGTCCGGCCAGAGCAGTAGTCGTCTCAAGGCGCGCCAGCGGGACTCCCATGCAGTAGTGGGCGCCGTGCCCGAAGCCGATGGTGTCGCGGCGGCCGGTGCGCAGGACGTCGAACACCGCGGTGTCCTCCCCGTGATACCCGGGATCGAGACCGGCGGCGAAGTTGACCAGGATCGGGTCCCCCTTCTTGATCAGGGCACCGTCAAGATCGATGTCCTCCACCGCGAACCGCATGGGCGAGAAGGCCCCCGGGCTGTGCATCCGCATCGTCTCGGCGATCACATCGTCCCAGTCGGCGCGGCCCTCAAGGACGTGAGCCAACTGGTCGCGGTGGCACAGGAGCTGGCCGATCGCGTTGGTGATCAGGGTGCAGGTCGTGTCCTGCCCGCCGGCCAGCAGGAGATTCAGGGTGCCCAACAGCTCCTGTTCGGAGAGTCCGTCGCCCTTGTCCCTGACCTCGAGCAGCCCGGACGTGAGGTCGTCACCGGGCTCGACCCGCTTGAGCGCCACCAGTTCAGCCAGCAGCTGGAAGACCACCCCCTGTGCGGCGGCCATCTCCTCACCCGTTGCCGAGCTGCTGAAGACGGTGTGCATCGCACCGGCGAGGCTGTCCCTGAGGTGCGCGGGGACTCCGAACAGTTCGCTGATCACCCGCATCGGCAGCAGCGCGGCGAACGAGGCCCGCAGATCGGGTCGTGCCGTGGGCGGCAGGGCGGCCAGATCGTCGAGAAGCTCCCCGGTGAGCGCCTCGACCCAGGGCTGAAGCTCCTTGGTGCGCCGTGCCGTGAAGGCCGCCGCGACCAGCCGGCGCAGCCTCGAGTGCTCATCGCCGTACGAGAACAGCATGTTCTCGTTGGACACCCACGGGTAGAGCGGCCAGTCCTCCGTTATGCGTCCCTCGATGAAGGCCGGCCAGTGCTGCCGGGCGCTCTTGGAGACGCGCGGGTCCACCAGCAGCTGCTTGATGTCCGCCTGACGAGTGATGGCCCATGCGATGACCCCGCCGGGCAACTCCACCTCAACTGCTCCCCCTTGTGCCCGCAGCATCGCCGCCTCACCGGCGTGATCCCGCCCCAGAACATCCAGGGTGTACGGGCATGCAGTTGCTTCCATCAATGCACTCCGTTCGTTTGTCGTGACGTTTGACGCTTCGACACACACGCACATCAGGAGGGCACACACAGCCCACCCCCCAATGGACTACGACGGGAAATTCTCTCAGACCTGCTCAGACCTGCTCGGCCCGGGAGGCCTCCGCCTCTTCTTGGGCTTTCATCGCTTCTTCGTACACCTCTTGGCCCCGCTCCGGCCTGAAGTCCAGCTGTACGAGGACCCCCGGCACCGCGACGGACGTCATCAGGTACTGCTGGAGCTCCGCCACCCGCTGCAGCATGTCCGTATGCCCGGTCATGATCTTCGACATGATCTGGACCCCGGTGAAACAGCTGGCGAACAGCCGTGCGGCAGCGGCCACATCAATGTGCGGAAGCAGCTCGCCGTCCGCCTTCGCCTTCGCCAGTACGGCTTCGTTGACGTCGAGCCACGCCTGGATCGGCACCTGTCGGTCCAGGCCGTCCCGCACGCCCTGCTCGACGGTGAGCCGGACGCTGCCCCGCACCAAGGAGTCCCCGCGACTGAGCAGGTAGGCCATCACCAGGGCCGAATCAAGACCCTCCTGCAAGGTCAGCTCCCGATGCGGGATCGGGGGCACCGAACCGACCTGGGCGGTCAGGACCGCCTGTGCGAGCTCGTCCTTGGACGTGAAGTGGAAGTAGAGCGCGCCCTTGGTCACGCCGGACCGCTTCAGGATCTCGGAGATGGTCGCGGCCTCGTACCCGACCTCGTCGAACACAGCAGATGCCGCCATGAGGATCGCCTGCCGTGTCCTGATGGCCCGCTCTTGCTGTGCCACAACATCCTCCTACCAGTCCAGCACCGGCGGATCAATGGAACACAAGAAAAGAAACCGGCACGTACGTATCTTAGTGCGTTCCGCCTTTCTGGACTAGAGCATTCCGCTGTCGTATCCCACTTCGACGACCCTCCCGGCTGCCCATGCGGACCTCCACGGCCCACGAGGGAGGGCTACTGAGGAGAGAATAAAACCTGACGACCGGTTTTCCAATGCCTTCTGGAGAAGAAGATGGGACCGTCAAGTTCCGTTTGTCCGTGCGGTATTGCCCACGGGATAGTCATTTCGATCTTTAACCCCGTCGCGTAGGTCAAGCGTTGGTAAAGAGTCTTGTAAAAAACCGGTAGGTCAGTATCTTATTGGCGACTCGAACCCATTCATTCGAAGCTGAGGCAGTGATATGACCTTGCTGACGATGCAGAAGATCGCGCTCCAGGCCGCAGGCGGCACGCTGGCGAGACCGGCCACCAACGATGTGCCGGACAGTCTCGACTTGCTCCAGTTCGTCGCCGAGACGGCCTCACCTCCGGCGAACGATTCGAGCCCCACGACGACACCCGTCGTCGCCGAGCTGATGCACCAGCTGTTCGACCCCGTCGACAGGGCTCGAATACACGGGCGATGGCGCGACCTCATCGCCCGCGAAGAGTTCCGTTACGTCCCCGGCCTCTCCACCGCCGAGCGCACCGAACTCTCCTACCGCCGCCTGCGCCTGGTGAACGACACGGTCGTCTCCCCCGAGCAGCTGGCACGCGATCCGCGCCAGCTGGCCAGCCTGCACGAGTGGACCGCGGCCTCGGACGGAGCGCTGTGCGCACTGGCGAGCATCCACTACAACCTGTTCCTGGGCAGCCTGTACGACCACGACGAGCGGGACGATCTTTCCCCCTACACGTCCATGCAGCGCACAGGAACGTTTCTCTGCTCGGAGCTGGAGCACGGGAACGACGCCCCCGCCCTCCAGACCACCGCCGAGTTCGACCGCGCCACCGGGGACTTCGTCCTGAACACCCCCGGCCCCGGCGCGCAGAAGTTCATGCCCAACACCAGCTCCACCGGCGGCCCGAAGAGCGCCGTGGTCGCCGCGCGGCTCCTGGTCGACGGTGAGGACCAAGGGGTCTTCCTGTTCCTGACACAGCTGAGCAACGAGGTGGGACCGCTGCCCGGGATACGGGTCCGCCGGCTTCCCGACCGGATCGGCAACCCGGTCGACCACTGCCTCACCTCGTTCGATCACGTCCGCCTGCCCCGCGAGGCCCTGCTGGAAGCGGACCACGGGCGGCTGACCGCCGAGGGGGTGCTCAACAGCAGCATGGGCAACCGCCGCAAGCGGTTCCTCCAGTCGATCGCGCGCGTCACCACGGGCAAGCTCTGCATGAGCGCCGCGAGCGTCGGCGCCTCCAGGGCGGCCCTGACCATCGCTGTGCGCTACGCACACCACCGTCACATCAGTGGCCCCAAGACCGGTGAGCGGGTGCCGCTGACCGCGCACCGCAGCCACTACGGCAGGCTGCTCCAGGGCCTCGCGACGGCCTATGCCATGACATTCCTGCACCGGACCGTGACCGACCGGTGGGCCGCGCACACGCCCGAGAACCGGGTGGAGACAGAGCGTCTTGTGGCCATCGCCAAGGCCTGGATCACCTGGCAGGGCCGCACCATCATGATCGAATGCCGCGAACGGTGCGGGGCCCAGGGGCTCTTCCCCCTCAACGGCCTGGCCGACCTCCAGCTGGACGCCGAGGGTTCGGTCACCGCCGAGGGCGACAACCTCCCGCTCTGGATCAAGGCAGCCGCCGAGATGGTCTTCGGCCACCGGACGGAGCGCCTCGACGCCCGCCCGGCGTCCCCGAAAGACCAGGACCTGACCGACCTGGCCTTCCTGCGCGACCTGCTCGCCGAAGTCGAGGCCCTCTGGCAGACCAGAGCGTGCACCGCACTGCGCCAGGGGCGCCGGGGCGACCCGCTCGGCCGCTGGAACGCCGCCTCGTCCTCGGGCCTCGAGATGGTCTCGGCCCATGCCCGTCTCCAGGCCGCCGACGCGTTCATCGCCGCCATCGGCCGGACGGCCGACCCCGCTGCCCGCTCCCTGCTCGAAGACCTGTGCCGCCTGTTCCTGCTCCAGGAGATCAGCCACCACACGGGCGATCTGCTGGCCGCCGGCCACCTGTCGGCCGACCATATCCACGCACTGCCGCCGGCGATCGACACACTCGTCCACGGCCTGGCCGAGCACCTGACGCCCCTCGTCGAGGCGTTCGACCTGCCGGCGGAGTACCTGGCCGCCATCCCCATCGCCAACAGTTCGTACGCCATGAGGGTCAGCGACTTCCTCGAGGCCTCGCCCAACTGATGCCCCGGGCCGCCTCATCCTTGCCCGGCACGCTCCACGGCCGCTCTCGCCTCGTGGGCCCAGGCCCCCAGCGGCAAGTGCAGGAACGGCGCTTCCTCCGCCAGCAGCTCCAGGACGACCGCCGCGTGCCGACCCGGCTTCACCACGAGGACGGCCCCGGCCTGATGGACATACAGCCCCGCCCGCCGGTCCACCGCCTCGATGTCCAGACGGGACTGCTCGATCGCCCGTGACTCCCAGAGCCGCATGTGCTGCGGCAGATTCCGCGCGTAGCTGGTACCGGGCCAGCTGATCCTGCGCAGCGCATCGAACGTACGTAAGGGCAGGGCGTCGCTCGCCCCAAGGACGCTGGGGTGGAGCACTCCCCTGTCACGCGCCGCGTACGCGACCTTCGCGGTGACCCCGGCAAGCTGCGCGACTCTCAGCAGACTCCAGGGCTTCATCCGTATCACCCGGGTCATCTCCCGGCACTCTCCCTCTGCTTGAGCCCCGGACACCGGTGCGCGAGGGGCGGTCCGTCTCCCATCATCTGATGGCTGACGGACCGCCCCTCGTGGATCTCCATCCGATTCCAAGTGTTCCTTGAGTCCCTGCACCGACCGTGGCGAAGGCGCCTATTCGCCTGAGACGGCCAGTGTTCGAAGGGACAACGCGATGCGTCTTGTCGAGGTACAGGGAAGAGACCGTGCGCTGTGCATTCTGTACGGGCTGTCCGCCGTCATCGGCCTCGGCATCATGGGGACGATGGCCGTCGCCTTCGTCGTCCAGAACGCGGACGCGGGGTTCCTCGGCGTCATGGAGAACTTCCTCCGTGACGCGACGTCGAATCTGGCGACCCAGTTCGTCTACGCCGACCTGGTGCTCGTCTGGGCAGCGCTCGGCGCCTACATGATCGTTGAAGGGCGGCGGCACGGGATCCGGCATGTCTGGGCGTACATCGTCGGGGCCCCGGTGATCGCACTGATCGTGACCTACGGCCTGTTCATGCTCGTGCGCCAGCTGAAGATCGCCGCCGCACGCGACACGGGCGGTCCGCCGAGCGCCGGTCACCCCGTACGCCCGGTGACGGTGCGGGCGGCACCGTGAACGGCTCAGCGGCGCGAGGCGTCGCTCTGGTGACCGGTGCGGCCGGCGGCATCGGCACGGCCGTGGCACGCCTGCTCGCCGAGCAGGGCACCCCGGTCGCCGCCGTCGACCTGGACACCGAGCAGTTGTGGGACACCGTCGGGAAGCTCGCCGCCGAAGGACTGCCTGTGCACGGCCGTGCCGCCGACGTCACCTCGAGCACCGAGGTCGAGGCCGTGGTGAGCGCGGTGGAGCGGCAACTGGGGCCCATCGACTACCTGGCGAACGCGGCCGGGGTGCTCCGCCTCGGCGAGGCCAGACGCCTGAGCGACCGGGACTGGCAGGCCACCTTCGCGGTCAACACGGACGGTGTGTTCCTGATGTCCCGAGCGGTGGTCAATCGCATGGTTCCACGACGCCGGGGCGCGATCGTCACCGTCGCCTCGAACGCGGCGGGCACCGCGCGCTGGAACATGGCCGCGTACGCGGCGTCCAAGGCGGCCGCGATCGCGTACACCAAGTGCCTGGGCCTGGAGGTCGCGCAGTACAACATCCGCTGCAACCTGGTCGCCCCCGGTTCGACGGACACCCCGATGCTGCACGGTATGCACCCCGACGGGAGCGCGGCCACCGCGAGCGTGACGGGGGACCCGGCCGCGTACAAGGTCGGCATCCCGCTGGGCAAGGTGGCGCGGCCACAGGACATCGCCCACGCTGCCGCGTTCCTGCTGTCGGACCAGGCAGGGCAGATCACGATGAACGCCCTGACCGTCGACGGCGGGGCCGCCCTCGGGGTCCAGGTGTAGCCGAACCTCCCCTGACGAAAGGACCGCCGTCGCATGGCAGGCATACCGCCCATCGAGCCCTACCCGATGCCCGCGCCGACCGAGCTTCCTTCCGCGGTCGTCGACTGGCAACCCGACCCGCGACGAGCCGTGCTGCTCGTTCACGACATGCAGGAGTACTTCCTCGACCCGTTCCCGCAGGGCGCTTCGCCCCGCGTCCCGCTCCTGCGCAACGCGGCCTCACTGCACCGGCGTTGCGCCGAATCCGGCGTCCCGATCGCCTACACCGCACAGCCCGGCGGCATGACCGCGCCGGAGCGCGGCCTGCTCGGCGACTTCTGGGGCCCCGGGATGCGCACCTCACCCGAGCACCGCCGGATCGTCGCGGAGCTGGAACCCGCCCCCGGCGACTGGGTGTTCACCAAGTGGCGCTACAGCGCCTTCTTCAAGACGGACCTGCTGGAACGGATGCGCGCGGCAGGCCGCGACCAGCTCATCGTCTGCGGTGTCTACGCGCACGTCGGTGTGCTGATGTCCGTGATGGACGCCTTCAGCCACGACATCCAGCCGTTCCTGGCCGCCGACGCCGTCGCGGACTTCTCCGCCGCCCACCACCGGCTGGCGATGGAGTACGCGGCCCAACGCTGCTCCGCCGTCGTCACCACGGCATCGCTGTGCGACGCCCTCGCGGCCGCAACGGCACAAGCGCCATGCTGACCGGGACGGACCCGTCAGCGGCCGCTCCCCGCGACGACGACCCGGACCTGCTCGACCGGATACTGGACGGCACCACGACCACGTTCGCCTTGCTGCACCGTCCGGAGGCCGGCACCGGGGGCACCCTGGAAGTGCTGCGGGGCGACGCGGCCCCGTGCTCCACGCTGGCCGACCTGCCGCTCGGTGACGCGCCCGCCCCGGCAGGTGTTCACGAGCTGCTCGCTCTGGTGCCGTACCGGCAGATCAAGGAGCGCGGGTTCGCGGTCCTCGACGACGATGCGCCGCTCATCGCGCTGACCGTCACCGGGCAACAGGAACTGCCGCTCAGCACAGCCCTGCGACGGCTGCCGAACGATCCCGTCAAGATCGACTCCGACGGGTTCGAGCTCTCGGACGACGAGTACGCCGACATCGTGCGCCGGGTGATCACGGAAGAGATCGGCACCGGCGAAGGCGCGAACTTCGTGATCAAGCGGGCGTTCACAGCGTGGCTGCCGGACTTCTCGGCCGTCGGCGCCCTGTCGTTCTTCCGACGGCTCGTCGAACGCGAGGCGGGTGCCTACTGGACCTTCCTCGTGCACACCCGTGACCGGATACTCGTGGGCGCGACTCCCGAGCGGCACATCAGCGTGCGCGACGGCACCGCCGTCATGAATCCCATCAGCGGCACGTACTGCTATCCCCCCGGCGGTGCCACCTTCGACGGCGTGATGTCCTTCCTGTCGGACCGGAAGGAATCCGACGAGCTCTCCATGGTCGTGGACGAAGAGCTGAAGATGATGGCCCGCGTCTGCCCCTCGGGTGGCCGGCTGATCGGCCCGTATCTGCGGGAGATGGCGCGGGTCGCGCATACCGAATACCTCATCGAGGGGCGCACCGGCAAAGACGTCCGCGACATCCTCAAGGAGACCCTGTTCGCCCCGACGGTGACCGGCGCGCCCCTCGAGAACGCCGCCAGGGTGATCAGCCGCCACGAGACGACCGGGCGCGGCTACTACAGCGGCGTGGCAGCGCTCATCGGCAGCGACGCGTCAGGAGCCCGGACCCTCGACTCCGCGATTCTGATCCGGACGGCCGACATCGTGCCCGACGGCCGTCTGGGCATCGGCGCCGGAGCGACACTGGTACGTCACTCGGACCCCGAAGCGGAGGCGCGCGAGACCCGGGCCAAGGTGGCCGGGCTGCTCACGGCCCTGACCGGGCAGGGCCCCAGCCGCTTCGCCGAACATCCGCAGGTCCGCGCGGCCCTGGCTCGCCGCAACGAAACCGTCGCCGGATTCTGGCTGGACGCGGCGGACGGCAGAGGCTGCGTGAGCGCCGAACTCGCGGGGCGCCGGGTGCTCGTGATCGATGCCGAGGACACCTTCACGGTGATGCTCGGCCACCAGCTCCAGGCCCTCGGCGCCGAGGTCACCGTGCGGCGGTTCGACGAGGAGTACGAGGCCGCGGCGCACGACCTGGTGGTGCTCGGTCCCGGGCCGGGTGATCCCAGGGACGTGGGGCACCCGAAGATCGCGAGCCTCCGGGCCGCGGCATACCAACTCCTCGCGGAGGGGCGCCCGTTGCTCGGAGTGTGCCTGAGCCACCAGCTGATGAGCGGGCTGCTCGGACTCCGTCTGCTGCGCCGCCCGGTCCCGAACCAGGGTGTGCAGCGCGAGATCGACCTCTTCGGAGGGCGCGAGCGCGTGGGCTTCTACAACACCTTCGCGGCCCACGCCGAGGAGGAATTCATCGAGCACCCCCTGGCCGGCCGGGTGGCGGTGAGCAGGGACCGGGACACCGGCGAGGTGCACGGCCTGCGGGGGCGGCACTTCGCCTCGGTGCAGTTCCACCCGGAGTCCGTACTCACCCAGGACGGGCCTCGAATCATCGCCTCCCTGCTCACGGAGGTGCTGCGGCCGGTCCCGAGCCACCACCACGACTGAGGGTGCACGGGTCCTGCGGCACCCGACAGGAAGGGACTGAGGACAGCGACATGGCACACGCACTCATCGCCGGCGGCGGCATCGGTGGCCTTGCCACCGCCCTTGCGCTGTCCCGCGCCGGGCATCAGGTCACCGTCCTGGAACGCCAGGAAACCTTCTCCGAGATCGGTGCGGGCATCCAGCTCGGCCCGAACGCCTTTCACGCCCTGGACCTCCTCGGCGTGGGCCACGCGGTGCGCGACCGGGCCGTATTCATCGACGAACTGCGCCTCATGGACAGCACGACGGGCGAAGCGATCGCCGTGATGCCGCTGACCGAGCGATACCGCAGACGGTTCCGCAACCCGTACGCGGTGGTGCAGCGCGGCGATCTCTACCACCCGCTGCTGTTCGCGTGCCTCGCGGCCGACGGCATCACCCTGGTACCCGGTGCCGCCGTGCAGGGCTACACCCAGCAGCGGTCCGGAGTCAGCGCCCGCACGAAGGACGGCCGGGCCTTCACCGGCGATCTGCTGGTCGGGGCGGACGGCATCCACTCGGCCGTGCGCGCGCAGCTCGTGGGCGACGGCGCACCGCGGGTCTCCGGCCACACCATCTACCGCTCGGTGATACCCATCGGCAGGGTCCCCGAGGAACTGCGCTGGAACGCGGTCACCTTGTGGGCCGGGCCGAGCCGGCACTTCGTCCACTACATCATCGGCGGCGGCGACTATCTGAACCTCGCCGCGACCCTCGACGACGGAGCCCGGGAACCGGTGACGAACCGCCACGCCCACCGGCAGACCGTCCTCGACCGGTTCACGGGCCTCGGCCGCACCGCACGCCGTCTCCTCGAACTCGGAGAGGGCTGGCGGGAGTGGGTGCTGTGCGATCGCGACCCGGTCGGCAGCTGGACGGACGACCGGGTGACCCTCATGGGCGACGCCGCCCATCCGATGCTCCAGTACGCGGCCCAAGGCGCGTGCCAGGCCCTGGAGGACGCCGTCGTACTGGGAGCGGTACTCGCCGGCGTCACCGCGGCCGACGATGTGGCGCGGTGCCTGGAGAGGTACAGCGGCGAGCGACGCGAGCGCACCGCACGCACCCAGCTCCTCGCCCGGGAGATGGGCACCCAGCTCTACCATCCGGCGGGCGAAGCCGCCCTGCGGCGCAATGCGATGCTGCGCGCGCTGTCCGAGGACGACCTGTACGAGAAGGTCGACTGGCTGCACGGTGCCCGGCAGTTCGCCCCCGAGGCGCCGCCGGCGGCACCGCACCCGGGGGAAGCGATGTGAGCCGCCCGACGCGGATCAGAATCGGTCGTAGCGGTAGTCGTCGAGGTCGAAGTGCCTGGCGCGCCAGGCCGCCTCGTAGGTGGAGGCGGGCCGGACAGCCGGTGCGTCCCCGTGCTCGTCGAGGTAGTAGCTGTTCGACGTCCGGCAACTCGGGTCGAGGAACACGGTGTTCTGCTGCCGGCGCAGTGTCCTGCGGAACGACCGGTCGTGCTTCTCCGGCCGGACGACCGCTTCCGTGGCCTGCCGGCGCCGCGCCTCATTGATCACTCGCAGCGCGTGGGTGACCTGGTACTCGATCATGCCGAACCAGGAACCTCCGGTGAAGGAGTAGGGACCCACGATGAACCACAGGTTCGGATACCCCTTGACGGACGCGCCTTCGTACGCCTGGAAGCGTTCGGTCCGCCAGAATTCCTTGAGGTCCCGGCCGCCCTTGCCGTGCATCGGGAAGGGCGGCAGAT
This sequence comes from Streptomyces sp. NPDC048441, assembly GCF_043200235.1. Lineage (NCBI taxonomy): Bacteria > Bacillati > Actinomycetota > Actinomycetes > Kitasatosporales > Streptomycetaceae > Streptomyces > Streptomyces sp. NPDC048441. The sequence goes on from NZ_JBICXM010000019.1 coordinate 141,269, forward strand.
TGTCCAGGACGTGGAATCCGGTGGCCAGGACGAGCACATCGAACGTCTGCTCCTTGCCGTCCGTGGTGCGGATGCCGGTCCCGGTGATCTCCTCGATGGGCTCGGTGAGGAGATCCACGTTGCTGCGGGTGAAGGCGCGCCAGAAGCCCTTGCTCAGGGAGGGCCGTTTGCAGCCCACCCGGTAGGAAGGCGTGAACTTGCGCATCAACGCGCGATCGCCCCTGACCTGACGCCGCAGGTAGAACTTGGACGCCGCTTCCCCCGCACGCACCAGGAAGGGGAAACGGCGGTAGTGCACCATGGCGATCACGAAGCTGAGTTCCGTCATGAAGTCGGTGAGCAGCCGGACCGTACGCTGCGTCCACGGAGCCTTCTCGAACAGTCGCCGGACCGCTTCGGGCACGGCCATGTCCGGCTTCGGGAGAAGCCAGATGGGAGTGCGCTGATAGACGTGGAGCTGCTCCACGCGGGAGGCGATTTCCGGGACCAGCTGCACCGACGAGGCGCCGGTGCCGATCACGCCCACGCGCCGTCCGGTCAGCTCCAGGGTCTCGTCCCACGCCGCCGTGTGCACGACCTCGCCCTTGAACGTGTCCAGGCCCTGGATATCGGGAGTCTTGGGCTTGGTGAGCCAGCCGGTGGCGCAGATGACGAATCGTGCCGTCAGCGAGCTGCCGTCCTCGAGGAAGACATGCCACACATGCGCCGATTCCTTGTACTCGGCCCGTACGACCCTGGTGCTGAAGCGCAGGTGCGGACGCAGGCCGTATTTGTCGATGCAGTGATCCGCGTACGCCTTCAGTTCCTTCCCGGGCGGAAAGAGCCGCGACCACGTGAAGGGTTCGCGGCTGAAGGAGTAGGAGAAGGCGGAGATGTCGACCGCGATGCCGGGGTATTTGTTGACGTGCCAGCTGCCGCCGATGTCGTCCTGCTCCTCCAGGATCACGAAGTCGTCGATGGAGCTGTGCCGCAGTGCGATCGCCGCGCCGATGCCGGAGAAACCGGCGCCGACGACGAGCACTTCATGATCAGGGGTCATCGGTCTCTCCTCGACGGAGTCAGAGGGCCAGGCCGATGGCCTGGAGGGTTCCAAAGGCGAGGAGGAGCAGACACGTGTGCTCCAGTGCCGGAATCAGGTCGCGGCCGCCGGCCCTGCTCAGTACCCGGCGCACCGGGAAGACGGCAAACGGAACCGCGCCGAGGACGAGCAGTGCCCACGGGCGGCTGAGGGCGAGGAGGAGCCCGGTGGCGAAGGCGGCGGTGACACACAGAACGTAGAACCGGCGTGTGCGGGCGGCGCCTGTGCGCACGGCGAGGGTGTTCTTTCCCGCGGCGGCATCAGTGGGTATGTCGCGAAGGTTGTTGGTGGTGATCAGCGCGCAGGCGAGAAAGCCGACGGGCAGCGACGCGGCCACGGCCAGCAGGGGGACATGACCGAGCTGGATGTACACGGGGGCGCAGACGAACAGCACGCCGTGGAAGAGGAAGATGCTGAGCTCGCCGAACCCGTGGTAGCCGTACGGGTGAGGGCCACCGGTGTAGAACCATCCGCCACAGGCGCAGAGCACCACGAGGGCCAGTAGCCACCAGGAGACGAGAACGGCGAGGACCGTTCCGGCGAGGGCGCCGACGAGGAACAGCACTGCCCCGCTGCGGAAGACCTGCTGGGGCGTGGCCTGCCCGGAGCCGACCAGGCGGGCGGGGCCGAGGCGGTGGTCGTCGGCTCCTCTGATGCCGTCGCTGTAGTCGTTGAAGAAGTTGGTGCCGATGACGAATCCGAGCACGAACACCACCGTCAGGGCGGCGTGCCACCAGTTGACCCGTCCCAGTGAGTGGGCGATCGCGAGGCCGACGGCAAGCGGCGCGAAGGACACCGGGAGGGTCTTGGGCCGGGCCCCGGTCAGCCAGTTCCGCAGCCGGGTGGGGGCCGCCCCCTCCGCTTGCGTCAGCATTTCGTTCCCGCGCCGAGGAAGAGGACGGCGGTGGACTTCGTGGCAATCATCCGGACCTCCTCGCGCCGCCCGGCCGCATAGCGGGCCATGTCGCGCATGTGTGGGCGCAGCCCGTGCAGGGTGAGTTCCACACCGTTCGCGCGTGCGGTCCGGGTGAGCCGTGCCCGGTTGACGAAGAGCCGGTGGTCGTGGGTGCCGCGCGGTGGGCGGCCCGGCAGCGGCAGGTTCTCGGCGAGTGTGATCGAGACGAACCGGGCGACTGCCGTGTCGGCGATGGTGTCGACGACCAGCGTGCCGCCCGGACGCAGCACCCGGCATGCCTCGCTCACCACGGCGAAGGGATCCGGTACGTGTTCCAGGCACTGCCCGGCGGTGACGACATCGAACGACTCGTCATCGAAGGGGAGTCCGGTGATATCGGCTCGGACGACTTCGTCGAAGCCGTGCCGGAGGGCTTCTCGGAGTGACAGTTCCGACAGGTCCACGCCGACCACTCGGTATCCCTTGTCGGCCGCGTACGGGCCGAAAAGACCGCCCCCGCAGGCGATGTCGAGCAGGGAGGCCTGTCCTTGCCCTGGCCTGTGCTCGGCAGCGGGAACGTACTCGGCGCGGGCACGTGCGATCCAGCCCAGTGGTGCGAGTGCTCCCCGGGGGTCCCACCATTCATCGGCAAGACCGTCGTAGTCAGCGATGAAATCCTTCCTGATCGCTGATCTTTCCACCATGCTGATCCCCCCAGCGGTGCACGGGAATTGGACTGGAACCTGACACCAGCCGTCGCAAACTCCCGCATCCCGCTGGAGCCGTGGTGGAAGCCGATCGGAATCACGGACCGTCGGCCGCGAGGCCGAAGCCCACCGGGCGGTCAACTCAATACGCTTCGGCCAGAGCGGCCTGGCGGACGGCGTGGACGCACAGGCGAGTGCCATAGAGGTCGAGCGCGTCGTCGGGGTCGTCGGCATAGTGGTCGGCAACCTCGGGCCAGCGGTCCCAGCTGTACAGGCGGGCCAGGCGCCGGTCCGTGTCGGTGCGGGGCGGCACCTCGAGATCGGCCTGTGCGAGCCACTCCTGCCAGGCCGTGTTCGATCGCGGGTCCCCCGCTGCGGCGAGAGCGCTGTCGCGCGCGGCAACCTCCCGGGCTTCGCGCCGCAGTTGGGCCTGGATGTAGGCAGCCGGTCGTGCGGGGCGCCACTTGAGGCACATCCCGATAAGTTCAGCGGCGATCTCGTGTGCGTTCAACCCACGGTCGAAGTAGGACCGCAGCGAGAAGGCAAGGCGTCGCAGAGGCTCTCCCTGAGTCCAGTTGACCAAGGCGCGGACCGTGCGGGTCTCCAGGATCTCCCGCGCGGCTTGTGCGGGCGAGCGAGGCGCCGTGGTCGCATGGCTGTCCGACTGGCGGTGAGGCCGGGAATTCTGGAGCTTGCTGCCGCTCGCGCGTTGGCGCGAGGTGTCTTTAACACCCCCCCTCATCTGCACCTTTCTCTTTTCCTCAGCCATGGTGAGGGAAGGGGGCGCACCGCTTGCGGAACCAGAGTTGCCCACACGGGAGTTGTCCACAGACTCGGATGGGTTCTGCTGGTGCACGACGACCCGTGCGTCGTATCCGGAGCCCGTGATCCGGTGCCCCATCGCATGGTCGTACGAGGGCGGAATCGCGGCCGCGTACACGGTCGCCGTACCGGCGTACCCGCGCAGACCCAGCTTGCGGCGGATATTCGCCTTGGTGCCGTGAACCACCCATACGAGTGACCCGAGTTCGCGCAGTACGGCGATGTGACGCTTCACGGTGGCCCTGGAAAGGCCGAGGCGAGCCGAGATTCCGTCCAGGCAGTACAGGACGTGGCCCGTGCTGTAGTCCATGCGCTTGGCCAGGTCCTCGGCGACGCGCAGCGTCGTGGAGTTGGCCCGGGGGTGGATGCCCGCTGAGAGCAGCCATTGGGTGGCCCGGAGCCAGCGACGGGGACCGCTGTGCCGGGAATTCGTGTGCGCGAGCTCCTGGGAAGCTGCGTGGACAGGGGCTGTTTTGGGCAACACCAAACCAGCCCTCGTGGTGGTAGCGATGACCCGCTCCTGGACGAGGAAGCAAATGAGGCAGAACGAAACCGCAACTCGGCGAGGGAAAGGGAGGCTTGCCGAGCCGGGCGTGGATGTTCAGTTGGGGAGGGAGGTGGCTGGCGAAGGTCCTTTCGTACAGGTGGATACGTAGGGCGCAGGTCGTGTGAGATACGAGCGTCCGCAGGGCTGGGCGGCCAGTCCCGGGCTGTGGCTGTGTGTGCAGCCGAAGCCCTTATACGTGGTCAGGAGCAGGTGCTGCGGCGCCCACTCCCCCGGCAGCCTTGCTTATGCGGCGGGTGGCGCGGAGGGGCGCCGTCGTCGTGTCTTGAGTTGAGCTATGGCGTCGGGAAGCTCGGTCACCCATTGCCCGATGGGCAGGCGAATGGCTACGCGCCCGCCGAGGTGCTTGAGGTCGAAGGCAGCGCGTTCCGCGGGGGTGGTGACGAGATACACGGAGTCCTGGAGGACCCACAGCGAGGTCTCGGGGGTCGTATCGGCGTCGGACACAGCCTGCCGTGCTGCTTCGACCGCCATGGACTGCCAGAGCTCGAGGTCCTGTCGGGCACTGCGCGGGCGACGGGTGCCCGGCCAGACGATCTGGGACACGAACGCGTATACGCGGAGGGCCACGACTGAGTCTTCGAAGTGCGGCTCGGTGAGGACGCCTTGGTCGCGGGCCTTCCAGGCCCATGATTCGCTCAGGCCCGCGGCGAAGGCGACCGCGCTGGTGCTGAGTTTTTCGCTGGTCAGCGACATTGCTCTGACTCTTCCGCTAAGTGTGCTGATCGTTCTCGCACTTTAGCGCATGAAGCCCTCAGGTTTCCCTCATCACTAGAGGTCCAGTGTTTTTCCGTACTGGACATTCCCTTACGAGTGCCTGCATTTGAGCTGTCGTCAGTTGTTCGAATAGTTGTTGTCGTTCATGTTGCTTCTAGCGTTGCAGGGATCGTTGTAGCGATTGTTGTAGGGATCGTTGCAGGGATTGTTGTAGGGATCGTGCCAGCGGTGGTTGCAGCCGTGGTTGCAGCGTTGGTTGCAGCAGACGTTGCACCCCTCCCCTGCGCAGAGACAGAAGAATGGCGGTGGGGGGGGGGGGGCCCCCCCCGGGGCCCCCCCCCCCCCCCCCCCCCGCCCCCCCCCCCCCCCCCCCGGGGGGGGGGGGGGCCGGGGGGGGCCCCCCCCCCCCCCCCCCCGCCCCGCCGGGCGGGGGGGGGGCCGCCCCCCCCCCCCCCGGCCGCGGGCGGGTTGTGGGGGGGGGGGGGGGCCCCCCCCCCCCCGCCCCCCCCCCACCGCCATCATCGTCAGACTCGGCCATGAGCCCCCTAGGGGGACTTGACCTGCTTCTCGGGCCGCTGCATCGGCCCCTCGGCCTCGAGCGTGCGGAGAAACTGCTGGACGATCGCCGAGACGATCAGCGAGCCCTTCCGGGCGAAACCCGCGTCCTGCAACGCGACGCTGAGGTTCGATAGCCACTCGAGGACGCTGGGACCTACACGGAAGGTCGACGGCTGAGCCTTCTCGGTCTCCCAGATCCGCTCCATGGCGAACTTCCTGGCCATGTCGATGAGCTCGGGGGGCAGCTCCGCCGGCTGCTGATGGAAGGCCGCGTCCAGGTAATGACCGATCGCCAACTGAGTGTTGCCGCTCGAGCGGCGATCCGCATTGACGCGGTCCTTGAGCAGGGCGAGAACATCAGGAGAGATACGGAACCCGAAGGCCTTCCATGTGCTGGAGTGCAGCTTGGCATGGGTGAAACTCTCCTGGACCGCCGCATGTTGTCCGCTGTGTGCCGTCGTGCGCTGACGTCGCGGACGCGCGGCCGCCGCAGACTGCTCGGCACCGGGGGAAGCCCGCGGAAGGGATTCCGCGTTCTCCCTGTCGTTGTTCTCCGTTGCCGCAGACGCCCTTGTCCGGGCAGTCGTCGGCCTGGCCGGGGTGTCACGCTCGGCGTCGGGCGCGGGGCCCGGATCCGCAACAGGCACCGCTGCCTGCGGTGGCGCCCCGCCGCCGCGCGGCTGCGGGGCACGCGGCGGCGGGGAGGGCTGCGCGGCATCAGAGGCCGGCGCAGCAGGAGCAGCATCCTGGTCGGCACCAGGAGTGCCCTGTCCCCCACCGAGCCACGAGCGGTTGGCCACATCGTCAGCCCCGGCGAGCAGCCCTTGCACCAGCTGGGCGCCGGCGGGCTTGAACTTCTTCTTCGGGCGCCCCTTGGAGTCAGCCACCGGAGCCCTCCAACTCGATGCGCTCGGGCATCTCCCACTTCTCCGCGGGCTGCCCCATGCGTGCGACGAGCTGGCCCATGAGCTCGCTGTACATCTTGCCGGGGGTGTGGCTCGCGAAGCGGATCACCGACGGCACTCCGTACGCGAAGGAGTCGCTGATGCGGTTGTCCGTACGAATGTCCGTGCAGAACGGCGCCAGGTCCGCGTCCAGCATCCCGTTGCGGATGTTGACCTCCTGGGCCTTCCACCGCGAGGGAGGGTTCGAACGGTTCAGCACCGCTCCCAGGTACTGAGGCTCGCACTCGCCGCCCGTGCGGTCCTTGACGTACCGCACGGTCCCCCGGGTCGCTGCCGCGCCCTTCAGGGCCGGGTACTCCGGGACGCACACGGTGATGACGAAGTCCGCGGCAGCCAGGGCGGTAGCGGACAGGGAGGAGACAGCGGGAGGGGTGTCGATGACGACGAAGTCGAAGGAGTCGGCAACCTCCATGAGCAACCTGCGCAGGATCGGGGTCGACTGGAACCCCTTCTTATGAATGAGGTCCTGCGCGGCTGTCATGGTCGACTCCTCGCACGCCAACAGGTGCAGCGTGCCCGCGTCTTCCCACTCCTCGAGAAGTTCGCTCCGGTCGAACCACAGGTTGGACAGGTCCATGCGCATGCCCTGCATCCGGGCCTGAAGCACCCAGCCCAGCGAACGGGCCAGCTGCTCCTCCCCCGCGAGGTTGACGCCCACGGCCGTACCGGCCTGGGCCTGAGGGTCGAGGTCGACCGTCAGCACGCGCGCGCCTGCCAATGCCAGACCTGCAGCAAGGTTGACCGTGGTGCTGGTCTTGCCCACCCCTCCCTTCTGTGTCGCCACGGCGATGACCTTCATCGCGTGCCCGCCTCTCTCCAGTGCGTACGTTGATTCGGCAGCCCACATGTGTCACCAGGAACTTGAGATTCCGGTACTCGCCTATCCGGGGAGGGTGAGCAGCCGGTTTGACTGTTTCACCCAGGGATTAGGAGTCACCTGCTCACTCTGTTCCTCTAGTGACACGGGATATTAGGCTTGACGATAACAGGACCGGCTCTCTGAGGTGCGTGTGACGCGCGCGCTGGTTGCGAACGGACCAACCAGCGCCGCGGTGACGCAGTGTCAGCGACGGCGCTGCAGGCGTCGAGCGAGCGGCTGTGTGTGGGCCTCATCTATACATCGTTCGTTGGGTGGTGTGTGCGTAAGACAGTTGCATACATGCATCGTTGGCAAGTTTGTTAGATCGTTAGTTTGTTTGATCGTTCTAGCGAAGGTTGCAGAGTAAGAGCTAACGATAGATCTAACGTAAGTTGCAGCGTTGCAGCGTTCGTAGTTCTCATTCAAATAGTTGACGTTGTAGTCGATGTAGTAGCTGTAGAAACATTGATAGTTCTACCTGAAGATGCAGGGCACAGAACATGCCAAGTAACACCAGACGATGCAACGGTCGTTGTACTTGAAACGATATCTATCGTTGCAGCCATCGTTGTAGTGGTTGTTGCAGTCATCGTTGTAGTGGTTGTTCTGTCTCGGGACGCTGTGGAGCAGGTCATGGCGAAGCCCCGCGCTCCCCGGAACTTCCGGGGAGCGCGGGGCTTCTTTGTGTTCTGCCCGTTAGGGGGTGTGGGGTCAGTCCTCGTCTGACCCTTGGAGTAGCCAGATCAGCTTGTCCCGGTTCCCCGTAGTCATGCGCTTCCGGAGTTGCTGGTCGAACCAGAGGGGGTCATCCCACGGCAGCGAATCTGCGGCACTGGCTCCAGCCTGATGAGGAACCAACGTCGTGGTGTTGCCCCTGGCGGAGGTGGCAGCGTCCTCCTGTTCAGGTTCGGCCGCTTCGGCCGTGGCGGTGCCAGTGGCGGTGTTGTTTACCGCGGTAAACCGCTTTGTTGTCTCCGTGGAGTCGACCGGCTTGGGCGCCGGAGCAGCTGGCTGGTTTACCGCGGTAAACCATTCCTCGTTGTTCATGGTGGCCTGAGGGGGCTTGGCTGGGGCCGTCTCCCTCGGCTGCGCAACGCGCTTGCGAGGCAACGTCTTGGCTTCGGCGCGGCGGGCCAGCTCGGCTTCCCACACCGCTGCCTGCTCTGACCTGGGCAGGCCCGCGATGTCACGGCCGATGCGAACGGGCAGGTCGCCTGAGCTGACCAGCGTCTGAAGCTCCGGCGTGAGCTTCAGCAGCTTGCGCTGCTGACTGACCCAGCCCTTGGTCTTTCCGTAGTGGGCGGCGACTTTGTCCGCTCCCTTGAGCTCGGTGACCATCGTTTCGATACCCAGAGCACGCTCGATGGGATCGAGATCCTCACGGTCGTTGTTCTCCGACAGGACCGCGTCAAGGAAGTCAGCCCGGCTTGAGGCGACGTTCTCGTCATGGACGACGTTCAGTGTTGTCAGGTCGGCGGCCAGAGAGGCACGGAACCGGCGCTCTCCGTTGGCGATGACGTACGGCTTGTCGCCGACGTTGGGCTCTTCCTCCGGCCACAGCTTGAGGTAGCCGCTTCGGGAGACGACGACGGCGGGCTGCAACTGCCGGTTCTTGAGGATGAGGCCGAACTCCTTCAGGGCCTCATCCGTGCCGAAGTTTCTGCGCGGGTTGAAGCGAGTGGGCACCAGCTTCGTCAGCGGCAGCGCGAGCAGCAGTGGATCGCTCTTGCCGGGAACATCATCGACCTTGCTGCCAGCGAGTGAGGCGAGGCTGGTGCGGCGTCCTGCTGCCATCAGGCGCCACCTCCGTAGCCCAGCTCGAGGGCGAGCCGGAAGAAGTCTTCGCGGGCTTCCATGGCCACGCGGTTCTTCGCGTACTGGGTGACGACCTTGCCTTCGACGGAGGCGCGGGTGTGGACCTTGTAGCGGCGGATGACGGTCTTGGTTCGGGGCCAGCCTTGAGCGTCGATGTATGCCTGGGTGTCTTCCAGGTCGGCGGTGCCGTCGCGGGGATCCCAGTTGTTCACGACGACCTTGAAGGGGAGGCCGCTGGGTTCGATGACCTTCTGGATGGTGCGGGCCGTGGGGTCGAAGGCGAGGCCTTCCGGCGGCACCGGCACGATCACGTCGTGTGCGTACTTCAGCGCCTCGAGGAGGAGGTTCTCGTCCTGAAGGCTTCCGGGGGTGTCGATGAAGACGTGCATCAACTGGTCGGAGTTCTTCAGGACGTCTGCGGCGACAGCGCCCAGGTTGAGTGTGGTGGTGGTTTTGCCGACGCCGCCCTTCTGATTGGCGACAACGTGGACCTTGGCCCCGGTGTCCTGAAGGATCTTCAGGTTCTCGGGAGTCTCGTGCTCCTGAGAGAAGTCGAAGGGCAGGTCAGAGATCCTTTTCGCCCACCAGACCGTGGAGGCCTGTGGGTCGATGGACACGACGTAGACAGCAGCAGTCATCTGATGCTCCGTATGCTTCCCGTGGGTTCCGGTACTTCGGGCGTCTGCATCATTTCAGACCGCCTCCGCCGCTCTGGCCACAGACACCGGCATTTCCCCCAGCCGGGAGCGAGACACACGCTGCGGACCCGGCTCTTCGCGCCCATGCGTCGGCACATCCTCGGCCCTGGGGCCTGCGGTGCGCCGACCGGGTCCGCAGGTTCCATGGCGACTGCAGGGCAGTGGTGGGTGGGGAAAAGCGGCAACGTGGCTGAAGCCGGGAAGGGGCTGATCGAGGCATACATGGCGGGTGATTCGTCGACTGCGGCCGCGCCCTGGCGTGCTTTCGTCGGCTGAGGCGGGGAGTGGTCAGCCGGTGAGTCGCCGATCGGTGGGACGGAGTACGGGCTTGAGCGCCCCCTAGGTGGGGGAGCGGGGCTCGTGCGCGCGACCGCCTGACGTGGGACGAGGCGTGGGTGGTTGGAGCCACGGGGGACGGCCTGTCCTACTACTCAAGAGAGAGCCGTCCCGAATCGCGACCTGACCTGCAGAAACAGTGCTTCGCACCAAGACCTGACGATCTGGCACCCAGTTCGCAGCACCGTCCACCCGGTTCTTGAGAGCGGGGCAGACAGTTCCCTTGCACGTGGTGCCCATGTTTCAGGAACCGTGCACATTGACGTCACGTTCATCAGGAAGCCCCAACTTCCACTGTCCCAGCGGGCGAGGGGGCATTGACGAGAGGGCGAGCAACACGCCCTGGAGGCGGAGTTCATGAACGTGTTGCTCATGTACGTTAAGTTCATCTGGTCGGCCTCAAGGCCGTCGCTCATGCGCACCAGGACAATGCCCAGCTATGGAGGGTCCGTTGGGAGCAGTACGCAGACTGGTCGACGCCGACACAGGCGAGGCGGTCCCCTATGCGCCCTACGCCTTCTCCGGTGGCCACACCCAGGTCGACAAGGCTCGGGTCGAGGCGATCACCGAGAGCAAGGAATTCACTCCGAGTCAGAAGTTCCTCGTCCTGTGGTGGATCGGGGTCTCTCCCGAGGGCATGGCGCCGCTGCGGGCAACCGGCGCGGACATCGCCAAGCGGGTCGGCATGACCGCTGACGCTGTCGGGAAGATCAATCGGAAGCTCCTCAAGCGGCGCATCCTGATCGAACGCGGACGCATCGGCAACTACCGGCTGTACCGGATCAGCCCGTACATTGCCTTTCACGGGACCGGGATCGAGCAGCGGGACGCGGTCAAGACCTGCAATCCGCCGGACATCCCCGGATTCCAGACCATGACCCCTGCGCGGTGGGAGGCCTAGTGAACAACGACGACAAGCAGAAGCTCCTTGACGTCCTCCACCGGACCTCGGGCATGACCGCGAACCAGCGCCTGATCGTCATGCTGTACGCGATGCACCCCACCGACCGGGCAGGCGCCGTCATCGAGACAGGCGCCAACCTGGCCCAGCTCGTCGGGATGTCACCGACCGTCTTCTCACGCACCAGGCGGCAGGTCGTCGAGGCCGGCTGGCTCGAAGAATCCGAGCGACTCGCCCACATCAGCTACTACCGGCTCAGCCAGAAGAGCACCGGAGAGCACGTCGTCGTCCCCCTCCGGCGGGCAACCTGATCAGGTCCAGCAAGCACGGCTCATGTACGTGAGGTCAATGAGTGCCGCTCTCGAGAGCGGCACTCATTGACCTCACGTACATGAGTGAAGCGGGTAGGCGCCGCGTGCCCGGCACCCCGACCGGGCCGTCTCGGTGATCGCGCCGAGCAGGGCTCAGTCCTTGCCGGTGTTGTGCGACACCGTGTGGTCGCACAGCCGGTGCCCGGCCGCGACGACCTTCTTGACCATGTCGAGCACTTGAGGCGTCCACTTGGGGTCGGGGCCGTCATCGATGGTGAGGTTGACGCCGCGTGCCTCTTCCTCCGAGGCATACGCGATGGTCGCCGCGACCGGCTTGACGGCACTGCCCGGCGCCTTCGCCGTCAGTGACGAGTCGCCCGACGTACCGGGCTGTGCGGTCCATACCGAGGCGCCGGTGGCGAGGATCGTCACCCCGAGTGCCGCCCCGACCATCATCCCGGGAGAGTTCGCGGACAACACCCCGCGAGCAGCGGGGCGGGAACCGTCCTGATGGCCTCGCAACCGGACGACCCGCCGACCGCATCAGTCCCAGGGTGTAAACCCGTGGGCCGATGCCCTCGCGAGTAAGTAGCCGGTGGGCCGATGCTGCGCGGGAGGGGCACCTGACAGCGTTCCCCTGTGCCCACGGACTGGCCGTTGCGGCACGGCTGACGTTCCGTCACCACGGGAGGGCCCATGACCACCACACCGTTCATCCGCCGGAAGGGCATGACGCGCCGCAGTGTGCTGGGAGCCGCGCTGGCGGGCGGGGCCGCCGTGCCGCTTGCCGCCACTGCCAACCCCGCGTGGGCCGGCGCGGGCCCGCACGCCTCCACCCCGAAGCGGCTCACGCTGCCCGTGCCCACCGGACCGCACCCGGTGGGCACGGTCGAGCTGCACCTCGTCGACCGGTCGCGTCCGGACGACATCGCGGGCCCCGGGCACTTCCGCGAGCTGATGGCCACCGTCTGGTACCCGGCCCGGGACGTCCAGCGCTACCCGGTGGCGCCCTGGACGCCGGCCGGCGCACTTCAGGCGTTCCTCGCCGACGCGGGATTCAGCGACCTGGTTCCCCTGGCGCCGCTCACTGCCGGCCACGTGGGTGCTCCGGTACGGCGATCGGACCGACGGCTGCCCGTCGTCGTGTTCTCGCACGGCGCGCACAGCCACCAGGGCGACCACACCGTCATGGTCCAGGAGCTCGCCAGCCACGGATACGCGGCAGTGACGGTGGCTCACCAGTACGACACGTACACCAAGTTCCCCGACGGTCGGATCGCCGTCCCGCTCCACGACAGGCAGGCGCCGACGCTGCCCGGAGATTTCGCCGCCGACCTGCGCTTCGTCCTCGACTGCGTCGAGCAGCTCGCCGCCGGGCGCAATCCCGACGTCGACCGCAGGGAGCTGCCGGCCGGGCTGCTCGGCTCCCTCGACCCGCGGCGCATGGGCGCGTTCGGCTGGTCGAAGGGCGGGACGGCCACCGCCTGCGCCACACTCGCGGACGAGCGCATCCGGGCCGGGCTGAGCCTCGACGGCCCGATGCAGATGAACCCGCCGCTCGCCGGAGACCTGGACCGGCCATTCATGATGATGTCCGCCGAGTTCACCCGGTCCACGGATCCCGAAGCCGCCGCATTCTGGTCGCACCTGCGCGGCTGGCGGCTGAACATCCAGGCCCAGGGCGCCGCCCACATCTCGTACGGCGACAATGAGGCGCTGTTCCCACAGATGGCGAAGCTGTACGGATGGAGCAGGCAACAGCTCCAGGACGTGATCGGCACCCTCGATCCCGACCAGGCGGTGAAGATCCAGCAGGCGTACCCGCTCGCGTTCTTCGACGAGCACCTGCGTCACCGTCGGGGGCACCTGCTCGACGGGCCGTCCCCAGCCTTCCCGGCAGTGGCGTTCCTCCCCTGAGTACCCGGGACTGCTGACGGCAGGCGAGGTGGAGCAGTCCTTCGGAGGGGAGCGGTCCTGTAGTCGTGGCCACCCACCGCAGGTAGGCAACCGATCCTGCGACGACCGGAACGGCCGAGACCTCCGGGTTCTTCCACGGGTGGTGCTCCAGCAGGTGAGCTTCCAACGACAGCAGGACACCAGCCCGGTCCACTCTCCAGACCTGGGCGAATCGCTCGCCGCGCCTTGCGGAGCCACGTCCGGTGACAAGAGGTGGAATCGACCGACTTGCTGGACAGGGAATCGAACGGCGACGGCGCGACCGGCATTCGTCGGGTCAGGGATCCTCTGGTTCGCGGTGCAGTCGCGCGTTGAGGTCGGTTACCCACTCCAGGGCCCAGGTGCGCAGTTTCTGAGTCTCGTCTGGCGGCAGGCCGTATGCGGTGAATTCTTCGTCTTCGTACCAGTCGGCGCCGATCAGACGGTCGCGCAGGTCGTGCAGGCTGAACTCGACGCGGGCGTGGCGGCGGCCGAGGCGTTCGAGGTCGGCCAGGGTGCGCTGGCGCGAGGCGGCGTGGACGTCGATGACTGGCTGAGCCGCTCGACCAGCCCGTGGGCCTGGACGGCGTAGCCGCCGGTGACCACCAGGGGGTAGGGCGAACCGATGGCAAGGACGTCGGCGAGCAGGCGACGGTGCAGGCCGGACAAGGTCATGCGGCGATCGAGGCTCGGGCGGCGAGGTCGGTGAAGCGGGACTCCCACACATCGCGAATGGTCCTGCTGATCAAGGTGCGCAGCACTGGCCACTGCGCCAGCAGCAGATCCGAGTGAAGGAAGGCGGTCAGATCCTCACGCTGTCCTTCGGCGAGCACAGTGCGATACAGGCTCATGCGCGAGCGTGGGCGGTCCAGGTCGAAGGAGCGCAGCCCGGACCAGACCACGTGCAGTGGTAGGGCGACCGTCCCGTGGGCGGGACCGGCCAGGTCGGTCAGGTGCTCGGGCAGACGGCTGGTGTAGCGCGCCCGCAGTACTTCCGCGGCGGACGGCTCATCGGGGAGCGGGGAGACCAAGGCCATGGAGCCGATTATCGCCCATCGCCTTCAATACGTGCGGGTGAGCTGGGGTGATCGATGCCCGGCAGTTCAGAGCCCGTCTGGTCCGGCAGTGGGCTGCTCAGGACTACCTTGTGCTGTGACCGGGATGGTTCACCGTGATCGGAAGGCGGCTTGCGGGACGAGCGCACGCGAAACGGCTGGTACTACTTGGGTATGCAGGAAGAGACCGCACGCGACGCGATCGACATGTTCATCTCCGCGTTCAACGCCTCGGACGACAGCTATGTGACTGCTCTGCTCTCCCAGGCCCTGACCTCAGACGTGGTCTTCTGGGGGCCGTTGGGCCGCAGCGAAGGAATCGCGGCGGTCGAGCGGTTCGTGCTGGACATCCGGCGCCACCCGGCGGGGACCGGCACGATGGTGCGCTGCTCGGCGGTGGACATGCCTGACGAATGGGCCCGGTACCAGTGGGTCTTCACCACGCCGGATGGAGGCCCTCGCCTGGCGGGAACGGACGTCGTCCATCTGCGGCAGAGCCTCATCGACCAGGTCATCGTCTTTGCGGGGGAGATCGAGGCATCCGCCTCCTGAGTCATCCTTCTGTCGCTGTCCTTCTCCTGAACTTGCCCCTTCGGCGCTCGGGGGCTGCGGTTCGCAGTTGGTCAGGCTGCGGTGTTGAGGGGGTGTCCGCCAGTCTGCGTACACGGACAGGCTCAGCCACCGCGCCTCCAGCGATCGGATCGGACGTCACCGCACATCCAACCGTCGCGACTACCAACCCGGCGAACCTTCACGGTCACAGCACTAGGCCCTGTCCCTCCGATCATGGCCGGCACTGGGGCCGACTCAAGCGAGGTCGCCGCGGTCGGCATCAGGATGCGGAGCGGTCGACGAGGTGCTTGGGGTTACCCGTGTTATGGCGGCACGTCCGTCCGTGGTTGTGACGGAGATGGTCTGCCTGGCCTTCAGCTCACGCGGTGACGGTGCCTGCGTGTTTGGTGATGGCTTTGGGGCGTGGCGCTGGCGGGGTGTCGTTGCGGCTATCGGCTTCTCCGCAGGCTGCGACGCCGCCGAGGACGAGGGCCGCGATGAGAGCGAAGCTGGAAGCGTTCTTGTGTTTCATGGCGATCTCTACAGTGCTGATCACTTCGTTGCAGGGCGCCTCTGAGTCCAGCATGACCCAGTCAGCTAGGTGGAGGCGACCGGAAGGTGGTGCGGTGGGCGGCGATCTCGGCTGCGGCCGCCCACGGGAGCATCGGCACCGCGGTCACCGCGATCGCGGCCCTCTTCCATGACAACCAAGCCTTGCGGCAACAACTCGGCAAGGGCGTGACGGCCGGGGTCACCCTGATTGGGGCCTGCGGTTGCTGGTCCTGCAGAGTCTGTCCCCTGCTGAGTGCTGATGGCAGAAGCCGTGCTTTCCGCGGTAGGCGCTGGGGCTGGGGCTGTTGTTGGGGCTGGGGTCAGGATGGGCGGATGATCTCTCGTTGAGGAGCTGTTATGCGGGGTGTCATGATTTGTGCGGCAGTGTGGTGGACGGCGGTGGTCCTGTGGGTCGCGTCACGTTCACAGTTCGCAGGTCGACTGTCTGGTTTCCCTGACGGGGCCTGCCGCTGGTCCGTGGCCAGTGCACAGCATCTCGCCACCCCTGCACCATCACCTGCTGATGGTCTGTCTGACCTGCCCTGACGGCCACCAGCAGTGGGGGTTGTGGCGGGAGTCCGCAGCAGGCGGCTATGAGACCGCCGCAGGCATGTACTGCGGCGGAACGCCGGCCGGTGCTCTCGCCGACGCGGGTGTCCCGGGAGCGGAGCGCGACACGTTCGTCCTGGGAGAGCCGGTGACGCCTCCGGCCCTGGACTTGCACGGTCTGCCCGCCTGCCGGTGGAGTCCGCCGGTGGGCCGGGGGCAGGTCATGGCCGGCACCCGGTAACCACCAGGAACGGAACGCTGCTGCTCAGGCAGGCGACGTGGTGCCGCACTTGTAGCGGCCCTTGGGGCTCGTCGCGGTCGGTGTCTTGAACACCTCGTCTCCGATGATGGCGTGGCCGCTGACGCGGGCGCTGTAGTCGTACGTGCCACCGACACCGCACTGCGCGTAGATGGTGGTCCCCTGTGCCTGCGCGATCGTCCAGCTCGTGTAGCGGTGCCTGTCCGTGAACTGCCGCGGGCCGGACCAGCTGGAGCGGTCGAACCAGTACTCCACGCGCATCTTGCCGGGACGCCCCACGCAGTGGCCCGCGGCGTAGGTGTGCAGTTGACGCCCCGACTTGAGCACCTTGCCGCGAGGCGCCACGTTGCACGTCCATCGAGGCCCGCGCACCTCGGGCACGCTGCTGGCCTCTGCTTCGTCGGACTCCGCGTACCGGACCGTGCTCGCCGACACCGGCGTGTCCGCGACCCCGGGCTCCCGCCAGGGACCGGACACCCCAGAAGCATCCAGGCTGAGCCCCATTGCTGTGACCCTGCTGGCCGACTGGCCCTCGTCGTCCGCGCCCGCGTTCGGGACGCACAGCCCCCCGAACGCGGCCACGGCCACAGCCATGACGGCAAGTTGGTGTCTCCTGATGCGCATCGCTGTAATGCTCCTCGGCAGGCTGCAGGTTCACATACTCCGGGCTGAAGCTATGCACGACCAATGCCATGCTGACGCAACAAAACGGTTGATACAGCGCGAATCCCCACAGCGCATCCAACTGCTCCTGAGTGAGCTTGTCGCACCCCGCGCGGGTGCTCGATGTCCACACGCCCAGCTTCACGACCACCGGCTTCGCCTCGCCGTCGACCGCGATCTCCCCGCGTGACCGCGCGGTACAGGCCGATCCGCACCCTCCCGCTTCACCCATTGCGCGAGACCGCCAGGCCCCGCTGGAACACCTGATGCGCCTTCCTCTGCCTCTTTCCGCGGCCGTTGCCGCCGGGGCGGGAGGCGGGGCCACAGGAGCCTTGATGCCCAGCGCGGAGAGCCGCTCCCGCTGCTCAGGGAAGAGCTGCGCCCAGGTCCCCGGCTCCTGCTGCCGCCACCGCCACTTGCCCACGCCGCCCTCGAAGATGACGCCCGGAGCGATGTAGGGCAGGACGCCGTCAGCGTCGCTAGCCCACCCCTTCCGGCTGGTGCACACGGCTTAACGAGCTCCAACAATCATCAGAACCACTGAGAACGATCATCCTCATCGCGTCTCAGTGGAACTGATCAGCCCAGCTCACCACAGTTCGACCGACCATCGAACAAGTCAGAGCGGACAGGTGGTCTTGGATCCGCAACGCTGGTTGGAACTGCGCCGGTTCCGTGCCCTGTTGGAGTCCGGGGCGGTGAGCCTGGCGGAGGTGGCCAAGGAGACGAGGGCTGGACCGCAAGACGGTTCGTAAGTACCTGTCTGGCACGGCGCCGTCCGAGCCGCCCAAGAGGACCTTCAGAGGGTTACTTGTGTTCTGACATCATTTCACACATGTTTTCATTCTGTTCTAGGCAGACTGTTCCCTTTGCGACGTCCGGGCTCACGCAGGTATCGGGT